>DATJYF010000260.1:0-7628 GCA_035499715.1 Opitutaceae bacterium | reverse complement strand
TTTTTGCCGCCACCCGCACCCAGGCCAAGGCTCCGGCCACGTTCGTAGCCGACACCGCCGTGTCGATCAATCCCGTGTACCAGCCCGCCGGGATGGCCGATTATGCGCAGGCCTGTGCCGAAAGCGCCGTGGGCGGCGCGGTGGCGCCTATGCCGGCCGTCACATCGCCGGGCCTGCTCGCCGCCGACCAATAACCGGTTTCGTCCTTCGCAAACATGCGTCTCGCTCGGTCTGCGGATCGAGCGAGTTTTTTTGTCGAAATACGAAGCCGCGGTGTGTCAGCGGAATAAAAAATGGCCGGTAGGGAGATCATCCCAGAAAAATTTCCCGAGATGCCGATGATTTGCATCATTGCAGGCTTTTCTCGGCCTTGCCGCGGGAGGGTGAATCTCCCGCTCATGACACAAAAGCCGCCGGAATATTTTCGGCTGGTGAAAGCCGTGGAGCGGCTCTTCCTGCACCACATTCGTTCATTCACAAACAACATAACGGTCATGCCTGGGATATATTCCCTATCCGATAGCCGGTATACCGCCTATATAGAAAGGACAGTCCCCTATAATATAAGCTAAAGGGGTGTAAATTGAGGCAAGTCATTTGTTATATACTTTATCAATTCTGCATAATCTGCCGTTATAGAGGCACATCGACTTCACATATAACTTACAAACACATCTGCCATGAATGCGACCCGCGAACACTACCTTGCCGAGTTAGAAACGTTCTTTGCTGATGGCCAAGCTTGCCGCGATTGCCAGCGGCTCCTGGCGCATTTTTCCATCCGCCTGGCGGCGCTGGGCCGTGCCTCCGAGGTGCTGTCCATCATCGAGCGTTCGCCGGAGCCGGAATTGTTCGCATCGCTGGCCGACGGCCTGCGCCTCTATCTGGGCTGGCCGGTGAGCGATACCGCGGGCGAAGCGGGCGACATTGCCGCCCAAATCCAGCGGGCGGTGACGGAATTCGCCTCCGATCAGGACGTCTTGTCGAGGGAGCTGGAGGCCGTGCCGGCGGATGACGCCGTCGAGCAGGCCACGGGCGAGCCGGAGCCGGAAGCCAATATCGAATATGGGTTCATTCGCGCGGCTGCACCCGCCGCGTGAGAGAGAAAGTGGCCGCCTCCAAAGCGGCGCAAAATATCGCCGGCCGCGATTGCGGCCGGCGGTTCTCGTTGCCGGCCCCGACCACGGCGAGGGTGGGGTGTTATTTTTATTCAATGGCGGGTAGGGTGTGTTATAGCCCCTATTTCCGGAACAAGATACGCCCAAAAGCCGGCTAAAGATGTGTAAATTCTGGATAACGTGCCGATCTTGTCGCATAAACATGCCGCTGTCGGTGCTCATCTAAAAAATATATAAAACCATAACGATCTCCTACCATGAATGCGACCAATGAAAATTATCTCGGTGAATTGAAGTCCTTTTTTGCTGATGCTCGGATCTGTCGTGATTGCTCCCGTTTGGTGGAGCATTTTTCCATCCGCCTCGCGGCATTGGGCGAAGCCGAGCAGGTCCTGGCCATCGTGAGGCAGTCGCCGGAGGCGGAACTGTTCATCTCCCTGGCCGAAGGCCTGCGGCTGCACCTGGGCCAGCCGACTTGCGTGGAAAGCGAAGCGGCCCGTGAGATTGCCGCCCAAATCCAGGAAGAAGCCGCCGGCTTCTCGTTCAGTTCCGCAGCGGCCGGCATGGCGGCTTGAGCGCGGGCGGGCGATCGGCCCGCCGGCCCGGGCAAACGGCCGGCGTCGCGGTTGATGAGCGCCGCGCACGAGGCAGAGGATCGCGCCCCGGGATCTTGCGGTATACCGCACAAGATGTGGTCGGTGGCCGGCCGAGAAATGCACTTCCGTTTCCGGCCCTCGGGCCTACGATGAGCGATCGTGATCGAGGTCCAGGCCCTGACCAAAATTTTCTCGGACAAGAAACGCGGCGCGATTCGGGCCGTGGATGAAGTGTCACTCCGGGTTGCGCCGGGTCAGATTTACGGCCTGCTCGGCGTCAACGGCGCGGGCAAGACCACCCTGCTGCGCCTGCTCGCCACCTTGCTGCAGCCGACCAGCGGCAGCGCCCGGGTGGCCGGCTTCGATATCGGGCGCGAACCGCAGCGAGTGCGGGCAAGCGTCGGCTTTCTCGCTGCCAGCACGGCGCTTTACGGCCGGCTGACCGCGCGCGAGACCATCGCTTATTTCGGCCGGCTCAACGGTCTCGACGATGCCACGATCCGGGCGCGCACGCGCCGGCTGGCCGACGAGCTCGAGATGCACGAGTTCCTCGACCGCCGCGTGGAAAAAATCTCCACCGGCATGAAACAAAAGGCATCCATCGCCCGCACCCTCGTGCACGACCCGGCCGTCCTCATCCTCGACGAGCCCACGCTGGGCCTCGACGTCATGGCCGCGCGGGCGATTTTGCGCTTCGTGCGTGAGTGCCGGGGCCGCGGCAAAACCGTCATCTATTCGACGCACATCATGAGCGAGGTCGAAAAACTCTGCGACATCATCGGCATCATCCACGACGGCCGCCTCCGGGCCGAGGGCAGCTGGTCCGGCTTGCGCGACCGCTTCGGCGGGCAGGACATGGAGGAGATCTTCATCCAGGCGGTGGGCGCCGAAAATCTGCCATGATCTTCCGCCACATCATGACCGTCTATGGCAAGGAGCTGCGCGATTCGTTGCGCGACCGCCGTACCCTGATGTCCATGTTCGTCGTTCCCATGTTTCTCGTGCCGGCGCTGACGTTGAGCATCGGCCGGATCAGCATGAGCGCCGTGACCAGGGCCCGCGAGGAGACGCCGAAGGTCATGCTTCTCGGCGGCGGCGATTCGCCCGCAATCGTGGCCGCGCTCAAACAATCGCCAAAATTCAAGATTGTTCCGGCCAGCGACGACTATCAGCAGCTCATTTCCGACAAAAAAGTCCGCGCCGCGATACGCCTGCCCGACGGCTTCGAAGCCGGCCTGAAATCCGGCGCCGTCCAGCAGGTCACCCTCTATTATTATGAAGGCGAGCTGAAATCGGGTTTCGCCGCGGGCAACCTCGAGCGGTTTTTCAACGATCTGCGGGACCGGACGGTCGCGGCCTCGCTCGCCGCGCACGGACTGCCGGCCTCGCTGGTGAAACCTTTCACCGTGGGGCGGGAAAACGTCGCGCCTCCGGAAAAAGTCGGCGGCAACGAATTCGGCGGCTTCGTCCCCTATCTCATCATCCTGCTTTGCTTCACCGGCGCGATCTATCCGGCGATCGACCTCACCGCGGGCGAGAAGGAGCGCGGCACGATGGAGACGCTGCTCTGCAGCCAGGTCGGACGCGTCGAGATCGTGCTGGGAAAGTTTTTCATGGTGCTGACCAGTTCGCTGTGCGCGATGGTCTTCTCACTCATGTCCATGGCGGCAACATTCATTGTGACCGGGGTGGCGATGGGCCGCGGCGCGCCGGCCATCGCGGCGGCGGCCAAGGCGCAAGCCGCCCGGGCCACGCTGCCGACGATCGATCCGCTGGGAATTTTCGGCGTGCTGGCGATGGTGCTGCCGGCCGCGGTGCTGTTTTCGGCGCTGCTCCTGACGATCTCGCTTTTTGCCAAGAGCGCGAAGGAGGCGCAGAGTTACGTCACACCGCTGGTCTTTCTCGTCATCCTGCCCGCGGTCATCGGCATTCTCCCGGGCATCGAGCTCGACGCCCGCCTCGCGCTGGTGCCTTTGCTCAACCTCTCGCTCGTGTGCAGGGAAATGATGTCGGGCGTATGGCACTGGCACTACATCGCCCTGATCTTCGCGTCGACCTGCGTGTATGCCGGCGTCGCCCTCGCTTTGTGCGTGCGCATGTTCAACCGCGAGGAAGTGATTTTCCGTGTCTGAAGCCGCGTTGCCGCCCGCGCGCGAAATTTTTCACGGCGTTCAAAATTCGAACCATGGGGCCGCCCCGGCCGTGAATTTGAAAAAAAATTGACGGATGAGCCGCGCCGTAAACAAGGGGTAAATCCTCGGATAATCAGCGATTCGCCGTGGCGAAAATACGGCGGGGGCGTCTATTTTGGCGGCAATCAAAATTCCCCTTCCGAAACAAGATTGCCATGAATGTCGTGAAAAAACTTCTCATCGCGCACGCTGATCAAAAAATCCGCCGCCGACTGGTGCTGTTCCTCGCCGACGCCGGATACGATCTGCGCGCCTTTGGGACGGCCGACGCCGCCCTCGAATCGGCGCGCAACGAATGGTTCGATCTGGCCCTGGTCGACTACGAGATCTCCGGCACCCGGGATTTTTCCTTCGTGGGCACGCTGAAGAAAATCCAGCCCACGCTTCCAGTGGTTCTCTTTGTCCAGCAATTCGAGCTTTCGATCATCGTCAAAGGCATTCGCGTCGGCGTGACGGACGTCATGGCGCAAAACGACCTCGCCTCCGTTGCCCGCCGGGTGGCCACGCTGCTCAATCCCGAAGCGACTCCGCCCGCCGACAACGAAGGCGTCACGGCGGCCGAGCTGGCGGAGGTGGAGATTGCGCTGGAACGCATCTCCGGCCCCGGCCCCACCACGGCTTCTTCCGCGTCGGACCAGCCCTCCAGCAGCGACCTCTCGGGCGAATTGCTGCGCGGCGCCAAGGATCGCGCCGCCCTGGAAGGCAAGAATGCGCGACTCGAGGCGGAAAAAGCCGCGCTCGAAGCCGAGCTGAAGACACTGCTCTCGCAGATTGCGGATGCCAGCCGCCTCGAGGTGGAATCGGCCGAGCTGCACAGCCAGCTGGAAATCGCCGCCGCGGCCCAGGCCGCGATTGACGCGAAGGCCCGCCAGCTGGCCGAGACCCGCGCCGAGATCGCCCGCGAGCGCACCGCCCTGGAGGAAGAGCGCCGCAGCGTCCAAGCCAAGTCCAACGACGAGATCGCCAAGGAAAAAGCCGAATGCGAGGCCCGGCGCGCCCAGCAGCAGCAGCAGGAAGACCGCCTCAACGAAGAGGCCGCGCGCCTGCAGCACGAGGCCACGAAGCTGGCGCGGGAACGCCGGCGCTGGCACGATGATCTCGATTTGCTCCGCGAGCAGGAAAAAAACCTGCACGACTACGAGGCCCGTCTCCGCCAGGTGCAGGCGCAGCTGGAGGCCGACCGTGTCCTCTGGTTCAGTGCCCGCGGCACGTCCTCCCGCTCGCCCTTCACCGACGATCCCGCGCTCAAGGAAGCGTGGCAAAAACTCCAGCGGGCGACCGAGCTGCTCGAGGCCGAGCGCGCAAATTTTCGCGATGAAAAGCTCGTCTTTGCCGAGCGCGAGGCCCAACTCCGCCGCCGCGAGGAAAAGCTCAAGGAGCAGCTGGCGAAGATCGAGGAGCGCAACGCCCTGCCGCCGCCGGAGCCGCCGGAACCGTCATCGGTCGCGGTCAGCGTCGCGGCCGTCAAATCGATCACCCGCGCGCCCTTCGAAGTCGCCAAGGCCGTCTTCAACGGCAAAAAGGCCGAATAAGACCGCTGCGCACGGTTTTCCGCGCCGTCCCGGGAGGCGGTGACGGTCGCGGTCGTGCGCGGAAATATTTTTTGCATCTTCGCACCTTTGCGTGAGCGTGTGGGCCATGCCCAACCGCCTCGCCCGCGAAAAATCACCCTACCTGCGGCAGCACGCCGACAACCCGGTGGACTGGTTTCCCTGGGGCGAGGAGGCCTTCGCGAAAGCGCGGGCGGAGCAGAAACCGATCTTTCTCAGCATTGGCTATTCGACCTGCCATTGGTGCCACGTGATGGCCCGCGAGTCGTTTGCCGACGCCGAAACCGCCGCACTGCTCAACACGCATTTCGTGGCCATCAAGGTCGACCGCGAAGAACGCCCCGATGTGGACCGCGTTTACATGACCTACGTGCAGGGGCTGACGGGACACGGCGGCTGGCCGCTCAGCGCGTGGCTCACGCCGGAGCTGAAACCGTTTTACGGCGGTACGTATTTTCCGCCCGAGGACCGCCCCGGCCGGCCCGCCTTTGCCAGCGTGCTGCGCGTGTTGACGCAAGGCTGGGAACAGGAGCGCGACAAAATCACCGCGGAAGGCGCGCGCGCCGTGGACGTGATGCGGGCCCGGGCGGAGCGCGCCGCCGCGCCGCCCGCCGCGATGTTGCTCGACGAGGCCGCGGGCGAGGCTTTCGGGCGCGCCTTGCAGTATTTCGATGAAACCTTCGATCCGCGCGAAGGCGGTTTCGGCGGCGCGCCGAAATTTCCCCGCGCCTGCGTGCTGAATTTTCTTTTTCGCTGCGCCGTGCTGCAAGGCGCCGACTCGGAGGCCGGCCGCGCCGCCCGGCACATGGCCGCGTTCACCCTGCAAAAAATGGCGCAGGGCGGCCTGCACGACCACGTGGGCGGCGGCTATCATCGCTATGCCGTGGACGCGCGCTGGTTCGTGCCGCATTTCGAAAAAATGCTCTACGACCAGGCCCAGATCGCGGTCAATTTTCTCGAGGCCTTTCAGGCCACCGGCGATGCGCGCCATGCCTGGGCCGCGCGCGACATCTTCGATTACGTCCGCCGCGACCTTGCCCATCCCGCGGGCGGATTCTTCTCCGCCGAGGACGCGGACAGTGCCACGGAGGCGGATGGCACGGAGCACGCGGAAGGCGCGTTTTATCTCTGGAGCGCGGACGAACTGCGCGCCGCGCTCAGTGCGGACCACCGGCTCGTCGCCGCGCATTTCGGTGTGCGGGAGGCGGGCAATGTGCCGCCGGAAAGCGACCCGCAGGGCGAATTCTCGGGGAAAAATCTTCTCGCGCAGCGGCAGCCGCTGGCCGCGAGCGCGCAGCAGTTCGGCCTCTCGCCCGAGGCGGCCAATGCAAAGCTGGTCGGGGCGCTGGCGCGCCTGCGCACGGCCCGCGCCCGCCGACCGCGTCCGCATCTCGACGACAAGATCATCACGGCGTGGAACGGCCTGATGATCTCCGCCCTGGCGAAGGGCGCGCAGGTGCTCGGCGAGGAGGCCTTGTCCGCCGCCGCGGCCCGCACGGCGGAGTTTTTGCGGCGTGAGCTGTTCGACGCAACGCGCGGCGTGCTCTTTCGCGCCTGGCGCGAGGGCCGCGGCGCGGCCGAGGGTTTCGCCGAGGACTATGCTTTTCTCGTGCAGGGGTTGCTCGACCTCTACGAGGCGTCGTTCGACATCCGGTG
Source organism: Opitutaceae bacterium (assembly GCA_035499715.1). GTDB lineage: Bacteria > Verrucomicrobiota > Verrucomicrobiia > Opitutales > Opitutaceae > DASRHD01. Next base: position 516 of record DATJYF010000260.1, on the reverse strand, counting down.
GCTGCAATGGGCCGAACAGCTCCAGGGCAAGATGGATGAACTGTTTTTCGATGCGGAGCGTGGCGGTTATTTCGATTCGCGCGCCGACGATCCCAGCCTGGTGCTGCGGCTGAAGGAGGATTACGACGGCGCCGAACCCGCGCCGAGCAGCGTGGCGGCGTCGAATCTGCTGCGGCTCGCCGCCATGTTGCACCGCGACGAATTCCGCGGGCGGGCGCAGCGCACGCTGGAGGCGTTTCGCGGGCAATGGCTGGACCTGCCGCAGGCATTGCCGCAAATGCTGTGCGCAGTGGAGCTCGCGCTCGAACCGCCGCGACAAGTCGTCATGGCCGGCGATCCGGCGGCCGCCGACTTCCGCGCGCTCACCGCCGTGCTGCATGAGCGGTCGGGCGCGCGGCGGGTGCTATTGTGCGCGGATGGCGGCGAAGGCCGGGCCTGGCTGGCGGCGCGCGCGCCGGAAATCGCGGCCATGCGTGCCCTCGACGACCGGCCCACGGCCTATGTTTGTGAAAATTT
>DATJYF010000259.1:0-3071 GCA_035499715.1 Opitutaceae bacterium | reverse complement strand
GGTGTCCTGCGGGCCGGTGATTCCGGTGGTGCTAAGCGTCACCAACAGCAGGGAGTGAATGACCCACGGGCGGGAAACATACAAATAGTCATGCCGCTCAGGAATGTCGGTCAGCAGCGGCCACAGATCGACTTTCTTGCTCCGCAAGTCGTTGTCCGGGCCATTCGGCGCCGGGCAATAGACCCATTCGATGGCAATGTGGCGGCGCCGGCAGGCCTCGGCAAACGTCGCAACGGCGGGCCCGTCCGGCGTCTTGTCCTTGGTGACATACTGGTAAGGGGAGGACTCTTGAAAGCCGACGCGAAACGGCCTTTTGGCCGAAACCCGCGAAGGGTCATGCAGCCAGCGGAATCCACACCAACCCGCGATGATCAGAACCGGGAGAACGATCAAGCCGGTCAGGATCCAATTTCGACGCGGATTCGAGAACAATTCCATGGGGTTTCTTGCCAGCCAGTGGTGTGATGCTTTGCCTATGTCTATCGGTCTTCCTCGGCATGCCTTAAGCGGCTATATTCTAGGCTGCTGCGACGTAGTTGGATCCACAAGTTGGAAAAAATGAGGCAGAAAACCTATTGCTATTTCATATCAGATGCATGAGGGCCCGCGCCGGCCGGGCGGCGGACTGAGGGCGCCGGAGGTGCGCAAAAACTTCAGGCGTCGGTTTCTTTTTTTCCGAGGCCAAGCCCGAGAATGATCACGGCCGACACGACCATCAGCGCGGAGAGAAAATAAATTCCGCCGTCGAACGAGCCCGTCACGGTTTTGATCTTGCCCATCACGGTGGGGCCGAGGGAGCCGCCGAGATTGCCGATCGAATTGATCAGCCCGATGCTGCCGGCCGCCGCGGTGCCGGTGAGGAACAGGCTGGGCAGGGCCCAAAACGCCGGCTGATAGGATTTGATCCCGGCGAAGCCCACCATGAAACACGCGATGGTCAGCGCCAGATGTCCGCGGGTCGAGGGGGCCAGGGCCAGCGCGCTGACCCCGATGACGATGGGCACGAAGGTGTGGAGGCGTTTTTCTTTCTGCCGGTCGGAGCTCCAGCCGACGAACAACTGGCCCGGCAGGGCGACGAGCGGTGGAAGCAGCACCAGCCAGGTGATGGCGTCGGCGCCGAGCGAATACCAGCTCTGCAGGATGCTGGGCAGGAAAAACTCGATGCTGTAATTTCCGGCCACGCAGCAGAAATAGGTCAGGGCGAGGAGCAGAACCTTGGGATGCCGCAGCGCCTCGAGCACGGTCATCCGCCGGCCGGCCCTCTTGTCCTTCTCGAGCGCGAGCTGCTGCTCCAGGGCGGCGCGCTCCTCGGCGTCGAGCCAGGGCGCATCGGCGGGGCGATCCTTGAGCCAGAAGAGCACGACAACGCCGAGGATGATCGCCGGCAAACCCCAGAAAATGTAGATACATTGCCAGCCGTGCAGCCCCCACAGGGCGGGATGGTGCATGACGGTGCCGTTGACCGTTTGATCGGTGCCAAATTTCAGCAGCAGATTGGAAATTTTTGGGCTGGTGATCTGGGCGACCGGCGTGGCCACGAAAAAATAGGCGAGGGCGCGCGAACGATCGCGCGCGGGAAACCAGTGCGTCAGATAGACGATCACCCCGGGGAAAAATCCCGCCTCCGCCAGCCCGAGCATGAACCGTGCGAAATAAAACTCCGCCGGCGTCTTCACCAGCGCGGTGAGCGCGGCGAAGATTCCCCAACTGATGAAAATCCGCGCGATCCATTTGCGCGCGCTCCAGCGTTCGATCAGGAGCGTGCCGGGGATCTCGAGGAGAAAGTAGCCCCAGAAAAAAACGCCGGCGCCGAAGCCGATAACGGCGTCGTCGAAGCCGGCCAGTTCCCTCGTCATCGTCAGCTTGGCAATGCCGACGTTGGTCCGGTCCACGTAAGCGATCGCGTAACCGACGAAAAGCAGGGGCAGCAGACGCCAGTAGGCCTTGCGGCGCGCGCGATCAAGTGGGGTACGCATGGTCAAACGCGAGAAAATGGAATATGCCGGGGCAGGCAACCAAACCCGCAGGAAAAATTTCAGGTCGTGACACCGAGATGGCCGCGCGTGATCTGGAAATCGGTCAGCCCGCGCGCGCTGGCGCAGGGCGTAATTTCGCGGGCGGCGACAGCGGCGACCAGCCGGCAAAGCGCCTCGCAGGTGGCCGCGGCATCCGGCGGCAGGAAAAGGTCGATTTCGTCCGCCGGCAGTTTTTCCCCCGCTTCCGCTACCTGGAGCACCGGCAGCATCGGATGGCCCTGCCGCGGATGGCCGCCGACCAGGCCGAGGAAAATCTGCGCGCCGCAGGCGCCGAGGCCGGTGAGGTTTTCCGTCCAGTGTTCGGTCTCCGTCTCGACCACGTGCAGACCGGGGCGCGCGGGCGTCTGCCCATAAGCCAGCGTCGGATGGGGCGCGGCCGACCCGAGCAGCCGCTCGCGAAAAAGCGGTGAGGCAAGCAGCGGATCGCCGGCGGGAAGGAGGACTGATCCGCCCTCGCCGACAATGGTGCGCGCCAGCCCGGCGAACGCCTCGGCTGTTGGATCGCGTGGCGGGTGTGTGCTGATCAAGCCCAGTGCCAGCGCTTCGAAACCGGCTAGGCCGGTGGCGGCCGGTCCGAGTTCGGCGCACTTTTCGGCAAACCACGCCTCTACTTTGGCGAGCACCTTTTCGATGCCGCCGTCAAGTTGCACGCTGGCCCAGCCAAATTGCCGGGGATCGGCGCCAGCCGCCTCGAGACGCCGGCGGATCATGTCATTCGGAACCTTTTCGCAGCCATGCTCGAGAAACAGCGTGACGGCCGCGTTCGGATGCGCGGCGTAACCGCGGTAGATACGGTCGAGAAGATGATAGTGCGCTTCGCCGCCGAAGCCGCAGCCTTCCGTGTGCGCCAGGGCGACGAAACGGGAAATGCCGGCGGCCTGGCCCGTGCCGCGGGCGTTCAGCCGCTCCGCCGCCAGGCGTGCGATTTCGCTCGAGCAAAGGCTGGACGGAAAAATCAGCCCGATCCGGTCCTGCGCCCAGCCACGGGCGGTGCGGATGGCCGGGAAAAGAGGAGAGGGCGCGCTTTCCTTTTTT
>DATJYF010000258.1:0-2527 GCA_035499715.1 Opitutaceae bacterium | reverse complement strand
CACTCCCTGAAGAAGTACTTCCGGTCAGAGCTGGATCGGGAACTGAGCGAGCTGGAGGCAAAATTGCTTTTAGACTACATCGTCAAAGAAATCGCTCCCTTGGCCTACAATCAGGGCGTCAAGCATTCAGAGGAATTTTTCCGGGCCCGCCTCGAGGACCTGGGTGCGACCATATTTGAGCCTGGCCTGACTTATTGGCAGAAAAAGCGGAAATGAAGAAAGGGCCGAGCCAGCCACCAGCTTGTCCGACAAATCCAGGCGACGGCGTGAGCCCAACGCGAGCCGGCCGGGGCCACCTGCCATTGCGGGCAGGTTTTCGTCCCGTTCGACAAGCCCCTCGACTGGCGCGGAGCCTTGAGTTTGCCGAAACGGCCCGGGACTCAAGCCGCGCTTGTCCCGTGTGGGCCAGTTCTAACGTTCGACATCAGAGACCACGATGAAGCTTCAGGGTAATATCACGATCAACAACAAGACTTATACCAAGGGCACTGATATTCCATGGTATAAGGTCTATCCATTTTTTCTGGCCCACATGCTGGTGTTCGGCGGATCGGGCTTTTTTATGGCTTATGCCAACATCCGTCCCCCGGTGCTTTTCCTCTATTTGCACGGCGGGTTTGCGATCTTGGTCTACACGCTACTTTACCTGTGCATTTTTGGGCGCGATGAAGTGAAATGGATGTTCATCAATGCCTTCTTGGGTCTGCTTGGCATCTACAGCCAGATCGGCTGGTTGCTGTCACTCTTTGGCAAAAGGATTCGGGATTACCCGTTTTACGTACATGCAATTCCGTTTCTCTATTTCGTGCTCTACACCTTCCTGCTTCGACACGCAGTTGTGGACATCACACAGTCGCGAGAAGACCCCAGGAGAAAGAAACTCATTGAGAACTGCTACATCGCCATATCAGTGGCTGTCTATCTGATCTCTTACTGTTTGGAAACCCGAAGATGAATCTCATCGTCGATATAATCACAACAAACGATTCATATCAGTGATCGATTCTGTCGATCGCATCCAAGCACAGGCAACCGCTGTGAAAATCACGCCATTCCCACTGCTCTTGATCTTCGGACTTCTTTTCCTGTGCGGATGTCAGGGCATCGATTGCACGTCCTTGCAGCAGGCAATGGCGTCAAATCACAGCCGCGAGTCATCTCTAACGATTAGCTAGGATGTGGGCGCGAGGTGAACGGTCACACTTGAGCCGGCGAGGCCGGCCGGGGGCAGCGGAATCGTGATTTCGGTGGCGGCGCCGGCGGCGCGGCAGACCGGGCCGGTGTAAGAGCCGTCGATCGTGAGCGTGAGCGAAGAAAGTTTCTGCGTGGGATCCGCCACGGTCAGATCGAGCGCGCCGCCGGATTTTTCGCATGCGATCAGCACGCAGGGTGCGCTGACGGCAACGGCGGGGGCGAGACTTTTTTCCAGGCGGCCAGGCGCATAAAACACCGCCTGCACGAGTCCGTCGTCCGGGCTGGCCACGGCTTGAAGCTGCGGTGTGTTGGCGAGCACGCGCCAGGGCGACGTCGCGGCGGCTTGTGCGACTGCCGACGGATCGACGTCAGGCATGACGGCGTAGGCATAGCCGGCGTTTTGCGGATGAGGTCCGTGATCGATCCATAAATTGAATACATTGTTTGTGATTTTTGCCGGGCTCACACCCTCCTTGCGCAGGTCGGACCACGCGCCGGATTGCGGGCCGCAGGCGAGCGTGGCGTTCGCCGGCGCGAGAAACAGGTAGCCGATGCGGTCGTGATAAACCGCCTGGGTGGATGACGGAAGATTTTGCTGCGCAGCGGCGACGCGCCAGCTTCCGTCCGCGAGAATCATGGCATCGCCGCGGAGCAGGCACTGGTTGACGTCGGTATAGGCGGGCTCGGGCGCGGCGGAGGAAATGCCGGCGCCGAGACAGACGATGCCGCGGTGGAAACAGAACCAGGCTTTTTTCGCCGTGAGATCGTCCTTGGCGAGATCGAGCACGGCGGCGCCGGATTCACCGTTGGACGCGCCGCCGACAAAATCACGCGGGTTGTGCTGGAAGCCGGCGTTTTTGCCGTAGGGCAGGGGCGCGGTCGTTTCGCGGCAGGTAATGCCGGGGAGCTTGCGCCAGTCCCAAACCGGCTGGATCTCGTCGTATTCCCCGCCGCTGACCATGACGAGCATCATGCCGTCGCAAAGATGATAACCCTTGTAATTTTCGGAATTGACCGAGGTTTCGGTGCGGAGGATGCGCGAGGAATAGGTTTTGATCGAGGCGTACCACGTGCCGGGGCGGTGAACCATGAAATCGGATCGCCAGAAGCAGCGGTTGCCGGTGGGCGCGCCGGCGGCCGTGTCCGGCTTGCGGCCGGTCGCGCGGTCGATGAAGCTGTTGAGCGCCGCGGCGTGCGCCGGATCGAGCGCGGCGAGGCGGGCGCAACTGCGGGCGACGTCGGCCGCCTTGCTCGCGGGTGCATTCGGGTGGTCGAGCTGGCGGCCGCAGGAACTGAGATCCATGCGGTCGCCCCAGACGACCCAGTCCTGGAA
>DATJYF010000257.1:0-5064 GCA_035499715.1 Opitutaceae bacterium | reverse complement strand
CCATTATTTCAGCCATCAGGCGCGGGTCGCGCCCGGCGCTCAGGGCGAACTCAGCCTCTAGCGCGGCCCCGGCCGCGCTCCCGCCCGCCGCCGGCTAGGCTTCCACTCCCGCGAGCACGCTGCGCAGCGTCTTGGCCAGCTCGGAAATGCGATACGGCTTGGTCACGCGGCCGCAAAAACCATGCACGCGATAATTGGCCAGCACCGGATCGCTCGAATAACCGCTCGACACCACCGCCCGCACCTCGGGATGAAGCTTGCGCAATTCCTCCATCGCCTCGCGCCCGCCCATGCCGCCGGGCACGGTCAGATCCATGACCACCAGGTCGAACGGGTTTTGCCCCGCCAGTGCGGCCTTGTATTCGCGCAGCACTTCGGCGCCGTCCTTCACCGTCGCAACCTCGAAGCCGAGCTTGGTCAGGAGAACGCCCGCCATCTGGCGGATCGGTTCCTCGTCGTCCATGAACAGGACCCGGCCCGGCATGGCCTCGAACGGGCTGCGCACGGTGTCCGGCTCGACCGGGCGGCTTTGCGCCGCGGGCAGCCAGAAGTGAAAGGTCGTGCCCTTGCCCAGCGCGGAGTCCACCTCGATGTGGCCGTAATGCTTTTTGATGATGGAATAAACCGTGGCCAGGCCGAGTCCGCTGCCGCTGATCTTGGTCGTGAAATACGGCTCGAAAATCCGCGGCAGCAGCTCCGGCCGGATGCCCGTGCCGGTGTCGGCGACGGAGATTTTCAGATAGTCGCCCGCCACCAGCGCGCCGCCCGATTTGGCCGGGATGGCCTCGTTGCCGAGGGAAATCTGAATCACGCCGCCGTCCGGCATCGCCTGGACGGCGTTGATCACCAGATTCTGCACCACCTGGCCGATCTGGCTCTTGTCGACGTCCGCCGCCCACAGATCGGGCACGGCCTGGAAATCGCAGCGCACTTTCGAGCCGTGCAGCGCGAATTGCGCCGCCTCGTGCACCACTTCCGGCAGCCGCACGGCCGCACGCACCGGCTCGCCACCCTTGGCGAACGTGAGCAGCTGCTGGGTGAGATCGCGGGCGCGCAACACGCCGCGTTCGGCCTCCTCCAGCCACCGGCCGGACGTGCCCGCGGACTGCGCGTCGAGCGCGGCCAGCGCGAGATGGCCCATGACCACGGTGAGGATGTTGTTGAAATCATGGGCGATGCCGCCGGCGAGGATGCCGATGGACTCGAGCTTGGTCGTGCGCTGCATTTCCAGCTCAAGCCGGGCGCGTTCCGTCACGTCGCGGAACACGAGCACCACTCCGACGGCGCGGCCGGTCAGATCGTGCATCGGCGCGCAGCGGCCCTCGATCAGGCAGGACTGGCCGCTGCGGTTCATCAGCGCCGTGTTGGGCGGAAGCTCGATGACGCGGTCCTCGGCCAGCGCCGCCGTGACGGGTGCGGCCAGCAGGGCGCGGGTCTTTTCGTGGTGCAGCACGCAGACCTCGCCGATCTTGCGTCCCACCCCTCCGCCGTCCGTCCAACCAATGAGGGTCTCGGCGGCGTGATTGATGAATTGCACCATGCCGTCGGGGTCGACCGTGACCACGCTTTCAGCCATGGCGCGCAGCATCACGCTCAGCCGCTCGCGTTCAGCGGCGAGCGCGATCTCGGCCCGGCGGCGTTCGGTCACATCGTTGACGAAACCCTGAAAATAAAGCAGCCGGTGTTCGGCGTCGCGCACCGCGCGGACGTTTTCCGACACCCATTTGGTCGAGCCGTCCCGGCAGCGCACCTCCGACTCGAAATCCACCACCTGGTCGCTACGGTCCAGGGCGCGGAAAAACTCCGCCCGCCGGTCGGGTTCGACATAAAGATCACGCGCGATGTGCTGATACCAGGCAATCATGTCGCCGGCGCTGGCAAAACCGAACATGCGCGCCAGCGCGGGGTTGACCGAACGAAAACGCCCCTCCGGCGTGGACTCGTAGACGCCCTCGACCGCGCTCTCGAAAAGCGTGCGGTAGCGTTCCTCGCTCGCCCGCAGGGCTTCCTCGGCCGCCCGGCGCGGGCGCAGGTCGCGCAGGATCGCCTGCAGGTAGCGCCGGCCGCCGGTCTCGACCCGGGCCGCGCGCATTTCCACCGGCACGGACTTGCCGTCGCGGGGGCACAGCATCACTTCCGCCTCCCGGTGGCCGCCCGTTTGCGCATGTTCGGCGAGGCTGCGCTGCCGTTCCGCGGCATCTTCCGGCCGGTACAAGATGGTGTGCGGCCGTCCGACCAGCTCGGCGTCGGTCCGCCCCAACAGCTCGGTGGCCGCGCGGTTCACCTCCACCAGAAGGCCCGAGGCGGCGTCGGCGACGAAAATCGCGTCGCTCGCCTGCTCCATCAGCCGCCGGTGGCGCTCCTCCGACGCGCGCAGCTCGCGGGTGCGCTGCTCCACCTTGCGCTGCAGCCGCAGATTGAAAATCAAGACCACAAACGTGACGCCGAGCGCGCCGCCAAAAGCTCCCACCAGCCATTCCAGCCAGGGAATGCTCGCCTCCGGCGGAGCTGCCATGGCGAAGACGCGCATGCCTGCCCACACGTGTGAAGCCGTGGCGAAATGCATGCATTGCGCAAGCTGCGAGGTTAGGATCGCCATTTACTCCCGGTAAATTTCTCTTCACCGAATCGTTCCCACGCGTCTTTGTCGAGACGCAAACCATTGGGGCTACGAAAATTCACCTCCGCCATCGCTTCCTCCCATGCCGATTCAAATTCGCTCCGCCACCGCCGCCGACCTTCCGCTCATTTTGCAACTCATTCGGGAATTGGCGGCTTATGAAAACCTCTCTCATCAAGTCGAGGCCGGTGAGGAAAAACTCCGCGCCACCCTTTTCCCGCCGGCCGGCCCAGCCACCGCCGAATGTCTGCTCGCCTTTGTCGCCGGCGGCGCGCCCGCCGGCTTCGCGGTTTATTTCCAGACCTACTCGACCTTCCTGGCCAAGCCCGGCCTCTATCTGGAGGACCTCTTTGTGCGGCCGGAGTTTCGCCGGCGCGGCATCGGCAAGGCGCTTCTGCTCCAGATCGCCCGGATCGCCAACCAGCGCGGCTGCGGGCGCATGGAATGGAGCGTGCTCGACTGGAACGAGCCCGCCCAAGCCTTCTATCGCTCGCTCGGCGCCGCCGTGCTGCCGGACTGGCGCATCTGCCGTCTCACCGGCCCGGCGCTCGCCAAATACGGATAAACCTGCTCTATTCCGGACATGAAGCCGCGGTTGTCCTGGTTTCGATGCCGTTTCGGAAAATTTAAGACGAAACGGACGGCACCCACATCATATATGCCGGTCATTGCAACCTTCACGCCCGCGGAAATCCTGCCAACCAGCAACTCCCCATGCGACGCCGCCTGACACGACGCCGGATGGAACAACCGCCCCACCCATGAGCTCCGCCTCCATCGCCCTCGTCGGTGATTATTCATCCGACAACATCGCCCATCGGTGCATCCCGCGGGCCCTCGAACTCGCCGCCTCAGCCACAAGCTCGGCCGTCGAGTGGCAATGGGTTCCGACCTCGGATATCCAAACGGCTACGTCCGATCTGGGGAATTTTTCCGCGATCTGGGTCGTGCCGGGCAGCCCCTACGCGAGCATGGCCGGAGCGCTCATGGCCATCCGGTTCGCGCGCGAGACCCGCCGGCCCTTTCTCGGCACGTGCGGCGGTTTTCAACACGCGCTCATCGAATTTGCGCGCAATGTCTGCGGCATCGCCGCGGCGGACCACGCGGAGACCAACCCCACCGCGGGCCGCGCCCTTGTCATCACCCCGCTCAGCCATCCCTTGATCGAAAAAAACTGCGGCTTCGAGCTGGCGCCGGGCAGCCAGCTGCAGGAGATCTACGGCCGCGAAACCGCGCACGAGAGCTATCGCTGCAGCTACGGCCTCACGCCCGCATGGCGCGGGCGGCTCGAATCCGGCGGCCTGCGCTTCGACGCCTTTGATCCCGCCGGCGAGCCCCATGCCTTCGAGCTGCCGACCCATCCTTTTTTCTTCGGCACCCTCTTCCAGCCGGAACGCAGCGCCCAGCTCAAGGAACCCCACCCGCTCATCATCGCCCTGCTCTGCGCGATCGCGGCCCGGTCGCAAAGCAAGGCACCGTTCGAGTAGAATACGGTCAAACGGTTCATGAAACTGCGCCCTTTCCTGCTCCTCGCCGGCCTGGGGCTCGCGCTGGCCGGCTGCAGCACCATCGACAGTCGCATCCGCGAAAAGCAGGACTCGTTCAACCGCCTCGATCCGTCGACCCAAGCCAAACTGCGGCAGGGCATCGTCGAGGTCGGCTATACGCCCGACATGGTCTACATCGCCCTCGGCTCGCCGGACGAGCGCCATGAGCTGACCACCGGCAAGGGCGACGAAACCACCTGGATCTACAAGACCTACTACGAACAGTACGAAGGCATGGCCCATGTCGGCTACCGGCGGATCGTGTTTTTCGACCCGGCGACGCGCATCTACCATATTTACTACGAGCCGGTGAGCACCCCGGTCTATTCCGAGCAGGAGGAAGACAACATCCGCGTCACCTTCGTGAACGGCAAAGTCGCCTCCATCGAGCAAACCAAACGCTGAGCACGCCGCCGCCGCGCCTTCCTAGCGTTCGCGTTTCAACTCGCGGGTCATGAGCGCAGTCAGCGCGTCGGCCGGTTTTTTGCCTGCAAACAAAATGGCGCGAACCTCGCGCAGGATGGGCGCGTCGATCCGCCGCTCGGCGCACAAGCCGGCAAACGACTCGGTCGTCTGATAGCCTTCAACCACCGTCCGGCGGCCGGCCATGAGTTCGGCGGCGGTGCGGCCCTCGCCGATGTGCTGGCCGAATTCGCGGTTGCGGCTCCAGCCGGCATGACAGGTGGCGACGAGATCGCCAAAGCCGCTCAAACCGTAAAAGGTCTCGTTCCGCGCCCCCAGCGCCGTGCCCACGCGCACCATCTCGGTCAGCGCACGGGTGAGCAGCGCGGCCTTGGCGTTGTAGCCAAGGCGCAACCCGTCGCAGCAGCCGGCGGCGATGGCGTAAATGTTTTTCAGGCAGCCGCCAAACTCCACGCCGGCGAGATCGTCGCTCGT
>DATJYF010000256.1:0-5277 GCA_035499715.1 Opitutaceae bacterium | reverse complement strand
CGCCTCCGAAGCCGCACTGGTCGAAGGGGTGGAGGTTTATGCCGTCGATTCGCTCGACCGCGCTTTTCGTTTTCTCGGCGGTGAAATCACCCTCGCACCCCTGCCCTCCGGCGTGGCCACGCTGCGGGACGGCGCGCCGCCCGCCGACGGGCTGGATTTTTCCGAGATCAAGGGCCAGCACGCCCTGCGCCGCGCCGTCGAAGTCGCTGTGGCCGGGGCGCACAATCTGCTCATGATCGGACCTCCCGGTGCGGGCAAGTCCATGGTCGCGAAACGCATTCCCACCATTCTGCCCGCGCCTGCGCTCGATGAATTTCTCGAAGTGCTGAGCATCCACTCCGCGGCGGGCGCCACGCTCAACAGCGCCCTGCCCTGGCTGACGCCCCCGTTCCGCGCGCCGCACCACACGATTTCCGACGTCGGCCTGCTTGGCGGCGGTGCCATCCCCGGACCGGGTGAAATTTCGCTCGCGCACCACGGCGTGCTTTTTCTCGACGAACTGCCCGAATTCAAACGTTCCGCCCTCGAAGTGCTGCGCCAGCCGCTCGAGGACGGCCATGTCACCATCTCGCGCAGCGCCGGAAAGATCACTCTGCCCTGCAGCTTCATGCTCGTGGCGGCGATGAATCCCTGTCAATGTGGCTATCTCGGTGATCCCCGCCATTCCTGCCGCTGCACGCCCGTGCAAATCCAGCACTATCGCGCGCGCATCAGCGGCCCGCTGCTCGACCGCATCGACCTGCACATCGAGGCGCCCGCGCTCTCGCTTAACGAACTGCGCAATGAAAAACCCGGCGAATCATCATCTGTCATCAAATCACGGATACAGAAGGCTCGCGAACACCAGCACACGCGCTTCGCCGGCACGAAGATTTCCAGCAATGCCCGCATGACCCAGGCGCTCATCCGCAAACACTGCCCGCTTGATTCAGCCCTCGGCGACCTGCTGCAGCAGGCGATGGAACAGCTTTCGCTCTCTGCCCGCGCCTATGACCGCATCCTCAAGGTCGCCCGCACCATCGCCGACCTGGCCGGCGCGGAAAAAATCGAATCGCCCCACCTGCTCGAAGCCATCCAGTACCGCAGCCTCGACCGCACTGTGTTTTATTGAAAAGGTGAACGTCAACTCGGGCGCGATCCATTCGCCCGATTGCAATGCGAAATCCCTCACGCGTCGATGACCAGTTTTTCCCGTGGCTTGCACACACAGGCCAGGCAGGTGCCGGGCTCGGCCGAGGCGCCATGGCCCGCCAGATAATCAACCCCGCCCGCCTTCACCGCCACGACGCAGCTGCCGCAGTTGCCCGCCCGACAGCCGGAATCCATCGGGACGCCGTGCTGTTCGGCAAACTCGAGAAGCGACGGGGCGGATCCGTCCCAGACAAGCGTCCGGCCACTTTTTGCGAAGGTCACTTCGATGCGCGCCTCCGGCTGCAAGATCTCGCCGGCTTTGTCCGCAGGCTTGGCGGCACGTTTGATGCTCGCCGGACCGAAAGCCTCGAAAAAGACCGAGGTGTCCGGCACGCCCCAATCCGACAGCCCCTTGGTCAGCGTCTCCATCATGGGTCCCGGACCGCAGATCAGAAAATCATAATTGTTGGAAGGCAGGAGCTTTTTTAGAAATTCAACGTCGAGCCGCCCGGCATGGTGAAAGTCACGGCCTTGCACATCCGCGGGCCGCGGCTGGCTGTAGCAAATATGCACACGAATATTTGGATTTTCCTTCGCCAGGGTTTGCAGGTGCCCGGGCTGGAGGTGTTCACTGCCATTGCGGAGCGCGTAAATGAACCAGATCTCCCGCTCCACCGGTGTCCTGACCAGTGCGTTGAGCATGCTCAGGACGGGCGTGACGCCAATGCCACCGCCGATCAAAACCAGCGGCCGCTCATGGGATGCATCAAGGCAGAAATGTCCGGCCGGAGCCTTCACATCCAAAATATCGCCCTCCCTCACCTGGTCGTGAAAAAAGCCCGAGCCCACGCCGGCGGTCATGCCGGCATTTTCCGGCACCGCCGCGGGCACACGCTTGATCGATACGCGGTAGTAATCCGGCCGTGGCGCCTCGGAAAGGCTGTAACAACGCGTCACCGGTTTCGGCCGGCCGGGAACTTTCAATTGAAAAGTCAAATACTGTCCCGGCTTGAACTCCGGCAGCGGGCGTCCGTCGTGCGGCGCCAGGTAGAACGAGCAGATGCCGTCGCATTCGGCCACCTTTTGCCTGACCACGAATTTGCGCAAGCCGCTCCAGGGTTCCGGCGCCGAAGCCCGGCGGCGGCGGACATCGCGCAGTATTTCGAGCTTCGTCTGCAACTGGGCCAGTTCGAATTTCCGCCGGCGGGCGTCTCCGCGCACCTGACGGATTGCACCGACCAGCGCGACGGCCATCCACACGGTCACCAGGCCCACGAACAAAGCGCCTGACAATTGCCAGAACATAATCGGATCAGAACTTGCAGAGAATTTCGCTGCGCCCGCCGTAGCCGTGGCTGTGGTCTTGCTGTTCGGAAACAAACGCATCCAGCACCAGAATCAAATGCCGCCCGAAGGCCTGCTGCAGGCGCGTGCCGATGGCGGCCATGCTCTGATGGGAGCCGTCGGTCTGGCCGCGGCCGCCCGCCTCAACGGTGATCTGCCTGCGGTTGCCGTCAAAAAACATCTGGTAGCCGACCGCCGAGCCGATCGCGTCATTTGCCCGGTTGCCGAGCGGCGCGGCATAGCGTCCCAGCCCGACCGCGGCGAAGAGCAAGCCGGTGTCACCGAGCGGGCCACCTGCATCGGGCGCCCGGGCCGCGGAGCTGTAGCGGCGGATGCCCCAGAATGTATCCCAGTAAAGGTTGTTCAAGGTGCCAACCGGTGCATAGGAAAGCTGGGTGAACACCAAAGTGCCGGTGCTGACCTCGGCGTTCTGGCCCTGCAGCGCCGAGGAAGTGTTCACGCGAAGGGTGGAATTGATCTTGCCGAAGCGGCGGGTCAGTCCCGTGCCAAAATACAAACCGTCGCCCCCCGAATTGCGATTGCTGTCAACATAGGCGAGGTCGGCCTCGACCGTGCCGAAGACGTAATCCGCGGCGCTGGAAAGAAGCCAGAGATGCGCATTCTCATCCAGCACGTTGTTATTCCGGTGCAGATTGCCCCAGCCATAAAGCATGGTCACATGGGCGGCGCTGGAGCCGAAGAGGAAAAGCGAGCTCCGCGTGACACCGATCGAATCGATGCTGTCATTGATCATGATGCCGTCCTGAAAACTCAACGGCTGGCGGCCGACGGAAAATCCAAAATCCAGGCTTTTGCGATCGAGCGGATCCAGCCTGGGAAACAACTGGCCGAAATCGCCTTCGAAAAACAAAGTGCTGAGATGGTAGTTGAAGTGATTCGTCCAGCCGCGGGTTTTCTTGGGATGGAATTGATAACCGCTGAAGAGTCCGTCGTGGTCCAACGGGCGCATCCCGACCAGAATCCGCTCCGTGGGCGTCAGGTAGAGATTCCCGAAAAGATCGAGCCGATTGGCCCATTCGGTGTTTTGTCCGCCACCGCTGTCGAAAGTCTGCACGGCCGAACGCGCCGTGCCATAAACGATAAACACCGGCTGCCAGACCGCGCCGGTCGGGCTGATGAACCCGGGAGCGATATAACCCGAACCCAGAAACGGATTCTGGCCGATCTCGACAATCGGCGCCGGCCGAGCCGGGAAAGTCGCGGTTTGCAGCGGAATCGGCTGATCGCTCAAGCGGCTGGGGGAATCCGCCTCAGCCGAAAAAGCGGCCGCCGCCAGACAGAACGAAATCAAAAAACACGCACCGGAATGATCGCGCCAACGAAAGGGTTTCATCAGGGTACGCTAAAATTTTTGCGGGGCAACAGGGTTGGGCCGCAAAAGGGCGGCCATTTTCGGTGGCGGCACAGGCTCGGTCACTTCCCCGGGAGGCGGCGGGGCCATGATTTCCTCCTCGGTCGGAGCCAGGCTGATCGTTTGCGCGGTGTCCTGCGGGATGACGAGGGTGCGATCCCAGAGGACATGTCCGCCCTTCACGATCCGGTCCGCGATTTCGCGGGGATTAAGGCCATAGTCCAGCCCCGTCCCACAAATTTCCTGAAGCAGATTTACCGGCACCATTTGCGCGATAAAACGGATGTTCACGGTGTACGGCGCCTGCCCGGTGAGATTTTTCGCCGGCACGTCGTAAACCGCCCAACGGAATGAACCCGGCGGGAGCACCTTGGCCTGTTTGCGCGCCCCGGTCGGGCGGGCCACGAGAATGCCAGGCGAGGTATTGGGACGAATGTAAGGCAGCGGATCGACCGAGTAATTCACCGCCAGCAACTGCTCGCGCTCGCCGCCACGGAGATTGGTGGTGATGAATTTCGACTGGAGCGAGAAGAGCTGGGTGTCGAGGGGCAATTCGTTGTTGACCACATAGGCGGAGTGCAGGTCGCGGACATCGCCATTCGGATCGCGGTCGCCGGAACGGAAGACGACCGTGCCGGCGGAATCCCTGACGGTGATTTGCAGAAACGACATTCGCTCGGCATCGAAGCCCGTCGGCACGCCGTGCCCGGTGGTGCCATTGACCACCTGCACCTTGAAACTCAGGCCGCGCGCATCGTTTTCCGTCACGACAAAATCCCCGAGCTGGTAGCCGCGGCGCAGAATCTGGTAGCGCTGCTGCTTGATGTCGTTCAAAAGGGCAAATTGCTCGTCGATGATGGCGCGCGCATCGTAGCGGTCATCGATCGATTTCCAGCGATCCGGAAAAATGTATCCCGCCGGCACGTGTTTTTCGAACGCATCGGTGCCCCAGCCTGCCTGGTAGTTGAACTGCAGCCATTCGCGCAGGCTGGCCATTTGCTGGGCCTTGGCGTTGTGCGGAAACATCCCGGGATGCACGATGGAATAATCGGGGCCCGCAAACATATGATTGGTCAGCTGGCGCGGGGGCGTCGGCTTGCCGCCGACGATCGCCGCCGGTCCGAAGGCAAAACCGGAGGCCTTGCCCGGCACAAGGCCCATGTGGCAATCCTGACAGGACTCCCCGCGCTTGTCGGACGCGGTATTCTTGAACTGGGAAAAGGCTTCCTCGAGCCGGAAGCCGTTGAGCAGGTTTACATCATGGCACATGCCGCAAAACGCGGGCTCGGTCAGGGTCTCAAACCTGACCACATCGGTGTGGATGCTACGCCCCGGTTCACCCGGCCGGGTGACGACTTTATAGTCGGCCGCATGCGCCAGCACCAGTTTCAGGTTTTTGTTGCCGGTCGGGCCGTAAACTGGCTGGAACA
>DATJYF010000255.1:0-8323 GCA_035499715.1 Opitutaceae bacterium | reverse complement strand
GTAAATGCCATCGTGCGGCCTTGCGGTCTGGCGCCCCGGAAGGCCCGGGCGATCGTGGAACTATCCAAGATCCTGGTGGAAAAGCACGGCGGCATGGTGCCGGACAGCTTCGAGGCCCTGGAAGCGCTTCCGGGCGTGGGCCATAAGACGGCCAGCGTGGTCATGTCGCAGGCCTTCGGGGTCCCCGCGTTTCCCGTCGACACCCACATTCACCGGCTGGCGCAGCGCTGGAAGCTGACGGACGGCCGCAGCGTCGAGCAGACCGAGCGCGACTTGAAGAAACTGTTCCCGCCGGAGCACTGGAACCGGCTGCACCTGCGGATCATCTTCTACGGCCGCGAGCACTGCACGGCCCGTGGCTGCGACGGCACCGTCTGTGAAATCTGCCGGACGCTGTTTCCCGGGCGCAAGCGGGCGGTGAAGACCAAGAAATAGCAGGACGGCAGCTGGCTTGCCAGCCGTAGCCACTCGAGGTCGGCATCGAACATGAAATGCCGTCCTTCGCCAGGCCTACGGACGGCAGCCTTCGTCTTCGCTTCGCTCGGCGGAGGCTGGTGGACGCTACTGGACTCGAACCAGTGACCCCGTGCGTGTGAAGCACGTGCTCTAACCAACTGAGCTAAGCGTCCGAACGAGGGGCAGACGGTTGATGGTCGCAGCAGGCGAATCAATCCCGTTTTCGCGAAACCCGCGGCCCTGCGGCAAGGGCCTTCGCCGGACGATATTTAACGATACGAGCGGCAAAATCCGCCCGGAGGCTTGCGACGGGCAAGCGCTTCCGTTGCATTACAGGCCTATGCCCCGCCCGAAAACCGTCCTGCTCGTGGCCAACGGCGACCTGCGCCAGTCGGCCAACCAAGTCTGCTGGCCCGCCCAGGTGGCGATGGAAAAGAAGCTCGCTGCCGCCGTCGCCGCGCAGGGTTACCGGCTCGTCCGCGCGCACCCCTACAAGCCGGCGGTGAAAAACGGCTTCATCGCCTCGCAGCAGGAGGGCCTGGAGGTTTTCGCGCAGCTCGACCCGGATGCGCCGCTCATCGTGGCCGAGGCGGTCTGGCAGTATTCGCATCATCTGCTGCACGGCCTCATCTCGCACCAGGCGCCCATCCTCACCGTGGCCAACTGGAGCGGCACCTGGCCGGGTTTGGTCGGCATGCTCAACATCAACGGCTCGCTCACCAAGGCCGGCGTCAAATATTCCACGCTTTGGAGCGAGGACTTCACCGACGAGTTTTTCCTCGGCGGCCTCGCCTCCTGGCTGAAAACCGGCTCGGTCAGGCACAAGACCGCGCAGGTCAAGCCGCTCGCCCGCTGCGCCTTGCCGGCCAAGGCGAAGGCCGCAGCCAAAAAAATCGCCGACGACCTGCGCCGCCGCAAAGCCATCATGGGCATCTTCGACGAGGGCTGCATGGGCATGTACAACGCCGTCATCCCCGACGAGCTGCTGTTCCAGACCGGCGTCTACAAGGAGCGCCTCTCCCAGTCCGCGCTTTATTACGGCGCCACGCAGGTCAGTGACGCGGAGGCGCAGGCGGTTTACCGGTGGTATCTCGATCGCGGCCTCAAATTCCATCTCGGCCCCAACGAGGAAACCGACCTGACCGAGCGCCAGGTGCTCTGGCAGTGCAAAACCTACGTCGCCGCCTGCCGCATCGCGGACGAATTCGGCTGCGAGACCATCGGCATCCAGTACCAGCAGGGCCTGAAGGACCTGTTGCCGGCCAGCGACCTCGTCGAGGGCACGCTCAATAACTCCGACCGGCCGCCGGTCAAAAACGCCCGCGGCGAAGTCATACGCGCCGGCCGGCCCATCCCGCATTTCAACGAAGTCGACGAATGCGCCGGCCTCGACGGATTGTTCACCGACCGCGTCCACCGCGCCCTCGGCCAGCCGGTCGAGAATACGCTGCACGATCTGCGCTGGGGCGATCCCGACCGGAGCGGCACGACCGACGATTACGTCTGGGTTTTCCTCATCTCCGGCAGCGCGCCGCCCGCACATCACGTCGACGGCTGGGCCGGCAGCGACTCGCTCCGGCAGCCGCCGATGTATTTCCGCCTCGGCGGCGGCACGCTCCGCGGTATCGCCAAGCCCGGCGAAATCGTCTGGAGCCGCGTCTTCGTCGAGCGCGGCAGACTCAAAATGGACCTCGGCCGCGCCAAGGTCATCAGCCTGCCGCGGGCCGAGACCGAACGCCGCTGGAAGGAGACAACCGTGCAATGGCCGATCATGCACGCCGTCACCTACGGCGTCAGCCGAGACCAGATGATGGCGCGCCACAAGGCCAACCACATCCAGGTCGCCTATGCGAATTCGGCCAGGGAGGCCGACCTCGCCATGTACACCAAGGCATCGCTCGCCGCCCAGCTCGGACTCGAAGTCTCGCTTTGCGGCACGAAAGCCGACGGCTCGGCCTTCTGAATTTTTCCGCGCCCACCGGCGTCAATCTCTTCGACAGGGCGAGCCGGCAACCGCCGCCCTGCCCTGTTTTTCACCATGACCACCACCCAGCTCCGTTTTTTCTCGTCGCCGCGCTTTCCCTCGCCGCGGTCGTGTCCCATGCGCAGCCCACCGGTGCGGCACGGTTGCCATTGAGGAGAATTTTCGCTTCTGTCCGGCGGCTTTTTCCGCGCGATGCGCGTCCTTCTCGCTTTCGACAAATTCAAGGATTCCCTCACCGCGCGCCAGGCGTGCGATCTGGCGGCGCGCGCGATGCGCGGCCGCCATCCCGACTGGAAAATCGATTCCTGCCCGCTCGCGGACGGCGGCGAGGGTTTTAGTGAAATCCTGACCGCCGCAGCCGGCGGGCAATCCGTGCCCTGCCAGGTCACCGGCCCGCGCGGCGGCCTGGTCGACGCAAAAATCGGCCTCGTGCCGGCGAAAAAAATCCCGGCGGCTGCGCGCGGATTTTTTCCGCTGAAAGATCCCGATGCACAAGTTGCCGTCGCCGATCTGGCCTCGGCCAGCGGGCTGGCGCTCCTTGCGCCGGGCCTGCGCGATCCCTGGCAGACGACGACGCATGGCACCGGCCGGCTGTTGCGCGCCGCGGCCGAATTGCGCGCCACCGCCATCGTGCTCGGCGTGGGCGGCAGCGCCACGCACGACCTCGGACTCGGCGCGCTCAATGCGCTCGGCCTCGAGTTCCGCGGCGCCGGCGGGGAAAAAATCCGGCCGCCCGTGCCCGCGCACTGGCCCAACATCACCGCCATCGAAGGCGAGATTTTCGCCGCCATTCCGCCGATCTTCATCGCCTGCGACGTGACCAATCCGCTGCTCGGCCCGCGCGGTGCCGCCGCGGTCTATGCACCGCAAAAAGGCCTGCGCGGCGAAGACCTGCCACGGCTCGAGGCCGGAACCGCCCGCATGGCGCGGCTGCTCTGCGCCCATTGCGGCCGGCCCGAATCGTTAATGGACACGCCGGGCGCCGGCGCAGCCGGCGGCATCGCCTTCGGCCTGTTGTGCGCGGCGGGCGCGAAGCTCCTGCCCGGTTTCGATCTCGTCGCCGCCTGGCTCGATCTCGACGCCCGGCTGGCCGCGGCCGACCTGGTCCTGACCGGCGAGGGCCGTTTCGACGCAAGCTCGCTCAGCGGCAAGGGTCCCGGCGCGGTCGTCGCGCGCGCGCGCGCGCTGGGCAAGCCGGCGCACGTCTTCGCTGGCGAAATCGCCGCGGCTTCAAGCCCTGGCCTTGGGCTGCACGCCATCACACCGCCCGGCACGTCGCTCGCGCAGGCGCTGCGCGAGGCTCCGGCGAACCTGGTCGCGGCAGTTCAGCGCGAGCTTTGAACCGGCGGCCGCAGGAAGCCGGGATCCAGCGGGGCAAAAACCTCGCGGCCACTGCGCGCTGTCAGGGTGACACCATCGCGGGCGGGCGAAATTTTTTTCACCTCGTCGAATCCGCGCGGGATGGCCGCGACCGCGAAGATATGCGCCACGCGCAGCGGCCGGTCCGGTTGCAGCTGCAGGCAGGTGGGCACGCCCGCGCGGCTGAGCGGATTGGGCCGCGCCGAGGGCGCGAGGCCGAGGTGGAAATAGGCTGTCACCTCCTCGAGGCCGACGACGCGGCGGTGGCGGCCGTTCCACGGCGGGTAATGGCGGCCGCCGTTGGAAAACCACAGGACCGTGTGCCGCAGCACGCGGGGATCCTTGAGGGAGAAAAACACGTAACCGGACTCCGGATACGTCACGGCGCTCCAGGCGAAACCACCGCGGCCGTCGCCGACCAGCATGACCAGATCCTCGAAGCCGGGCCGCGCCGGAAAGGCGCCGAGGTCGGCCAGGCCGCCGGCGGCGAGCGGCACGCGGCGCAGCGAATGGAAGCGCGCGCCCGTTTTCAGCGACGAGTAGCCGCCCAGTTCGGGCCGCTCGAAAGGCACGGGCAGCACCTGCCCGAAGCGGAATCCGCCGGTGGAAATCCGGCCGGCGGCGGGTTTCTCCGGGAAACGCAGGCAGGGATGCGTGCCGATGGCGACCGGCCCGCGCAGGCCGCTCAACACATTTTCGCAATAAACCGCCGCGTGCCCGTCGCGCAGCATCAGGCGCTTGTCCACCCGGCCGGGCCGCACGCGCAGGGCAAGCCTCGTATGGAGCACGACGGCGTCACCTGTGCGCCCGGATGAGACGAGCCGCCAGTCGCGGTTGGCCGTCTCGCCGTGCGGCGGATGGCGCTCGCCGCGCCACGCCTCGTCGTTGTTGCCGAAAGGGCAGCAGAAAAAATCACCCCGCAGCGCGCGCAGCAAAGGCGGAATTCCGGCCGGAAATTTTTCCTCCGCCCAGGGCGCCATGGAAAACGGCTGCACGGAATGGCCGCCGACGCGGAACGTCGCGGGCGCAAGCTGGCCGCCGGTGCGCGTCAGCCAGGCATCGACCGTGCGATTGCGCAGGCGCCAGCTCGGCTGGCCGTGAACACACGTGAGCTTCATGGCAAAATCCTGGCGGGCGCGGCCGGAGGCGTCGAACGCATTCCGAACTCGACGGCGCAAAGGTGAACGTCACATTCCACTGGCTGATGACGATGTTTCCCCGCGTTTTCCGCTGGCCGCAAATCCTGACGTTTTTGCTCGCCCTGCTCGGCGGCTTCAGTTGCGCCTCGAACGAGCCGAAGCCGAGCGCACCGCCGCCGGCGGCCGGCACGCCAACCGCCGCGCCGCGGGTCGAGCCGGCCGTTTTTCCGGTGATGCTCGGCATCGATGTGCTCGCGGCGGAAAATTTCGCGCCCATCGCCGGGAAGCGCGTCGGTCTCCTGACGCATCCGGCCGGCGTGAACCGCCAGGGCGTGAGCACGATCGACGTGCTCCGCCGCGCCCCGAACGTGAAGCTTGTCACCCTCTTCGGCGTCGAGCACGGAATTTACGGCGATCTGCCCGCGGAAAAAACCTATCCCGACCATCTCGATCCGCGCACGGGCCTGATGATCCATTCACTCTACAACGGCGTCACGCACAAGCCGACGCGGGCGCAGCTCCAGGGCCTCGATGCGCTCGTGATCGACCTGCAGGACATCGGCGTGCGCAGCTACACCTTCGTGAGCGCGATGAAGCTGGCGATGGAAGCGTGCTTTGAAGACGGCGTGGAGGTCGTCGTGCTCGACCGGCCCAATCCGCTCGGCGGGCTGAAGGTGGACGGCCCACTGCTCGACCGGCAATGGTCGGTCAACAACTACGTCGGGGAGTTTCGCGTGCCCTACGTGCACGGGCTGACCATCGGCGAGCTCGCGCTCATGGCCAAGGAGGCGCCGGGCGTGCTCGACGTGCCCGAAGCCGTGCGCGCGCGCGGCCGGCTGACGATCATCCCGATGCGCGGCTGGCGGCGCAGCATGCGCTGGCCGGAAACGGGGCTGAAGTTCGTGCCGACCTCGCCCTACGTGCCCGACTTCGCGGCCTGCGTAGGCTACGCCATGGTCGGCCTCGGCACCTATCTCGGCGGTTTCACGCACGGCATCGGCAACGAATATCCATTCCGCGGCATCGCCCACCGCGCGGTGAAAAGCGATGTGCTCGAGCACGAGCTCAACGCCCTGCACCTGCCGGGCCTGGACTTCCGCCTCGTCTCGGTTCCGGGAAAAAACGACAAGCCGGTGACCGGCGTCTATGTGGAAGTGACCGACTGGGAGGCCTGGCATCCGACCGAGCTGAGTTTTTATCTGATGAAACTGGCCTGCCAGCTGGAGCCGAGGAATCCCTTCGCCACGGCAGGCGAGGCGGAGGCGCAGGGCTTTCTGCGGCACATGGGCTCGACCGCATTTTTCGATGCGCTGCGGCGGGACGGCGCCAAGGTCAACGTCGAGGCTTTCCTCGCCGACTGGCGCGCGCGCGACCAGATTTATCAGGAGCAGAGCCGGCGCTACTGGCTCTATCACTGACGCGCGCGGGGCGCGCTTTCAGGCGGCCCGGGCCGCGCGACGGCGGCGCCACGAGGAGGCAGCGGCGAGAACCGCCAGTCCGCCGCCGCACAGGACATAGACCGGCGGCTCGGGCACGGGTGTGAAGACCACGTTCACCGTGCTCAGGGTCAGGGTGGTGGCGGCGAGCGCCTGGCCGTCAATGAAGACCGTATCAAACTGGGTGGGAAACGTCGACGTCGTGCCGGCCGCGGAATAGGCCGCAACAGTGGTGCTCGTCGTGGTGTCGTTCAGGGTGAACCCCACTCCCATGTTGCCGGCCCCGGCATAAGTGAGACTCAGCGTGGCCATATAATTATCGGTGCCGATGGTGGCCGTGCCGGTCGGGGAATTGATCGCGGTATAACTGGCGAGAGAGGTCAGGTCGTTGCTCCCCGTGGCCCGGCTGTCCAGGTCCGTCGTGGTGGCGGTGGTGGCGACGTTCGGGTTGATCAGGGCCGCAATGCCGGCGTAGCTGGCGAAATTGCCGCTCGTGGTGCCGCCGAGGTTCGCGCCCAGCTGGGTCGGGGCGAGCGCCGTGCTGCCGGAATTAAAAAGGCCGAAGCCAATGCCATCGGCGACGTTGGTTGGGCCGCTGACGGTGAAGCTGACGTTTATGGCGATCGAGTCGCCCACATTGAGCGTCTGCTGGTTGCCCGGCGTTTCAAAATAGGCGATGACGGCGGAGTTGGCCGTGGAGGGAATGACCTGCGCCAGCGAACCGGGGCTGCCGTTGGTGTAAGTCGCACTGGCGTTTGTGCTGTCGATCAGAAACCATTCAGCGGAACTGGGTGGACTCTGTGTGCCTTGCGGGCCCACCGTGGCCATATTGCTGCCCGAATTGGTCGCCGTGCTAAATGTGTCATTGAGCAATACCGTCTGCGCCGGCAGCACCGGAGCAGCCAGCACTGCCAGAAAAAGCAGGCGGTATTTTCGAATCGACACGGCAAAAAGTGAAAAACGGCCTCGGGCAAGGCTTCCTCCACAGGCCAAAAAAGCAAGCCTCAAGCGGCGCCGCGGAATGGCGCCGGGCGTCGCCTTGCCGCCATCCCCGCTCCCGATCCCTGGCGCCGGGCGCCGCAAAATCGTCGATCACGTTTCGCGGCTGCGGCTTAGGGCCGGCGGCACGAGGGACTCTCGACGCAGACGGCGCCACCGGTGCGCGCCGGCGAGGACGGCCAGCCCGCCTGCGCACAGGATATAAACCGGCGGCTCGGGCACAGGCACAAAAACCACATCGACGTTGCTGAGAGTCAGGGACGTCGCCGCGCCGGAAAGACCGCCAAGGACGAACGTGTCGAACGAAGTGGTGGGGCTGCTCGCGGACAAAATGGTATATCCTGCCTGGCTCGCTGACATCGTATCGCTCAGGCTGAAGGTGACCAAGGTCTGCCCCGAGCCTTCATAAGTGAGCGAGAGAGCGCCGGTGTAGGTGCTGCTGCCGAGGGCAAAGGCCGAGCCGGTCGTGACGGGAGCGCCCAGGGAGCTGTAGGCAATGCTGGTGGATGCGATGAGAATGGAGTCCTGATCCTGATTGCGCCGGTTGAGCGTGGTCGCGGTGTTGCTGGGATTAAAAAAGGCGGCAAAGCCGGTGTATTGCAGAAAATTGCCGGCCGTGATGTCGGTGTTCGTCGTGATCTGCGAGGCGGAGGAATTAAGGAGCGCGACGCGGATGCCGTCGGCTGAATTCGAAGCACCACTCACGGTGAAGGTAAAGGATGCGATCAGGGTGTCGCCGACGTTGGTGAGCGCCTGAGGGCTGCCGGAAGGCGCGAAATAGGCCAACACGCTCTGGTCCGTCGCAAAAGTCTGCGCCAGCGAGCCGGGCGGAGCGACGACCGGATCGGTATAAACCGCGCTGGCATTGGCGTTGGTGCTGTTCAAAAACCACTCGGCTGAAGTCGACGGATTCTGGGTGCCCTGCGGGCCGTTGGCGGCGAGATCGCCGG
>DATJYF010000254.1:0-6409 GCA_035499715.1 Opitutaceae bacterium | reverse complement strand
TCATCGCCACGGGCACGAGCCTGCCGGAGGGCGAGGCCGCGGCGGAGTGGCAGGTCTTCGCGGTGCACGGCGGGGAGTTCAGCGAAGCCGGCCGCCACGCAGAAAAAATTTACTGAGGCGCAGTCTTGGCATCCGACGCGGACGCGGTTAGGCATGGCGGCAACCGCATGGCGCGCACATCAGTCAGGCAGCTGTGGAAGGCAAAGCTTGAGGGAAAGCTCGCGGCGGCGGCGTGGCCGGACGGGTCGGCGGTCGGCGGTCGGCGCGCCGCGTTTGCCGGCCGCGTGCTCGGCATCGATCCGAGCCTGCGGGGCACGGGCCTGGCGCTGCTGGAATTTGCGCCGGGCCGGCCGGCGGTGCTGCTTCGCGCCGCGACGGTGCGCGTGCCGGCGCGGCGACCCATGGCCGAGGCGCTGGCGGAAATCCACCGGCAGGTGAGCGGGTTTCTGGAAGGCGGCGGGGTGCGGCACGTGGCGCTGGAGCAGACGATCTACGTGCAGAATTTCCAGACGGCGCAGATTCTTGGCGCGGCGCGCGGCGCGGCCATCGCCGCAGCGGCGCTGCGCGGGCTGCCGGTGTTTGAGTACCCGCCATTGCGCGTGAAGCAGGCGGTGGTGGGCGCGGGTCGCGCGAGCAAGGTGCAGATGGCCCGTACGGTGATGGCGATGCTCGGGCACGGCCGGCCGCTGGCGGCGGACGAAGCCGACGCGGCCGGCGTGGCGCTGTGCCATGCCTTCACCTGGCGCGGCTGAAGGCATGGGTCGTTTTCTAATAAGGCATTTAGACCGCCTGTTAAAAACGGCCGCCGGTTTGCCAAGGCCGCCGGAAACCGGCAGGATCGATTTTTTAACTCCATGAGAAGCGATCATCGGCGGCATCCAAGCCATCTCCCCTTTTCTTCCAGACAAGGTTATTATTATGCCATCCGGCCCATGTCGCCGCGCCAGCCGGCAGGTTGACGAGCGGAGGCGGATAAACTTTGCTGTCGCCCTTTATTCGATGAGCCCAGGTCCGATGCTGCTTGCCGTCGGGTTCGGTCTGGTCGCCGCCATTCTGGTTGGCCACGCCGCCCCGCGGCTTTGGCTGGTCCTGACCCTGGGGGGCATGGGCGCGGCGCTATGTGCCGCGTTTTTTGTGCTGCGTGGAGGTGCGGAATGGAATTGGCGCAGTGGATTTCCGGTCGGCGGCGAGCCGCTGCATCTCCGGCTGGACGCGCTGAGCGCGCTGTTTCTGGCGCTGCTGAGCGTGGTGGGAGGGGCGGGCGCAGTCTATGCGCGCGAGTACTGGCCCGACCAGGCGCATCCGCGTTCGGCCCGTTCCGGCCGCGTCTGGTGGGCGGCGCTGTTGCTGAGTGTCGCGGGAGTGCTGGTGGCTTCCAACGGCCTGCATTTTCTCGTCGCCTGGGAGATTTTTGCCGTCAGTAGTTATTTTCTGATTACGCTGGACCGTCCGCGGCGGGAAGTCCGCGACGCCGGATGGCTTTATCTGGCGGCGTCGCACGCGGCGACGCTTTCGCTTTTTGCCTTCTTTGCCCTGCTGGCCGCGCGCACCGGAAGCTGGGAGCTCGGTCCCATGCGCGGGCAGACGGAGCTGGCGCCCCTTTTCTGGCTGGCGCTCTTCGCCTTCGGCGTGAAGGCGGGGCTGTTTCCGCTGCATATCTGGCTGCCCTCCGCCCACGCCAATGCGCCGAGCCATGTCTCGGCCATCATGTCCGGCGTGACGATCAAGTTGGGCATTTACGGGCTCGTGCGTTTCAGCGGCTGGCTGCCGGTGCCGGCCGGAGCCGGCGGCGCGCTGGTCGGGCTCGGTGTGATCAGCGCGGTTCTGGGCGTGGCCTTTGCCCTCGGCCAGCATGATCTCAAGCGCCTGCTCGCTTATCACAGCGTCGAAAACATCGGCATCATTGTCATCGGGCTGGGGTTTGCCGTCATGGCGGTGCAGCACGGCAACGCGGCGTGGGGCGTGCTGGCGCTGGCGGGCGGACTCCTGCACGTGTGGAATCACGGACTTTTCAAGTCGCTGCTTTTTTTCGGCGCCGGCTCGGTGCTGCATGCCACGGGCACGAGAGAGATGAGCCGTCTCGGCGGATTGTGGCGGAGCATGCCGTGGACGGCCGGGCTGTTTGCGCTGGGGGCGGCGGCGATCTCGGGTCTGCCGCCGCTCAATGGGTTTATCAGCGAGTGGCTGATTTACCTGGGTTTGTTTGCCGCGGTGGACCTTTCGGGGGCAACGGCGCTCACGGCGGTCCCGGCCGTGGTGCTGCTGGCCATGACCGGCGCGCTGGCGCTGGCCTGCTTCATCAAGGTTTGCGGCGTGGTTTTCCTCGGCGCGCCGCGCACGGCGGCGGCGGAAAACCTTCACGAGAGCGGACCGTGGATGCGCGGCCCGATGCTCATCCTCGCCGGTGGCTGTGCGGCGATCGGCCTGGCCCCGGCGTTTTTCTGGCCGGCGATCATGCGGGCGGCCGCGGATTGGAATCCGGCCTGGAGTGTTGCGGAAACGCCGGCGTCGCTGAAAACGCTCGGCGCCTGCAATGTCGGGTTGGCGCTGGGGGCGGTGCTCGCGGCCCTGCTGCTTGGACAGTGGACGCGAAAGCGGGGACTGCGCCGGGCGTTGACATGGGATTGTGGTTACGCGGTCCCGACGCCGCGCATGCAGTACACCGCCGGGTCTTTGGCGGCGACCATCACCGAATGGTTTGCCTGGATTCTCCGCCCCGAGCGCCATGAGCAGCGTCCGGTGGAATTGTTTCCCGCCCGCGCCAGTTTTGAGGAGCACACGCCGGAGACCGTGCTGGAACGTGTGATCGAGCCGGCCGGCGGGATGGTGATGCAGCTCTCCGTGGCGGCGAGGCGGTTGCAGCACGGACGGCTGCAAGCCTATCTGCTTTATCTTGTGGTCGGTCTGACGGTGCTGACGTTCATCGTTTTCATGGAGGGTGGGCGATGAACCGGAGGCTTCCCGGCGGCGCAACAACCAACTAAACCATGTATCTCAACCTCATCCAGCTGGCCGAGTCGTTCGGCGTTTCGGAAAAAGTGGTGGAAGACTGGATCCATCACGAGGGTTTGCCGCATACCCTGGACCGCGGCCGGCTGTTGTTCGACCGGACGCAGGTGGCAACATGGGCGGCCTCGCGCGGTCTGGCCGCCCAGGCGGGATTTCTTGCGCCGCAAACTCCGGCCTTCACGACCAGCTGGCGGCTTGAGCATCTGTTGCGAACCGGCGGGATCTGGCGGAACGTGTCGGCAGCGGAGGTGCCGGGCATATTTGAAAAAATTGTCGCGGTATTGCCCGGAACAACCCCGGCGATACGGCAGCTGCTCACCCAGCGGCTGCGCGCGGAAAAGGGGGTGACCTTTGCACCGGTGGGGGGAGGTTTTGCGCTGCCGCATCCCGGCACCCGCATTGCATTCGGCCGCGATTCCGGCGTGGTGGCGATCCTGCTTCTACGGGAGCCGCTGCCGCTGGCCGAACCGGTGCCGGACGACGTTCCGGTCGCGCGGCTGATTTTTTTCATCGCCCCCTCCTCGCGTGCCCACCTCGATTTGCTGGGCCGACTCAGCCGGACGCTGGCGCGCGGGCCGTTGCGTGAGCTGCTGGCGCAGGGCGCGAGCGACGCGGAAATTTTCCGCGCCATGGCCGACGCCGACGCCTCGGCTCCCGCTGTTCAAAGAGAAACGCCCTCATGACACCGGGACTGCTGTTGCTTTCCGCCTTTTCCGGCCTGATGGCAGGCATGCCGGTCTGCCGTCTGCCGCGCGTGTGGCTGGTGACGACGCTGGCCGGCGCCAGCGCGGCGCTGGCGGCCGCGCTGCGGGTGCTGATGGGCGCGCCGGCCTGGGATTGGCGCAGCGGATTCGCCCTGGGCGGCGAAACGGTCCATTTGCGACTCGACGGCATCAGCGCGTTTTTTCTCGTGCTGGTCAGCGTGGTGGGCGGAGTCGGCGCGATCTATGCCGGCGGATATTGGACGGACCGGGAACACCCCGATTCGGCGCCGCGCGGGCGGCTGTGGTGGAACGTAATGGTATTGAGCATGGGGGGTGTTTTGCTTTCGGCCAACGGTCTGCACTTCCTCATCGCCTGGGAGCTGTTCGCGGTCAGCGGTTACTTTCTGATCGCGCTCGACCGCCGGCAGCGCGAGGCGCGCTCATCCGGATGGCTTTATCTGGCGGCTTCGCACCTGGGCACGCTTTGTCTTTTTGCCTTTTTTGGGGCGATGGCGGCGCGCACCGGCAGCTGGGAATTGGGAGCGATGCACGGTCGTGCGGATCTGGCGCCGCTGTTCTGGCTGGCGCTGCTCGGCTTCGGGGCGAAGGCGGGACTGTTCCCGCTGCACATCTGGTTGCCCTCGGCCCATGCCAACGCGCCGAGCCATGTCTCGGCCCTCATGTCGGGTGCGGCGATCAAAATGGGGGTGTATGGTATCATCCGCTTCAGCGGATGGCTGCCTCTGCCGCCGGCGGCCGGCTGGGTGGTGATCGGACTCGGCGCAGCCAGCGCGCTGCTCGGCATCGCCTTCGCCTTTGCGCAAAATGATCTCAAGCGGTTGCTGGCTTATTGTTCGGTGGAAAACATCGGCATCATCGGGATCGGCCTGGGCGGTGCGCTGCTCGCCGCGACGCACGGCAACGCGCCGTGGGGACGATTGCTGCTGGCCGGGGCGCTGTTGCACGTGTGGAATCACGCCTTGTTCAAATCGCTCCTTTTTTTCAGCGCCGGATCGGTCTTGCACGCGACCGGCACGCGGCAAATGAGCCGGCTGGGCGGTTTGTGGCGGAGCATGCCGTGGACGGCAGGACTGTTCGCGCTGGGGGCGGCGGCAATCTCGGGCCTGCCGCCGCTCAACGGCTTTGTCAGCGAATGGCTGGTGTATTTCGGACTTTTTGACGCGGCGACGGGCCGCGGGCCGCTGGCGTGGGCGGCGATGCCGGCAATCGTGATGCTGGCCATGGCGGGCGCGCTGGCGCTGGCGAGTTTCTTGAAGGCCAGTGCGGTGGTTTTTCTTGGCGCACCACGGACGAAAATCGCGGAACATGCCCATGAAAGCGGATGGCTGATGCGCGGGCCAATGCTGGTCATGGCGGCGGCCTGCGTCGCGATCGGACTGGCGCCGTTTGTCTTCTGGCCGGCGGTGGTGCGGGCGGTGGGCGAGTGGAATCCCGCCTGGTCCATGGCGGAGCCGCCGGCGCCCCTGCTCACGCTGAGCCTGATGCAAGTCGCATTTGCGGCCCTTTTCCTTGCCGCCGGCATCGGGCTGTGGCGGAAGACATCCGCGGCCGGCCTGCGCCGGGGCCCGACCTGGGACTGCGGTTACGCGGCCCCGACTGCACGGATGCAATACACCGGAGGGTCCTTCGCCGCCATCGCATCAGGCTGGTTCTTCTGGCTTTTTCAACCGGAGCGCGCGTTGCGCCGGCCGCGGGGTCCCTTTCCCGCGCGCGCCAGCCGGATGGAGCGGGTTCCGGAAACCGTCCTGGAGCGCATCGTCGAGCCGGCCGGAGGAGCCGTGATGCGTGTGGCGATGGCGGCGCGCCGGCTGCAGCACGGCCGGCTGCAATATTACATCGTTTACGTGGCCGGCGGCCTCGTGGCGGTGGCGATCCTCGTTTTTCTGGGAGCAAGACAATGACCGCGATTTTCGATCTCATCCTGCGTGTGGCGTGGTGGCTCTTGCTGGCGCCGCTGCTGCCGGGCATCGTCAACAAAGTGAAGGCGTGGGTGGCCGGCCGCCGGGGTCCGCCGGTGCTTCAGCTTTATTACGATCTGGCGAGGCTGTCGCAAAAGAGCGTGGTCTTGAGCACGCTGGCTTCGCCCGGTTTTGTCGTCGGTCCGGCCGTGGCTTGGGTGGCGGTGGCGGGCGCCGCCTTGCTGGTGCCGCTGGGCCCGGCGGGCGGCGCGTTGAGTTTCAAGGGCGACGTTCTGCTGTTGGTTTATCTGCTGGCGGTGGCGCGGTTCTGCACCGCTTGGGCGGCGTTGGAGACGGGCTCCGCTTTCGAAGGGATGGGCGCGGCGCGCGAAGTGAGTTACGCCGTGCTGACGGAGGCGGCCCTGATCACGGCGATTTTGTCACTGAGCGTGCACACCGGCAGCCTGACGCTCGAGGCCATGCTGACGCCGTCGGCCGGGGCCGGTGCGGTGCTGCTGGGCGGGGGGTTGTTCGCGGTGCTGCTGGCGGAAAACTGTCGTGTGCCGTTTGATGATCCCAACACGCACCTGGAATTGACGATGATCCACGAGGTCATGGTGCTCGACCACAGCGGTCCGCCGCTGGCGGTGATTTTGCACGGTGCGTCGATGAAACTGCTGCTGTTTGCCGTGCTGCTGAGCGAGGCGGTGCTGCCCATCGGCCGGCTGGGGCCGGTGACGGCGACGGCGGCGCTGGCCGGGTCGGTCCTGGTGGTGA
>DATJYF010000253.1:0-7189 GCA_035499715.1 Opitutaceae bacterium | reverse complement strand
CATGAGCGAACCGTTGATGTAGGCGCGGGCATCGCCGTTGGCCGGATTGAACAGGCTGTTCAGGCGGAACCAGGTGTTGGCCATGCCGGTGGCGAAAACGGCGCCGGCGTCGTTGCGGAGCGTGCCCGGAGACGTCACCTGGATGTAGATCGCTTCACCACCGCTATTGCTCTTGATCTGCATGATGGCGGTCTTCTGGGTGTCTGCACTGATCATCACGGTGCCCTGCCATTGATTGTAGTGCGTCTGCTTGGGCCAGTTGTCCCAGCGCATTTCGCACCGCGACTCGCCGGCGCAAACCCACGTTTCGAATTCGCCGCCGCCGAGGCTTTTGAAGCCGCCGCATCCTTTTGTCCAGTTCTGCACCTTGTACGAGCTGGAGTATTGGGTGTAGCCGGCCGTCTGGGCATGCAGACTGGGCAGCGCGATCAAAGCCCCAACCAGTAAAGCCGGGGCGAGCTTGGTAACGATGTTTTTCATATGCTTCTTTTTTGGGGTTGTATTTATCAGAATCCCTTGCAGCGCCGCCTAGGGGTTGGCTCCGCTTTGTGAGAATCCGAGCTTTGGAGACATGTAGTTATGGAAGGAAACGATGAGGCATCGTTTCAGAAACGAGTTTTGGGGGTTGGGGTGGACTAGGTGACGAGGGTATGAATTCGATCACGGCTTCAATCCCGTCACTGCTCACATCGGTAAGTGAGTTACATTAATTTACGCCCGCGGCCGAAAATCGTCTATCCCCTATTCACATGAGACGGCGTCTCGTGCATTTTGCTGACCGGAAGGCGGATCAGCAGTTCCCACATCAACACGGCCGCGGCAACGGAGACGTTGAGCGATTCGATGCGGCCGGAGCCGGGGATCGTCACGAGCCGCGCGCAGGCCGCCGCGACTTCCGGCGCCAGCCCGTGTTCCTCGTTGCCGAGCACGAGCGCGAGCGGCTTTTTTCCCCCGCCTCCCGCCTCCGGCCGGCCGCCTTTCGCCGCCGCGCCGACGACGTCGTAGCCCGCGGCGGCGAGCTCGCGGCAGAACCCGGCCAGGTTTTTCACGCGAAAAATCCCAAGGTGCTCCAGGCCGCCCTCAGCCACACGGTAGGCCGCGTCGTTCGGCACCGCCGCCGACGGATGCTCCGGCAGCACGAGCGCGCGCACGCCGAAAAACGCCGCGGTGCGCGCGATGGCGCCGAGATTGTGCGCATTGCCGATGCGGTCGAGCAGCAGCAACGGCTCGCGCCGTGCCGCCCAGGCGCGCACGTCCGCTTCCGTGGGCGCGCGCGGCACAGGCGCATCGACGACGGCCACGATGCCGCCGTGATGGATCGAGCCGGCGATTTTTTCGAGCTCGGCCGGCTCGACGCACCGGTAGATTTTTTTCGCCGCGGCCAGCGCCTTGCACATCACGCCGATCTTCCGGCCGGTGGCGTAGTCGAAATACAGCCGCCGGATCGAGCCGGCGTCGCGCGTGAATCGCGCTCGCACCGCCGGCAGCCCGCAGATCGTCAGCTCCTTTGGTTTCATGTTTCGCCCGTCACGGTGAATTCCTCACGGTCATGGTAAAGGTGCCGCACGCGGAAGCTGGCGGCGTGCGCGGCGAAAGGCGAGCCCGGTGCGCGCAGCTCCGCCAGCAGGGCCAGCGGATCGACCCGACCGAATTTGAGGTTGATGACGAAACGCCGGCACCAGCGCTGCGCCAGCCAGGGCTCGACGAGGTTGCGCAGCACGTGATGCGGCTCCTCGACCAGGTCGCAGAAAAGCCAGTCGAAAAACCCGGCGGCGGCCGGCGAGAATTTGAACGCGTCCGCGGGCCGGTGCTCGATCAGCCGATGGCCGAGCGCGCCGCCCTTGAGCGGACCGTTGTCGACCGCGACGATGCGCGCGCCGCGCTTCGCCGCGCTATAGCTCCAGCCGCCGGGCGCCGCGCCGAGGTCGCAGACCGTCTCGCCCGCCGCCGGCTCGCGGCCGAGCACCCCGTAGGCTTCCTCGATTTTCAAAAACGAACGCGACGGCGCCGCATCGTCATCCGCCATGCGGCGCTGGCCGCCGAGCACGGCTTCGCGCGCCGCAAAGGCGCGGCCAAAATCGGCAAAAAAAACGAACAGCCCGCGCGCCGGCCCGGCGCCGCGCGGAAGCTCGGGCACGGCCAGTTTCGCCACGCGCGAAAGTTTTTTCCTGAGCAGCTCATGAAACGCCTTTTCCACCGCGCCGAGGCGCCGGCCCAGGCCGGTGACCTCCGCCGGACCGGAGAACACGCACGGCCAGGCCGTCTCGATGCGCTCGCCGCGCAGGCTTTCGGGAAAAAATTCCGCCAGCCGCTGGGCCAGGGCGTTGACCGACCCGCCGCGGAGTTCGACCGGCGCGCGCAACGCAAGATGCGCGAAGGCCGGCTCCAGGGATTTTTCTTCCGGCGTCAGCACCCACCCCGGCCCGCGCTCCGCCACGGACGCGCCGGTGTCCGCCAGTTCGCAGGCGAGAAAATTTTCATAGCCGGACTGGCAGGTGAGCAGCATCGGCCCCCAGCGTGACCGGACGGGCCGAGGGCCGTCCATGCAAATCAAGACGGCGCGCGCCTCAGGCGATTTCGCATGCGCCGCCGGCGCACGCGACGGCCTGCTTGAGTTCGGTGATGTCCTCGTTTTCCTCGAGCGTGGTGTAGTCCACCGGCTGGTAAACGAGCCGGTTCCATTTCTCGATGTCGCCGGAGGTGGCGAGGGCCTCGCGCGGCGCCTGGATGTAGACCTTGTCGCCGCAATCCTGGAGGAGCGCGATGCCGGTAAACTGCCGGCGGTGCTTCCAGATGAAGTCGGCCACGGCGGTCCATTCGTCGGGGCGCACGGAAATGGTGCAGGAAACGTTGTGGTGCAGTCCGGGCGAGTGGCGGGCGTGGCGGAGGCCGGCCTGGACCCAGTGCTCCTGGACGAGCCGGATGTACTCGAGGTGTTTCACCGCCGA
The DNA here is from genome assembly GCA_035499715.1 of Opitutaceae bacterium. Lineage (GTDB taxonomy): Bacteria > Verrucomicrobiota > Verrucomicrobiia > Opitutales > Opitutaceae > DASRHD01. Next base: position 4,241 of record DATJYF010000253.1, on the reverse strand, counting down.
AAGGTCCTCGCGATAGATGCCGAAGGGCGGGCCCTCAACCGGAAAGGTGATGACCTCGGTGCGGCCGTTGGGGTCGTAGACGCTCGGCTCGACCATGTGGGAGTTGATTTTTTTGAAATGGCGGAAAATCGGATCGTGGACGTTGGCCTGGACGCGGCGGAAATAGCGCGGCGCGTGGTGCGGGTGCAGGCCGCTGCTGGTGCCGAGCAGGAGGCTGGCCGTGCCTTCGGGCTTCACGCAGGTCGTGCGCGCCGCGGGATGGATGCCGAGGGCGCGGGCGACGATGGCATTGACGACCTTGACCACCGCGGCGCCGGCGCGCAGGACCGTCGGATCGAGCAGCAGGTCGGGGCGGTCGAGGATGCCGCAGATCGAGACGCCGAGAAGCGCATCGCGCTCAGTGAGAACGCGCGAGACCGGCGAAAGATAGCGGAAATTGGTGTAGCCGGCCTGGAGCGTGCCGATGAGCGAAGCCTGGGCGCAGAGCTGCAGGAACCGGTCGCGGTTCTCGGCCACGGCCGCGGAAATGGTGGTGAGGTTGCAAAATTGCACGCCGGTCAGCGACTCGCCCGCGCGCAACTCGCCTTCGTAGCCGAGCTCGCGCAAGCGCGCGATGGCCGCGGCATCCAGCTTCAGCCGCGGGTGCAGGCCGATCTCGACACAGGGGTTGGCCCCGTATTCGGGATCCTCGACAAAATAGAAGCCCGGCTCGCCGTATTGCTTCTGCGCCTCGAACAGCCGGTCGAACTGCGCGCGGCTGGCGTGCGCGCGGACAAGGACGGCGGAATTGTTGCTCGCGGAACGCTGCGGATTTTCGGCGAACCATTTGCCGGTCTTGGCCCCGGCCATTTCGACGTCGTCGGCGGAGAAAAGGCAGATCGTGGCCGAACGCCGCACCCCGCCGGAGAGCACGGCCTGCGCGGCCCACATCAAAATGTCATAGGCTTCAATCGGGCGCAGCTGCCGGCCGGCGGCGGCGCGCAGCATGTGCTCGATGCGCGTGAGCGAATGAAACAGCGGCTCGGGTCCCGGCGCCTTGCCCCCGGAGGTGCGCAGGGGCGCGCCTTCGGGCCGGATGAGCGAATAGTCGAACGTCACCCGCCGGCCTTCCACGGCCGAGAGCACAAGCTCGTGCAGCGCGTCGGCCCAGCCTTCAATCGTGTCGGGAATCAGAAACGTGACGTGCGGTGCGTCCTCGTGCAGCGGCGCAAGCGCCGGCAGTTTCGCGACATGATGCTTTTGCACGGAAAATCCCACGCCACAGCCGCACATGAGCAGGTACAGCGTCTCGCGGAACGCCTCGAGCCGGTCGATGTAGGTGAACGAGCAGTTGAAGATGCGCGCGTGCTTGGTCAGGACCGCCTTGCCCCCAAACTGCAGCGAGCGCATCGACGGCAGCACTTCGCGCCGTTCCACCGCGGCGAACGCTCCGCGAATCGCATCATGCAAACTGCCGCCAAGGCCGGCGGAGGCGATCTCGGCCTCGGTCACATCGCCGGCCGCCAGGGCCGCCCGCGCGCCTTCGGCCAGCGGCCGGTCGGCGTAGTGGGTGAGGTGCATATCGCGGACGCGGGCCACGGCCTCGGCCCACGTCTCACGCCGGCGCCTCTCCGGTGAATAGCGGGCATAACGTGAAATGGCGATGTAATCCTGCAAGCCGTTGGCGGCATGCGCGACAGGTAAAGATGGCGTGGACATGGCAGTGTTGTAAATCTGACTTGGGTCGCACTAAGAAGGTATTCCCTATGGGAAAATGCGCAAGAAACACTACTGGTAGTGTTTTTAACATTCTTCAACTACAACCTGTAGTGTATGTTAGTTATTACGAAATGTGATTATTGCTATTCAGTTTTCTGGTCGCATGCCGATCCATGTGCTTCCCCAACGTCTTCCGCCTTCAAAAAATGAACCAAGAAAATCCGTGAAGACATGCCAGGGCAGGTCTTCTCGGAAAATCAGTCCGACCGCCAGTCGTTTCTGTTCAGCGCGGCTCGGGCCCCTCACCTTTTTCCACCAGGCCACCTGCCTTCATCCAACCCGTCAGGCCCGGCTGATAAAATTCCACATGGGTATGGCCGAGGTCAACGGCAGCCGCGGCGGCGGTGGTGTAATCCGGACAAGCCTCGTGATGGCAATAAACGACGATTAATCGGTTGGGATCGGCCGGCAGATAGGCCTCGAGATTGTCTTTCTCCCTCACAAAATCGATCGCGCCGGGAATATGGCCGGCTTTGAAGTCGGCTGGGCCGCTGATGTCGAGCAGCGTCGCCTGCCGGCGAGCGACCGCCTGTTTCAGCGCCTGGGAAGAAATGTCGGGAATTTCATTGATCCGGGCCAGCACCAGCGGGGCAAAGACCGTGGCGAGCACCGGTAGGATGATCGTTTTCATGTTACGCTACGAAACAGCCCGGGCTTCGGCCGGTTCCAAAATGGATCCGGGAAAAATCGACCCAGTCCCGCAAATCCGCCGAACCACCCGCACGCCGCGCTGTCCACCGGCATCCAACCAAAACCCATCATGAAAAACGCCCTATTCTCTCTCCTGTTTGGCGCTGTTTTGGGCGCCCTCGCGCTTTATCTCTACAACCAGCACGAGGCCGAGCAGCGCGCCGCCCTGGCCCCGACTGACGCTGATCCCGCGCAAACCAATCCTCCGAGCTCTCCGTCCTTTTCCGACAAAATAAAGGACGCCGCCGACAAAACCGGGGACGCCATCTCCGACAAGCTTGCCCAGTGGCACCTCACGCCCGACGACATCAAAAAGGATCTCGCCCAAACTGGCGAAGTGGTCCGAACCAAGGCGCAGTCTGCCGGTGAAAAAATCGACGACGCGCGCATCGTCACCGTCGTCAAGGCCAAGTTCGTCCTCGATCGCGACCTGTCCGCGCTTGACATCCACGTGGAATCGCGGAATGGCGCCGTCACGCTCGGCGGGACGGTGGCCGCGCCCGGGCTGATCGGCAAAGCCATCGTCCTGACCCTCGACACCGATGGCGTGCGCAGCGTGGATTCCAAACTCCGTGTCGGCGCCACGCCTTGAGCGGGTTTGCATGTTCACCGTGCCCGGCGGTAGCGCAGCAAATGCCGCGGCGCGACGCCGTGCACAGCCTTGAAGACACGCGAAAAATGGTACGGGTCGGCGAAGCCGACGCGCTCCGCCGCCGCCTTCACCAGCCCGCCGTTTTCGACCAGGAATTCCGCCGCCAGGTTCATTTTCCGCCGCAGCAGATACTGATACGGGCTCGTGCCCTGGAACCGGCGGAACCAGCGGCATACGCTTGACGCCTCCACTCCTGCGGCCTCGGCAATTTCCTCGAGCGTGCGGAGGCGGCCGACCTGCGCGTCGATCAGCGCCTTGCAGCGCAGGAATGCGTCGCGGGCCGGCTCTCCCCGGCCGCTCTCGGCCGCGAGCGCCGCGGCATCGGCAATTTTCAAAAGCAGCAGCTCGAACAGCGCCGTCCCGATGCGGCGCGCCAATGCCCCCGTGCGAGCGCCCTCGCGCACGATGTCCTCGAACAGGCTGGTGAGCCCGGCGTGCGCCGCCGGCGTCCGCACTTCGCCGGCCGGCAGGCCGCACTGCCGCAGCCGCGTCGCCGCGCCGCGGCCGGCAAACGAAACGAAATATTTCACCAGCGGATCGCGCGCGTCCGTTTGCATCTCCACATGGGTCGTCGGCGCGTAGGCGAACACCGCGCCGGGCTCCAAGTCATGACGCTTGTCGTCGAGCTCCACCCAACCGCGGCCGGCGATGACGTATTCGAGCACGTAAAAGGGAAAGTGCCGGCGGGAAATCGCATAGTCCGGATTGCAGTGCTCGCATCCGCCCATGACCGGGGTCAGCGTGGCAACGCGCGCAGGCGCAAGGTTTAGAAAAAAGTAGCGCGTGTCCGAAACCTGGCGCGACAGGAGGCGCGCCGCCGGGGGGGGCAGAACCGACTTGGCCGTTTTTCGGTCAATTTTATCCATCTGATTGCCTCTTCTATCCATTTCGTTTCTCCGCTGGCGAGCGCATACTGACCCTCCGCCATGCGGTAAATAATCTCTAGGCCGCGCCGCCATTTCAACCCCCGATGCCCATGAAAAAATCCGGCAAAAAAACCGTCCTTCTCGTCGCCAACGGCGACCTCCGCCAGTCCGCCAACGAAGTCTGCTGGCCCGCCCAGCAGGCGATGGAGCAGGCCCTCACCGCCGCCCTCGCCAAGTCCGGCTACACCCTGGTCCGCGCCCATCCCTACAAGCCC
>DATJYF010000252.1:0-6495 GCA_035499715.1 Opitutaceae bacterium | reverse complement strand
CAATAACATCTGGCCGTTCGATGTCACCCCGGCGGTCGACAATCGGCCGTTTTTCTTCAATTCCTCCCGCTGGCAGGACCTGTTTTCCGATGTTCCCCTGGTCCGCCGGTCGGTGCCGGTGATGGAGATCACGCTTCTGACGGTATTTTTTATCATCGCGATCCCGACCGTGATTTTCGTCTGGTGGCCGCTCGCTCAGTTCAAAAGCCAGGCCGCCGCGATTGCTCCCTGGCGCTATGGGATGATTTTTTCCGGGACGGCGCTGGGCTACATGGCGATCGAGATCGCCCTCCTGCAGAAATTCGGTTTGTTTCTGGGCCACCCCAACTACGCGCTGTCCGTCGTGCTGGCCGGGCTGCTCTTTGCCACCGGCCTGGGGTCTTTTGCCTCCGCCTCCTTGTGCCGCTGGTTCGGCGGTCCTCGTTTCGTCAGCTATCTATTGGCCTTTCTTTTGCTGGCGGAATGCTGCGTGATCATCCCCGGGCTGTATCGCTGGCCGGTGAGCAGCTTCGGCCTGCGCGTGCTCCTCGTGCTTGCGCTGACCGTTCCGCTGGGCGTGCTGATGGGAACCTTTTTCCCCATTGCCCTGGAAAGGCTGAAGGCCGACGCGCCCGATTTCGCGCCCTGGGCCTGGGGCGTCAACGGCATCTTCTCCGTGCTGGCCCCGATCTTGAGCATTGGGTTTTCCATGACCTGGGGATTCAATGCCCTGCTTTTGAGCGCGGTGCCTATTTACATCGCGGTGAGCTGGTGCTTTCCGTCTCCGGCCCGCCGGCCCGCCGGCCAGCCATAGCGGGACGCGGTCCGGCCGGATTGCAACGTCCGCGGCCGCTAGGGGCTGCGCACGTACTTCACGCTTTCGATCTCGAGCAAATTCGGATCGTTGATCGCGGTCGTGATCACGTTGGGCGGCTGGCCCGGCGGGCTGCCCAGCTCGATGTAAAGCTGGTGGTCACGAACCGTGAACCGGCCCGAATTCGTCGGGTCGTCGCGCCGGGCTGCGTCGAAATCAAAGCGCCGCCAGTCGCCGCCCGCCGGCGGATTGTCGTAGCAGCGAAAGACGCGGCCGTCGGCGGAGAACAGATAAAAATGCCGCGCGGGCACGGTGTCGCCGAATCCCGCCATCCGGTTGAGGTTGACCATGTATTTCAGCTTGGTGCCGGCGTAAAGTCCGGCCAGCGCCGCGCCTTCCGGTCCGGGGCCGCCGGTCACGGACGGGGGCGCCGCCTTGCGGTCCACGCGGAGCGACATGAGCAGCGCCTGCAGCGCCGGAGCCTCTTTCTGCCAGGCAAAAGCGGTCGGCGCCTTCGCGTCCACCATCGCGGCCATGTTGCCGGCGACGATCAGCACGCGCATCCGCAGGCTGGCCGGTCCGACGAGCTGTTCCTGGAAGCGCGCCTCATAAACCGCGTCGGCGCCGGGCACGCGGTTCTGGTCGAACTGCGGCGGTCCCGCCAGCGCCTCCTCGCGATAGCGAACGTCGATCCAGTCGCGCAGCAGCGTCTGCTGAAACACGGCGGCGATGTCGCCAGTGAACGGACGAAACGGATAAACGCAGATCGCAAAATTGACGTCGTTGCAGGTGTATTCGTACGGATACTTGCTCCCGCCGCGGTAAAAGTTCGTCGGCCCGTTGTAGTTCAAGACCGGAATGGAATCGCCGGTGCCCGTGCCGCCCGTGTCGGAGGCAACGGCGGCGGGAGCGGCCGGAACGGCGGAAGAAACCTCGGTCGCTGTCGCCGGCGAAACGCCGGACGCGGACGGAATGCGGGCTTTTGCCACCGCCGCTTGTGACACCGGGCCGTCGCGGTTATAAAAATCGTCCCGCGCGGTGGCGAACATGATCGCCTGCGCCCGCATGCCCCACCGGGCGGTGTAGAGGACGAAGCGCAGGTTGCCGCCGCGCGGCGTCGTGTAATGGGCGGCCGAAACCAAAAAACCGCCCATCGTGCCACTCTGCACCGGCTCGAGCAGGCTGCTCCCGCGCAACGCCGTGGCCAGCATTTGGGAATGATATTGTTCCGCCGTGCCGGCGTAGTCCGACGCCGGGAAGACCGCCAGTCCGGCCTCGCGAATGGAGCGCGCGTCGGGCGGCGTCAGGTAGACAATGTGATTTTTCGCGTCGTCCTGCCGCAACCAGCCGGCCGGAGCCTCGATGACGAGTTCGGTCGGGAGCGCCGCCGCAGGTTCGTCGGCCGGGGCGTTTTCGGGCGGCATGGTTTGATCCTCGGTTTTGCCTGCCGGCGGCGCGGCTTCCGCCGCGATCGCGATTGTGGCCGAGAGAAGGACCACGGCGAGGAGTCGCGCGAGCATGGGATGAAGGTTTGTGGAAAAACGCGGCCGGCGGAATCGGCGGAAGCTGGTGAATCGCGAAAGGAGTGTCAACGCCCGCCACGCGCCACCCCCGCCGCCGGCCGATATGTTCCGATCTTGTAACATTTTCAACGCGATCGGAAGTTGGCCTTGTGCCCGCGCCTTTCCCGTGGATTGCTCGCCAGCGATGAAGGTCGAGCCCCGCGGCAATTCCAGCGGATCAGGCCATGCCCGGCAATTTTTGAAGGCGGCGCACGGCTTGGTTTTCCACCACGTCCACGGCGGACAGTTGATCTACAACACCTGCTGGGAGGACCCGCGCATCGACCGCCAGCTGCTGCAACTGCGCCCCGACAGCCGCGTCGTCATGATCACCAGCGCCGGCTGCAACGCCCTGGACTACCTGCTCGACGACCCGGCCGAGATCCACGCCGTCGACGTCAACTTCCGCCAGAACGCGCTGTTCGAGCTCAAGCGCGCCGTGATCCGCCACGGCGATTTCGCCGATCTCTTCGAGTTCTTCGGCATCGGCTCGCACGAGAAATACAAGCCGCTCTACCGCGCCATCCGGCCCGCCCTGCCCGCCTACGCCCGCGAATTCTGGGACCGGAAGATTTCGTTCTTCGACCCCGGCAGCGTGCGCAAATCGTTTTATTACCACGGCGCCGCCGGCTCGGCCGCCTGGCTGCTCGGCGGCGCGCTCTTCCGCGCCAAGCCCAACATCAAAAACTTCGCCCTCTGCCTGCTCGACGCCGACACGCCCGCCCAACAGCGCGAAATTTACGCCCTGCTCGAGCCGAAAATCTGGAGCCGCCTGAGCAACTGGCTTATCCGCCAGCGCATCATCATGACTCTGCTCGGTGTGCCCGGCCCGCAGATCCGCCTGATCGAAAACCATTATCCCGGCGGACTCGCCGCCTACGTGAAGGACAAGCTGCGCCACGTCATGACCGGCCTGCCCGCCCGCGAAAATTATTTCTGGCGCGTCTACATCACCGGCTCCTACACCACCACCTGCTGCCCGAATTATCTGCGCGCGGAAAATCTCCCGACGCTCGCCGCGCGCGCCGCCCGCATCCGCGCCCACACCTGCACGGTCACGGAATTTCTCCGCCGCAATCCCGGCGTTTATTCGCATTACGTCCTGCTCGACCATCAGGACTGGCTCGCCTGGCACGACCCCGCGGCGCTGCGCGAGGAATGGGACCTCATCCTGGCCAACAGCCGGCCCGGCACCAAGATCCTCCTCCGCTCCGCCGGGCTCGACCTCGACTTCGTGCCCGAGGTCATAAGGGAAAGGCTCCGCTTTTTCCCCGGCATGACCGACGGACTGCACACGACCGACCGCGTCGGCACCTACGGCAGCCTGCATTTCGCCGAGGTCTTATGAGCGCACCGCCCGCTTCGCCGGCCGCCGCCGGAGCGGCGGTGGAAAAATACTACCGCTTTCATTCGCGCATCTACGACGCCACGCGCTGGAGCTTTCTCTTCGGCCGCAGCGCGATTTTGAAAAAAATTCCCGGCGAACCACCACGGCGCATCCTCGAAGTCGGCTGCGGGACCGGTCGCAACCTGGCCGAACTCGCCCGGCGCTTTCCGGCGGCGGAAATCTCCGGCGTGGACCTTTCCGCCCCGATGCTCGAGCTCGCCCGCTGCAAGACCCGGGGCTTCGGCCCGCGCGTGCATCTGTTCCACCAGGCCTATGCCGCGCCGCTGGGCGATGCGCCGGCGTTCGATCTGATCCTGTTTTCCTACGCGCTGAGCATGTTCAATCCCGGCTACGACACCGCCATCGCCGCGGCGCACCGCGACCTCGTCCCCGGCGGCCTTGTCGCCGTGGTGGACTTTCACGATTCGCGCTTCGGCTGGTTTGAACGCTGGATGGGCGTGAATCACGTGCGCATGAACGGACAGCTCCGTCCGATCCTGAAGGCGTCGTTTGCGCCGGCGACCGACTGCCTCCGCTCCGCCTACGCCGGAGTGTGGCGGTATTTGGTCTTTGTCGGCCGCAGGGAATGATTTCAGTTCGGATCGGCCTGATGCGTGCTGGCCGCCACCATGGCGTGCAACGCGTCTAATGACATATGATACATCGGCAGATAGCCGTTGAAAACCGCTGGCATGTCGCACAGCTCCCTGCCGCCAGGGATCTCCAGAGAGGGATGAAAATCAAAAATGACGACGTGATCCCCGTAGGTCATCGTCGGTTGATCCTTCCGCGCAATATTTGATCGATCCTCAAAAAATTCCGAACCAATCGCGAGCGGAGTACCCATATCAGGACCAGAACGCCAGACTTCAGTGACAATATAATGAACTAACCCGCCCGATCGCTCGACCCGGGCCAGATAAACCGCATTGGCACGCGAAACCAAGACATCCAGCGATGGACGGGAGGAAGGCTCGATCTTCAGCGCTGCATGGCTGGAGACAACGTGGTCGCGCAGTTCTGCCACAGGGATGTGGTCGCGCACCAGATAGCCGTTTGTCACTGGGACAGTGCCCGTGGTGTGCCCGGCGCGCCCCATATGTGACGGGGCAATATAAATGATAACCGCATCACCGTAAACTTTTGAAGCCTGCAGTGGAACGATGCCGGCCCATTCCGAGCCAATCGCGGGCGCGGGTCCGAGCGCGGGATCGTGCCGCCACACTTCGCTGATAATATAATGAGCCAAGCCGTCGGCCCGTTCGACCCGCGCAAAGTAAACAGCATTTGCCGCGACGATTCTATCGGCGAGTTCTGATGAAGCAGGTGCGGCGGCGACCGGCGGCGGTGGCGGTGACGGAGGTTGCGGCGTGGTGCACGCGGCCAATCCAATGACAATTGTCAGTAAAGCGAGAATGCTTTTGAGCATGGCGCACATTGTGAGCAGAAAGATGACGTTTGTAAACGAGCTCGTCGCGCGCTAGACGGGCGTGAATCACGTGCGCATGAACGGACAGCTCCGTCCGATCCTGCAGTCGCTCTTCACCCCCACGACCGACTCTCTCCGCTCCGCCTACGCCGGCGTATGGCGATATTTGATCTTTGTCGGTCGCAACGAATAGGGCTTTGCCCCGCGCGCTCATTTTCGTTCTGAAACCGGCGCAACGAACCGGCGCGTTATAATTTTTTGTTGGCCGTGGCCCGGGCTGGGGCAGGGTGATCTCAATGAAATTTTCCCGCGGGTGCTGGCTTCTTCTGGGTTTGTGGGCGGCGGTGCGATTGGGCGCGGCCACGCCGGACAATTCGTCCGCACCGCGGATGCTGGCTCTGGAAACCGCGAAGGGCTGGATCGCAGGCTGTCAGCGCTGCCGCGCGCCGGCGTCCGCTGATCTTCGTTAACCGATGGCGCGCCGGCGGATTGGCCCGGCGCCCGGCCGATTGTTTCGGTATTACCTCGCGTTTGGCGCGGCGCGTTTTTAGAATGATCGACTCAGCCAAACCATGAAAACAATGCATCCCGCCTTTGCAGCCATTCCGGCTCGCCAGCCATGAGAGACGATTACCTCAAGGCCGCACTCAAGACGATCGCCGATCCGAACATCCTGGTCAACGTGGTCTCGCGCCGCGTGAAACAGCTCCGCCGCGGCAGCCGCCCGCTGGTCGTGTCGCTGGAAAAGCTTTCCGCCGAGGACACCGCACTGCGCGAAATCTCCGAGGGCAAAATCAGCTATGAGGCGGAACCCTCTGACGAACCTTCGCCGGATTGGACCGTGCCGCCCAAAGTGGAAGTGGCGTAAAGTCTGTGGCCGGTGAGGTTAGCCCGCTCCGCCCGATTCGGCAGTCGCTCTTCACGGCCGCGACCGGCTCCTTCCCCGCTTGCTGTGGTATGTGGCGGTATCTGATCTTCCACGGCCGCATGGAATGAAACGGCGCACTCCGCGCGCCTGGCCTGTCAACTCAGGTCCATTTTCCGGAGCATTTGAAAACGACTTTCGCAATTTAACGCAAAGTGTTTGCGGCTAGGCACTTTTCCCAGATTTTGGTTGTTTGTGGCACGCGTTTTGCCTCTCTCGTTGGCCGCTCAATCCAGCGAGCTGAACTATAAATGCGTCTTTCTCACCACACGATTGTGACTATCCATTGCGAACCAGCGATCACCCTGCATTTCGGAACCCGTAGAATTGCACCAGCACTTTCACCGCGGCATCGGGCGAAGTCGCCCGCACCTGTTGCCTGGTTCAACCTGATCCTTC
>DATJYF010000251.1:0-5922 GCA_035499715.1 Opitutaceae bacterium | reverse complement strand
TCGGCTTTGAAAAGCTTGTCGCTGAGATCCAGCGCAATTTGGCGGCTTTTCTTTGAATCAAGCCTTGCCCGGATTCCCTTCAGAAAATCCCCGGGCGAATCCTTGTCCTCAATCGCACTTCTTACAACTCCAACCGACTTGTTAACGTAGTAGTCGAAGTCGATATTGTGATCCCAGTCGAGCTGGTACTCAAGATCGTCGATAGCCACTTCTTCGCTGTCGGCAATGTCGTGATCTGCGTACGTGCAATAGTTCAGCAGGTCGATGATCGCCTCCCGCTGGCCTTGAGTAAGGCCATCGCCCGATTTTGGTGTGAGATGAAATAATTTTTTGAGTGAGATCATGGCTTTGGGGAGCTGATAGACGTCATTTACCTCAGCTCAACTGAGCTGATTTCTGGTCGAGGTTAGTAATGGCCGCACAAACGGCAATCTTGGAGTTCGCTGACGAAAAACCACCTTGCGCCGTTGACTTCTACGCGCATAAATCCGGCATCACGGCCAAACGGCGCGACGCAATCGATGAGGCGGAGAAAGCGGGCTTCGACCTGAGCCTGGTGGAGGCAAGCCTTGCGCTGACGCCCGAGGAGCGGGCGCGCCAGCACGACCAGGCTCTGGCCTTGGTGCTGGAATTTGACCGAATCCGCCGCGAACGCGAATTGCGGTAGATCGCGACGAAACGGACTAAGCATTAGTTCCGGAGTTTTAACGCAGAGAACGCAAGGACCTCGCAAAGAACGTAGAGTTCGTCCTCTGCGGCCTCTTTTTCCTCTGCGGACTCTGCGTTCCAATTCTGCGTCTCTGCTTCGTTCAGTACCGGTAATGCTCGGGTTTGTACGGGCCGTCGGCGGAGACGCCGAGGTAACTGGCCTGCTTTTCTGAGAGCCGGGTGAGCTTGACGCCGATTTTTTCGAGATGCAGGCGCGCAACCTCCTCGTCAAGGTGCTTGGGCAGGCGGTAGACGCCGACCTTGTAAGTGTCCTTGTTCTTCCAGAGGTCGAGTTGCGCGAGGGTCTGGTTGGTGAAGCTGTTGGACATGACGAACGACGGATGGCCGGTGGCGCAACCGAGGTTCACGAGGCGGCCTTCGGCGAGCAGGTAAATGCTGCGTCCGTCGGGAAAGGTGAACATGTCGTACTGCGGCTTGATGTTGGTGCGCTTCACGCCGGGCGCCTTGTAGAGGCGGTCGACCTGGATTTCGTTGTCGAAATGGCCGATGTTGCAGACGATGGCCTGGTCCTTCATCTGCTGCAGATGCTCGAGGGTGAGGACGTCGCAGTTGCCGGTGGTGGTGACGTAGATGTCGCCGATGCCGAGCGTGCTTTCGACGGTGTTGACCTCGAAGCCTTCCATCGCGGCCTGGAGGGCGTTGATCGGATCGATCTCGGTGACGATGACGCGCGCGCCAAAGCCGCGCAGCGAATGGGAGGAGCCCTTGCCGACGTCGCCATAGCCGCAGACAACCGCGACCTTGCCGGCGATCATGACATCGGCGGCGCGCTTGAGGCCGTCGGCGTGCGACTCGCGGCAGCCGTAGAGGTTGTCGAACTTCGACTTGGTGACGGAGTCGTTGACGTTGATGGCGGGGACGAGAAGTTTGCCCTGCTCGTGGAGCTGATAAAGGCGGTGGACGCCGGTGGTCGTCTCCTCGGAGATGCCGCGCCAGTCCTTCACCCTTTCGTGGAAAACGTAGGGATTTTCGGCGTGAATGCGCTTGAGGAGATTCTTGATGACCTGCTCCTCGTGCGAGGCCGAGGGCGAGTCGACCCATTTGTCGCCTTCCTCGAGCTGGTAACCTTTATGCAGAAGAAGCGTGACGTCGCCGCCGTCGTCGACGACGAGTTGCGGGCCCTTGCCGTCCGGATGGCTGAGCGCGCGCCAGGTGAGATCCCAGTATTCCTCGAGCGTCTCGCCCTTCCAGGCGAAGACGGGCACGCCGGTCTTGGCGATGGCGGCGGCGGCGTGGTCCTGGGTGGAGAAAATGTTGCAGCTGGCCCAGCGCACCGACGCGCCGAGCTCGGTCAGCGTCTCGATCAGCACGGCGGTCTGGATGGTCATGTGGAGCGAGCCGGTGATGCGGACGCCCTGGAGCGGCTTGGCCGGGCCGAATTTTTTGCGCACGGCCATGAGGCCGGGCATTTCGTGCTCGGCGACGGAGATTTCCTTGCGGCCCCAGTCGGCGAGCGAGAGATCGCGAACGTGAAAGTCCTGGCCGGATTTGGGCGCGGTGGCGGTGGCAGACATGGCGAAAATTTGATCGAGGGTTAAGAATCGAGGGCGGAAAGGCGGAGTCCGTTCATTTCGCGGCGGCGAGAAGCTCCCTGGCTTTGTTGGTTTGCTCCCAGGGCAGGCCGGCCTTGCCGAAATGGCCATAATTGGTGGTCGCGCGGTAGATCGGCCGGAGCAGGTTGAGCTGCCTGATGATGTCGGCCGGCTTGAAGCTGAAAACCTCGTTCACGGCCCGGGCGATTTTCTGGTCGGGAATTTTGCCCGTGCCCTGGGTATCAACGTAGACGCTGACGGGATCGGGATGGCCGATGGCGTAGGCGACCTGAAGCTCGACGCAGGTCGCGAGGCCGGCCGCGACAATGTTCTTGGCCACCCAGCGGCACATGTAGGCGGCGGAGCGGTCGACCTTCGAGGGATCCTTGCCAGAGAAGGCGCCGCCGCCGTGGCGGCCCCAGCCGCCGTAGCTGTCGACAATGATCTTGCGGCCGGTGAGGCCGGAATCGCCCTGCGGACCGCCGACGACGAAGCGGCCGGTGGGGTTGATGAGAAATTGCGTGCGGGTCAACAGGCGGGCCGGGATGACCTTGCGGATGACATTTTCGATGAGATAGCGCTCGATCTCGGCGTGGCCGACGTCGGGCGTGTGCTGGGTGGAAATGACGACATTAACGACGCCGACCGGCTTGCCGTCGACGTAGCGCACGGAAACCTGCGACTTCGCGTCGGGGCGCAGCCAGTCGACCTTGCCGCTTTTGCGGATCTGCGTGAGCCGGCGGCCGAGGCGATGCGCGAACATGATCGGCGTGGGCATCAGCTCGGGCGTCTCGTCGCAGGCGTAGCCGAACATCAGGCCCTGGTCGCCCGCGCCCTGCTCGGCGGTCTTTTTGCCCCTGGCCTTTTTCGCGTCGACGCCCTGGGCGATGTCGGGCGACTGCTTGGTCAGGAAATTATTGATGAAAACCGTGTCGGCGTGAAACACGTCTTCGGGATTGACGTAGCCGATTTCGCGAATGGCGTCGCGGACGATGGACTCGTAATTGAGCTTCGCCTTGGTCGTGATTTCGCCGGCGATCACGACCTGATTCGACTTCACCAGGGTTTCGCAGGCGACGCGGCTGTGCGGATCCTGCGCGAGGCAGGCGTCAAGCACGCTGTCGGAAATGAGATCGGCGACTTTGTCGGGATGGCCCTCACCGACCGACTCGGAGGAAAATACGAAGGATTTTGCCATGGGATTTTCCAAAAGAAACAGGCTGCGCCGCGCCGTGCAAGTTTAATATCAACGTATGCGAATCTCTTGATATGAGCAAACCGCTTAATTTCCATCGAAATGGGCCGAACGGAACAGTGTTCGCGGTTGAAATTCCCCGCGATTTCGCAAATCATTCGCACGATGCCGACTTCCGAGCAGAACGCGCCCGACCTGCACGGCCGCAAGATCCTTCTCGTGGATGACGACCGTCTTAATCTGCGCATTCTCGCCGGCATTCTGCGGCCGGAAGGTTATGCCCTGGCCGACGCCGACTCAGGGGAAAAGGCGCTCGAGGTTTACGCGCAGTTCCGGCCCGACCTCGTGCTGCTCGATGTCCTGATGCCGGGGCTCAACGGCTTCGAAGCCTGCCGCAAGCTTCGCGCCACCTACGGCGACGACACCGCGCCGGTGGTCTTCATCACGGCCAAGAACGAATCGGACGACGTCGTCGAAGGCCTCGCTGCGGGCGGAGTGGATTATCTGCCCAAGCCGTTCCGGCCGAAGGAAGCCCTCGCGCGCATCCGCACCCATCTCTACAACCGCCTGCTCGTCGAGCAGCAGCGCAGCCTGGTGGACCAGCTGAGCAAGGCCAACTCCGCCAAAAACAAATTCCTCGGCATGGCCGCGCACGACCTGCGCAATCCCCTCGCCTCCATCCGCGCCCTCGCCGAGTTCCTCCGCGACGGCACCCTCGGCCCGCTCACGGCCGATCAGATTGACCTGATCAAGACCATCCATTCCGCGAGCCAGCAGATGCTCGACATGGTGAACGAGCTGCTTGACGTCGCCACCATCGAGGCCGGCGAACTGAAGATCAATCCCGAGCCGCACAACCTCGCCGAGCTCATCGACAAATCCGTCTATCTCGCCAACATCGAGGCGGCGAAGAAAAATACCCGCATCGTCTTCGAGGCCCGCGGCCTCGCTCCGGTCGCGCTGATCGACGCCGCCAAGATGAAGCAGGTCGTCACCAATCTCCTCAGCAACGCCATAAAATATTCGCCGCCCGGTTCGCACATCACGATCGAGCTCTCCGCCAACGACAGCGGCTGCAGCTTCGCCGTGCGTGACCAGGGCCCCGGCATTCCCGAGAACGAGCGCGACAGGCTCTTCAAGGATTTCGGCCGCCTCTCGGTCCGGCCCACCGGCGGCGAAAAAAGCACCGGCCTCGGCCTCGCCATCTGCCGCAAGATCGTCGAGGGCCACCACGGTACCATCGCCGCCGAAAACCTTCCGGGCGGCGGCTGCGAATTCCGCGTCACTCTTCCCGCCACCTGAACCTCCCTTCATTACCATGCCCTTCGACGGAAAAATCCTCCTCGCTGACGACGAAGCCCATATCCGCAAGTTTATCAGCCTGCTCCTTCGGCAGCTCGGCTCGCCCACCATCATCGAAGCCGGCAACGGCGTCCAGGCCCTCAGCCTTTATGAAAGCGAGCATCCCGACCTCGTCCTGCTCGACGTCAACATGCCTGAACTCGACGGCCTGCAAACGCTGGCCGGCCTGCGCGCGCTCGATCCCGACTGCGCCGTCATCATGCTCACCTCGCTCACCACCCGCCAGACCGTCGAGCAGGCGGCCGAACTCGGCGCCGTCCATTATCTCCGCAAAGACACGCCCAAGGACGACATTTTGAAGACGCTGCAAAGCATCATCGACGACCTCTTTGAGGCCGGCGATGCCACCGACCCAACCACCAGCACCTGATCCGCCATGCCCGCCGAAAAATCCGATCCGCCGCCGCCGGTCACCGTCGCGGTCGTGCGTTATTCCCTTCCCGCCATGCTCGCCGAGCTGAAGCTCGAGCGCACCACCGGCGGTTTCTCCCAGGAAAAAATCGGCCAGACCGAGATCACCAAACTTTTCACCTCATCCCACCGCCGCCGTGTCAAAAACAAGAAATGATCGCTTCGTCGAGTTCGTGCGCAATCTTCCCCATTTCGATTACGGGGACGAATTGAACGCCTTGGCCGAGCGCCATGGCACCACCCTCGCACTTCTGCAGGCCGTCATCGACGAAAAAATCCTGTCGAAGGACGAGGCCTGCCGCTGCTGGGCGGACAGCCTGGGGGTGGCTTACGTCGATCCCTTCGCCTCCGTTGTCACGGACGAAGCCATCGCCAAGCTCCCCGCCGAAATCGCGAAGAAGACCAAGGCCCTCCCGCTCTATGTTCTCGGCGAGGGCCTGACCGTGGCCATCGCCACGCCCGAAGACACCGATCTGATCAAGCGCCTGGGCCAGATCTCGCAAATGTCCGTCAGCCCGGTCTTCGCGCTGCCCCGCGAAGTCGAGGACGCCACTGCGATTTATTACACCACCGAGGAAAATCTCGAGCAAAGCCTCGGCGAACTCGAGCATTCCTCCGCCTTCGACGCCGCTGACCTGACCAGCGAGAAACTCGCCCAGCTGGCCGATTCCGAATCCATCACCAATCTGCTCG
>DATJYF010000250.1:0-11950 GCA_035499715.1 Opitutaceae bacterium | reverse complement strand
TCGGGCCGAGCCGCTCGCGGCTCGAGTTTTCCGGCGAGCTCGGCGTCGAGCGTGGTGACAGTGAGCGTGACGGCGGCGCAGGACCAGCGCGCGAGTTCGGCGAGGAGATCGCGGTCGCGGGTGACGAGGAAGTTTTTCGTGATCAGGCCGACGGGATTGCGGAATTCGAGCAGCACTTCGAGACATTGCCGCGTCAGGCGAAAGTGGCGCTCGGCCGGCTGGTAGCAGTCGGTGATGCCGCTGCACGCGATGATTTGCGGCGTCCACTTGGGCGCGGCGAGCTCGCGGCGCAGCAGCTCGGCGGCGCGGAGCTTGACGAGGATTTTGGTCTCGAATTCGAGGCCGCTGCTCCAGCCGAGATAATCGTGGTAGGGCCGCGCGTAGCAATAGGCGCAACCGTGCTCGCAGCCGCGGTACGGATTCAGCCCGGCGGCGAAAGGGATGTCGGGGCTGTCGTTGTAGGTGAGGATCGACTGGGTGGCGTCGAAGAAAAATTGCGTGCGCGGATGCGGCTGCTCCTCCGGCGGCGCGTCCGGATCGGGCTCGAAGTGCAGGCGCTCGAAGCGGTTCGGCGGGTTGAGTGCGGTGCCGCGGCCGGGCGCCGGCCGCCGGCGCGCCGGGACCGGCGTCGCGAAGGGTGGGGTGGAGATTCGCGACGGCATGTCCGCACCTTACGCAAAATTCCGCGCCTGCCAGCGCATTTTGGCGGGTTGCGCACAACTCCGGCGGCTGGCAGACACTTGTGCATTGCGAAACGGCCGAAGTTTCTGTGAACGTTTGCACGCGCCTCGGGTCGCATATCCTTCACCATGGTGAAAATCGTCCGTTCCCTCCTCGTTTTCTTTGTGCTGGCCGCCACGCTGCACGCCGCCGAGTCCGAGACGCCGGCGGAACACACGCTCAAGGGCCTGGTGGTGCGCGAGCACGAGCTTTTCGACCAGGCGGAGAAAAGCCGGAATTCGCCCGATTTCGACCAGGACGATTTCAAATCGCAACTGCAGCAGCTGGCCGACGCCTACGAGGCGCTGTTGCACGCCAATCCGGATTTCACCGCGGCGCACGTCGCTTACGGCCAGATGCTGTGGAAAATCGACATGCGCAAGGAGGCGGTGGCCCACCTGCTCAAGGCCGACGAGATCGAGAAGGACATCCCGCTGGTGAAGAACCTGCTCGGCGACTATCTCGCAGAGGAGGGACGGCCGATCGAGGCGCTGCCGTATTTCCTCGCGGCCGTCAGGCTCGCGCCCAAGGAGCCGCTCTACCATTACAATCTCGGCCGGCTGCTCTATGAGGCCCGCGACGATTTCATCAAGAGCGGTGGTTGGACCCGTCCCGCCCTCGACCACGCCATGCTGGAGGCTTTTCGCAACGCCACCGCGCTCGCGCCCGACCGCCTCGATTTCGCTTCGCGCTACGCCGCGGCCTTCTCCGACCTGGAGACGCCCGACTGGGACGGCGCTTTGGCTGCCTGGCGCGCGCTCGAGCCGAGGGTCAAACCCGGCTTTGACCTGCAGCTGGTCCGGCTGCAGGAAGCCACGGTGCTGTTGAAACAAAACAAGCCGGACGATGCCCGCGCGTTGCTCGACGCGGTCACGGAACCGAAGCTGGCCGAGCAGAAGGAAAAGCTCGCCGCCCAACTGCCGCCCAGGGCGGAAAAATAGAATTTTCCCCATGTCTCCGCTGCTCGACAGACTCGAACGCATTTTCGGCCGTTTCGCCATCCGCCACCTTTCGCTCTACCTCGTGGCCGGGCAGGTGATGGTGTTTGTTTTCGCCTGGTTCGACCGAATTTCGCTCGACCAATTTCTGCTTTATCCCGCGCTGGTCCGGGCCCAGCCGTGGCGTCTGCTGACCTTCCTGCTCGTGCCACCGTCCGTGTCGCCGCTCTTCATCGCCTTTGCCTGGTGGCTGTTTTATCTCATGGGCACGGCGCTGGAGGACTATTGGGGCGTGTTCCGTTACAATCTTTTCCTGTTCACCGGCTGGGTCCTGACGATCGCGGCGGCGTTTCTGGCGCCGGACTTGCCGGCCACGAACGCCTTTATCGCCGGCTCGGTCTTCCTTGCCTTCGCTTACCTTAACCCCGACTTTGAACTCGCGATCTTTTTGATTCTGCCGGTGAAAATCAAGTGGCTCGCGCTGCTCACCTGGGCCGGCTATGCCGTCAGCTTCGCCCTCGGCACCTGGAGCACGCGCTGCCAGATTCTCGCCGCCACCGGCAATTTCTTCCTTTTTTTCGGGCGCGATCTTTTTCTCACCGCCCGGATGCATCGCCGCCGTATGACGGGCGAGGTGCAGCGTTTCGCCCGCAGCCGCGACGAACCGGCCGCGCGCCATCGCTGCCGCATCTGCGGCAAGACCGATCTCACCCATCCGCAGCTCGATTTCCGCTACTGCTCGAAATGCGCCGGCGAACAATGCTACTGCTCCGAACACATCTTCAATCACGAGCATGTGCTCACGGATGAGAAGGCCGAAGTCTGATTCCCTCGCCGGCGCGGCGCTCCCGGCCACGCTGGGCGGCTGGCTGGACCTGGCCGAGCGGCTTTATGCGCGCGAAAACCTCGCCCTCGGACAAGTGGCGACCAACGCGCACGACGAGGCGCTCTACCTGCTGCTGCGCGCGCTGGACCTGCCGCTCGACAGCGGACCGCGCGTGCTGGCCCGCCGCCTCACGCCGGCGCAGACCGCCGCGGTGGAAAAAATCCTGGGCCGCCGCATCCTCGGCCGCGTGCCGGCAGCCTATCTCACGCACGAAGCCTTCCTCGGCGAACACCGTTTTTATGTGGACGAGCGCGTCATCATCCCGCGCTCGTATTTTCTCGAAATCCTGCCGGCGCAGCTCGACCCGTTTGTGCCGGAGGCAAAAGGCGTTCTGCGCGCGGCGGATGTCTGCACCGGCTCCGGCTGCCTTGCCGTCCTGCTCGCCCATTATTTTCCCAAGGCGCAGGTGGACGCGATCGACCTTTCTGCGGAAGCGCTGGCGGTGGCAAAGATCAACGTCCGCGCCCGCCGGCTCGGCGGCCGGGTGAAGCTTTTCCAAAGCGACCTTTTCGGGGAGGTGCCGTCGGCGCGCTACGACGTGATTTTGAGCAACCCGCCCTACGTGCCGACGCACGAGTTGCAGGAACTTGCCCCCGAATTCAAACGCGAGCCGCAGTTGGCCTTTGACGGCGGCGCCGACGGGCTGACGGTCATCCGCCGGCTGCTGCGGCAGGCTCGCGACCGGCTCGCGCCGCATGGCGTGGTGCTGTTGGAGGTCGGCGGTCTGCGGCGGGCGATGGAGCGGGAATTCGCCGTGCTTGTGCCGCACTGGTTTCACAGCGCGGATGGAGAGGACTGCTGCTGCGCCATCCGGGCTGAAAAACTGGCAGCCTGGCGCACGTGACTCGACGCGCGTTTCGGACATTTCGCTGTTTGTTATATAATACGTTGCAAATTTGAGAACCTCTTATCGGGATTTGTAACGTATTATATTACAAACTTGGCCAAGGGGTGGACGCACAAAATCGAAAGGCATGCTATTTTTTTCGTTCTGGTGCGGCCACCGGCCAGCGGGAGTCGGTCCAGTCGCGCAGGCTGCCGGTGTTGGCCGCGCGGAAGCCCTCGGCGGCGAGAATGCGCGCAGCCATGCCGGAGCGCGTGCCCGAGGCGCAATAAAGCAGCAGTTCGCGACCGGCGGCACGGCCGAGAAATTCCCTCCACTGCCAGCGCGCGCCGGTCAGGTCGCTGAACGGCAGGAGCGCCGCGGACTTCGCCACTCCGGCCGACCACTCGGATGGCTCGCGCACGTCGACGAGGAGCGCGTCGCCCGAGCGGACGCGGGCAAGGCAGTCGGCCGGCGAAAGGCGTGGCGGTGATTTCAAGAGGGAGGCGAGTTGGTTGAGGATTTTCATGGTGAAACGTTGCATTTCTGGTCCGCCGCGGCCGGAGGCGGAGCGTGCCGGCGGGCGTGCGTCACGTAGTAAATGAGCGGCACGGCGAGCGGGCTGATGACGAGCGAGGCGAGCGCGCCGAACAGCAGCGAGATCGCCAGGCCCTGGAAAATCGGATCGGTCATGATGACCAGGCCGCCAACCGCGACCGCGAACGCGGTGAGCATCATCGGGCGGAAGCGCACGGCGCCGGATTCGAGGCAGGCGTCGCGCAGCGACCGGCCGTGGCTCAGGCGCAGCTCGATGAAATCGACGAGAATGATCGAGTTTCGCACCACGATGCCCGCGCCGGCCATGAACCCGATCATCGACGTGGCGGTGAAAAACGCGCCCAGCACCGCGTGCGCCGGCAGGATGCCGACGAGCGAGAACGGAATCACCGTCATGACGATGAATGGCGTGGCATAGTTTTTGAACCAGCCGACCATGAGCATGTAGATGAGGATGAGCACGGCGGCGAAGGCCAGGCCGAGGTCGCGAAAAACCTCGATCGTCACCTGCCACTCGCCGTCCCATTTCATCGCCGGCTCGCGGTCGTCGGAGGGCATGACGGCGTTGTAGATTTTGATCCGCGGCTGCGTCCCGCCGAAGTCGCGGCCGTCGAGCTGCGCCAGCGAACGGTTCATCTTGAGAATCGCATAAACCGGGCTCTCGATCGCGCCCGCCA
The DNA here is from genome assembly GCA_035499715.1 of Opitutaceae bacterium. GTDB lineage: Bacteria > Verrucomicrobiota > Verrucomicrobiia > Opitutales > Opitutaceae > DASRHD01. The sequence goes on along the minus strand of DATJYF010000250.1, from coordinate 7,348 downwards.
CGTCGCCGGTGATATAGATGACATTCTGGAGGTTTTTGTGGTAGATGTTGCGCTCGCCGCTCGTGGACACGGCGGTGACGAGCTCGCGCAGCGGCACGAGCGGCGCCTGCGGGTTCAGATCCGAACGCATGGGCAGCGCCAGCAGATCGTCGGGGCGGGTGCGGAGCGCGCGCGGCAGTTCGAGGACGACGTTCACGTCCTCGCGTTCGGACGGATCGTGCAGGAGCGTGACGGGATAACCCTGCACGGCCATCTGCACCGTGCGCGCGATCGCGTCCCCGGTGATGTCGTGCAGCGCGGCTTTCTCCCGGTCCACGCGCAGGATCGTTTTTGGCTGCTGCTCCTCGACATACCAGTCGACGTCGACGGCGCCCGGCGTGGCGCGAAAAATGTCGCGCACCTTCGTGGCGAGCGCGAGGCGGGCGTCTTCGGTCGGACCGTAGATCTCGGCGACGAGCGTCTGGAGCACGGGCGGCCCCGGCGGCACCTCGGCGACGGCGATGCGTGCGCCATAGGTTTCCGCGATGGCCGCGAGGCGGGGACGGACGCGCTTGGCGATGTCGTGGCTTTGCGCGTGGCGCTCGCTTTTCGGGAGCAGGTTGACCTGGATGTCGGCGACGTTGGCTCCACGGCGCAAAAAGTAGTGGCGGACAAGGCCGTTGAAATTGAACGGCGAGGCGGTGCCGGCATAAATCTGGTAATCGCGCACCTCGGGCTCGGTGCGGATAACCGCGGCCATTTCGCGGGCGACGCGCGCGGTCTGCTCGAGCGTGCTGCCTTCGGGCAGGTTGAGGATGACCTGGAATTCGGACTTGTTGTCGAAGGGCAGCATCTTGACCTTCACCGCGCCAAGGCCGACGAGGCCGAGGGAGACGACGGTGGCGGCGGCGACGCCGGCGAGAAACCCGCGGCGCCGCGCGGGACGGTCGAGCAACGGGCGCATGACGCGCCGGTAGAGGCGCGTGAACGCGGTGTCGGGCATGGCCTCGTCGTCCTTTTCCTCCGGCGCGGGCGCGTCGACAAATTCCGCGGCGCGGCCAGTGTGCTCCGCGTGGCCGCGCAGGACTTTCAGCGCCGCCCACGGCGTGACGGCAAACGCGACGAGCAGCGAAAACAGCATGGCGGCGCTCGAGCCGATCGGGATGGGCCGCATGTAGGGACCCATCAGGCCGCTGACGAACGCCATCGGCAGCACCGCGGCGATGACGGCCCAAGTGGCGAGGATGGTGGGATTGCCGACCTCGTCGCCGGCCTCAATCGCGATTTGCACAAGGTGTTTGCGGCGGCAGCTCGGCAGGCCCATGTGCCGGACGATGTTTTCGACCACGACGATCGCGTCGTCGACCAGTATGCCGATGGAGAAGATCAGCGCAAAGAGCGTGATGCGGTTGAGCGTGTAACCGTAGAGATAGAAAACAAGCAGGGTGAGGCCGAGCGTGACGGGGATGGCTAGCAGTACGACGAGCGACTCGCGCCAGCCGAGAAAAAGCAGGATGAGCACGGCGACGCCGAACATGGCGAGTCCCATGTGGAACAGGAGCTCGTTGGATTTCTCGCTCGCGGTTGCACCATAGTTGCGCGTCACGGTGATGCTGACATCGGCGGGGATGAGTGTGCCCTTGAGCGAATCGACTTTCGCCAGCACGGCGTCGACGACATCGACGGCGTTGGCACCCGGGCGCTTGGCCAGGCTGAGCGTGACCGCAGCCTCCTCAGCGCCAGCGGAGGCGCCACCATTGCCAAAGAGCACGTAGTCGGCCGGCTCCTCGGGGCCGTCGACGATGGTGGCGACATCGCGCAGATAAACGGGACCGCCGTCGAAAACGCCGACCACGACACTGCCGACATCGCGCGCGTCGCGGAAAAATTCGCCGGTTTGGAGGAGCGTTTCCCGGTTGGCGGAATCCTGCGCGCCGGTCTGAGCCTGGGCGTTCGCCTGCTGGAGCATGGGCACGAGGGCGGCGGCGGTGAGATTGCGCGAGGCGAGGCGCTGCGGGTCGAGCAGCACGCGGATCTCGCGGCGGTCGCCGCCGATGAGCCGCGTCTCGGCGACCTGCGGGATGGTTTTGACGATGTCGTCCACCTGCGCGGCAAGGCGGCGCAGCATGGCGTGGTCGTAGCGTGCGCTATGGAAGGTGAGCGCGAGCACCGGCACGTCGTCGATCGTGCGCGGCTTCACCAGCGGCGGCATGACGCCGGCCGGGATGCGGTCGTAATTGGCCTGGAGCTTCTGGTTGAGGCGGACGAGCGCGGCCTCGAGGTCGATCCCGACTTTGAAGCGCACGATGGCGAGATCGGCGCCGGGGCTCGCCGTGGAGTAGAGATATTCCACGCCGGGGATTTCCCAGAGAAGTTTTTCCATCGGGCGCGTGACGCGGTTTTCAACCTCGTGCGCGTCGGCGCCGGACATGACGACCATCACGTCGATCATCGGCACCTTGATCTGCGGCTCCTCTTCGCGCGGCAGCATGAGCACGGCGAAAAGGCCGAGCAGGAGCGACGCGGCGACAGCGAGGGGCGTCAGCTTCGAATCGATGAAAATCGACGCCATGCGGCCGGCGAAGCCGTGGCGTTTCGGGTCGGGAAACGGTGACGCCGGGTGCGCGCTCATGGCAGCGTTTCCAGCGGCTGGCCTTCGCGCAGGCCGGCGGGCGGGGCGACGACGACGCGCTCGCCGTCATCGAGGCCGGAAATAATTTCGAGGCGGTCGCCGCGCGCGGTGCCGGTTTTGACAAGGCGGAGCACGGTGCGGTTGCTTTCGCTGGCGACGAAGACGAGTTGCATCTGCCCGAATGCCATCACCGCCGAAGCGGGCGCGAGCAGCATGCGGGCGGGTGCGCCGGGCACCGCCACGCGCGCGAACTGACCCGAATGCACGGCGACACCGGCAGGCACAAAGATTTTTGCCGTGACCGTGCGGGTGAACGGATCGGCGGCGGAGGAAATTTCGGCCACCGTGCCGGTGAATTTTATTCCGGCAGCGGGCACCTCGACGGCGAGCAGCGCGCCGACGGCGAGCCTTGAGGCGAGAGTGTCGGGGATGCCGGCCTCGATCTGGAAGGTCGCGTCGTCCTCGATTTCGATCAGTGGCTGGCCGGGCGAAGTAAGGTCGCCCGCGTCCGCCAGTTTGCGCGCAATCACGCCGTCGAATGGCGCGCGGATCATGGTGTAGCCGAGCATGACCTCGGCTTCGCGCACCATGGCCTCGGTCAGGGCGAAGCGGTCGACGAGGCTCCGGACCGTCTCGGGCGTGCTGGCGCCTTGGGCGAGAAGCTTGCGCTCGCGATCAAGATCGCCCTGCACCTCGTCGAGCTGCGCCTGCGCCTGCGCGACACGTGCGGAAATTTCGCCGGCGGAGATTTTCACCAGCAGATTGCCGGCCTTGACGCGCCGGCCGAGCGCGACGGGCAGTTCTTCGATGGCGCCCATGACCCTGGCGGCGAGGAGCGCATGCCTCACCGGCCGGACGGTGCCGGCGACCTTGATTGCAACGGGAAGTTCCTCGATGTGCACGGTGGCGACGCGGACTTTTGCCGGCGGAAGCTCTCCGGCGGTATCCGGGGTGGTGCGGCCGCAGGCGGTGAGCAATGCGGCGGCGAGCAGTCCGGCGGGAAGGTGGAGGAGAGGGCGGATCACGGCTTCTTCTCCGCGCCGATGCCGAGCTTGCGGAGGATGATTTCCGCCGGGCAGAAGCCGGTGAAGGCGGACTGGATGAGGTTGACGCCGACGAAGGCGGCGAGGAGCAGCCACCACGGGCTGGCGAAATGGCCGAGGGCGAGGCCGAGCAGCACGAGGCTGCCGGCGAGGAGGCGGATGCAGGATTCGATTTTCATGGGAGAAACTTTATTATTGATATATGAGCATATACGTATATAGTTGAAATGTGTCAAGCCTCCCTTTTCTCTGTCCAGCCATGACGAAACGAAAGCCGCGACCGCTCTCGGCCGCCGCGCTCGGGCTCATCGCCCGGCGCTTCGCCGTGCTGGCCGAGCCGATGCGGCTGCGGCTGGTGCACGCGCTGTTCGAGGGCGAGAAGAACGTGAACGCGCTGGTCCGGCTGACCGGCGGCACGCAGGCGAACGTCTCGCGCCATCTGCAGACGCTGACGCAGGCGGGGGTGCTGGCGCGGCGCAAGGAGGGCCTGCAGGTGTTTTATTCCATCGCCGATCCGTCGATTTTCCAGCTGTGCGAACTGGTCTGCGGCAGCCTGGAGAAGCAGCTGGCGCAGGAGGCGGACGCGTTCGGGCAGTGAGCGTGCGGTGGTGCGCCGGGCTTATTGCGCAAGGTCGTAGAGGGCGTAGCCGGCAAAGAGGTTGGGCCGGAGGCGGCAGGGCGTATGCCAGTCGCCGCCGAGATGGGCGCGGCGCGAGATGCGGATCTGCTTGGCCGCGCAGAAATGCTCGAAATCGGCGATGCTGGCGGGATTCGAAGGGTGGCTTTCAAACCAATCGGTGGTGTAGACGGCATTGCGGGGCTTGCGTCCATAGAGGAGCGCCGCCAGGCGGTTTTTCCAGAAGCCGTGGTTGACAAATCCGACGGTAAGCGCGCGGCCGACGCGGAGCGCCTCGGCGATGACGGTGGCGGGCGCGGGCAATTCCTCGACCGTGCGCGAACAGATGACGCGGTCGAAGTGCTTTTCGGGGAAGGCACGCATGAATTCCACCATGTCGCCCTGGTAGGCGGTGACGCCGCGGCGCACGCAGGCGGCGATCTTGTCGAAATCGAGGTCCACGCCGACGGCGAACACCTCCTTGGTTTGGGCCAGGAAATCGAGCAGCACGCCGCGCCCGCATCCAAGATCGAGCACGCGCGAGCGCGGCTCAACCCAGTCGGCGATGATCTGCATGTCCACGGTGCGCTTGATGGCGGGCTTGGTCATGGCGTCACTCCTTGTCGAGGAAGCCCCGCACCAGGTCGTAGAGCTGCGGCGATTGGAGCAGGAACGAATCGTGGCCGAGGTCGGTGGCGAGCTCGGCGTAGCTGGCGCGCTTGCCCGCGCGGAGGAGGGCGAGGACGATGGCGCGGTTTTGCTCGGGCGGGAAAAGCCAGTCGCTGGTGAAGCCCACGCAGAGCGTCTCGGCCTGGACGGGGGCGAAGGCCTGCTCGAGCGAGCCGTAGGCGGCGGCCAGGTCGAAATCGTCGATGGCCTGGGTGATGTAGAGATAGGAATTGGCGTCGAAGCGATTGATGAAGCTCTGGCCCTGGTATTGCAGGTATTGCTCCACGGCGAACTGGGTGATGTGGAAAGTCTGTCCGCCTTCGGGCGCGTTTTTCACCTGCTTGCGGCCGAATTTCCGGTCCATCGAGGTGTCGCTCAGGTAGGTAATGTGGGCCATCATGCGCGCGATGGCGAGGCCGACACGCGGTCCGCCGTCGCGCGGATAGTCGCCGTCGTTCCACGCGGGGTCCTGCTTGATGGCGTGGCGGCCGACAAAATTAAACGCGATGGCCTGGGCGCTCTCGCGCGCGGTGGTGGCGAGCGGCAGGATTTTTTTGACGAAGCCGGGAAACTCGATCGCCCATTGCAGCACCTGCATGCCGCCCATCGAGCCGCCGGTGACGGCGTAGAGCGAGGCGAGGCCGAGATGGTCGCAGAGAATCTTTTGCGCGCGCACCATGTCGCGGATGGTGACAAAGGGAAAGGTCATGCCGAAGGGCCGGCCGGTCCGCGGATCGACGGAGAGCGGGCCGGTGGAGCCCTGGCAGCCGCCGAGGCAGTTGGCGCAGAGGACAAAAAACTTGTTCGTGTCCACGGCCTTGCCGGGGCCGATGAGATTGTTCCACCAGCCGGGCTTGCGGTCGGAGAGGGAATGGATGCCGGCGCAATGGTGGTCGCCGCTGAGGGCGTGGCAGACGAGGATGGCGTTGTCGCGCGCGGGGTTGAGGCGGCCGTAGGTTTCGTAGCGCAGGATGAAGCCGGGAAGCGCCTGGCCGCCTTCACAGGCGAACGGTTCGTTGCAGACGAAATCGTGCGACTCAACAAGGCCGACTTCACCGGGCGTGGGGGCGGCGGTGGTGGGCAGGGCGTCTTCCGCGTCGTTCACAACTCAATTGAAACAGTGAGGATACGCCGGAAGCAAGCGGACAGAGCGGGGTTGCACCGGCCGGCGGCTCCGCGGACGGGAGCGTTTTTCAACCCTGATGCGCGGCCTCGCTGAGCGCGTCGTCCATTTCCTCGTTGGAAAAAACCTCCTGCACGTCGTCGTCCTCTTCGAGCGCCTCGTGCAGCTTGACCAGCGAACGGGCGGCGTTGAGGTCGGTCACGGGCACGGTGCTGGAGGGCACATAGGCGATCTCGGCGCTGTCGGACTTGATGCCGCTTTTTTCCAGGGCGTGGCTGACGGCGTCGAAGGCTTTCACCGGGCAGCGGATTTCATAGCCCTGTTCCGTGGTGAGAATGTCGTCGGCGCCGGCATCGAGGGCGAGCTCCATCAGCTTGTCCTCGGTGGCCTTGTCCTTCGAAACGAGAAACTGGCCGAGGTGCTGGAATTGGAAGGCCACCGCGCCGGAGCCGGCGAGGTTGCCGCCGTGCCGGGAAAAAATGGAGCGGACGGCCGCGGCGGCGCGCTGTTTGTTGTCGGTGGTGACCTTGACGATGAAGGCGACGCCGCCGGGGCCGTAGCCCTCGTAGAGGATTTCCTCGTAGATCACGCCAGGCAGCTCGCCGGTGCCTTTTTTGATCGCGCGGTCGACATTGTCTGCGGGCATGTTGGCCTCGCGCGCCTTGAGCAGGATGGTGCGCAGGCGCGGGTTCATGCCCGGGTCGCCGCCGCCAGCCTTGGCCGCGATGGTGATGTCGCGCGAAAGGCGCGAGAAGGCCTTGCCTTTGCGCGCGTCGGTGACGGCTTTGAGGCGTTTGACTTTAGCCCATTTGCTGTGGCCGGCCATGGAAAACCTTTGGGTTTGGTTAAGGGTTCAAGGTTGCCGGTTCAAAGTCATTTCTTTTTCGCCGGACTGATGTTTTTCACCGGCTTGCCGGCGCCGGGCCGGGCCGCGGCGGACGTGTGGGTGGGATCACCGTCGTTTTTCATCCGGTTGATGAGCAGCTGCTGGATGATGGCAAAAAGGCCGTTGATGGTCGAATAGAGCGAAAGCGCGCAGGAATACTGATAGCAAAAGATCATGTAAATCAGCGGCATGAAACGCATCATGCGGGCCTGGGTCTGGTCTCCCATCGTGGGCTGGGGGACGAGGCTCATTTGATAAATCATCGTCGCACCCATGAGAAGGGGCATGATCCGGATGGGGAAGGAGCCGAGATAAGCCACCGTGTCCGGCGCGGAGAGATCATGGACCCAGAGGAAAGACGCGAAGCGGAATTCCGGTGCGCACATGAGCATGCGGAAGA
>DATJYF010000249.1:0-5007 GCA_035499715.1 Opitutaceae bacterium | reverse complement strand
CGGCATGGCGCGCGAGATGCGCGCCATCACCGATGCGGCCGGCCAGACCATCGAGGTGAAAACCGGCGATGGAATCGGCTCGGTCGACGTCGACCCCGACCGCATCCGCCACGTTTTTGTCAACCTCCTCGGCAACGCCGCGAAATATTCGCCGGCCGGCTCGGTCATCACCCTCTACGCCGAGCCCGCGCCGGACGACTTCATCCGCTTCGGCGTACGCGATTCCGGCCCCGGCATCCCGCCGGAAAGCGTGCCGTTCATCTTTGAAAAATTCTATCGCGTGCCCGGCCAGCTGAAAAAAGGCGCCGGACTCGGCCTGACGATCGCGCGGGAGATTGTCGTGGCCCACGGCGGCTCCATCGCCTGCGCGAACCGGCCCGGCGCCGGCAGTGATTTTTATTTCCTGCTGCCGCGGCGCACGGCCGAATCCCGTCTCGCCATTGCGGGGGAAGCCGGCCAAGGCTAGGGATGGAGCTGAACCATGCGCAGAACCATCGGACTCGTTCTCATCCTCGCCGGAGCCGCGCTCTTTTTCCGCGGCTATGTCCTGCGGCAGTCCGTCCGGGGCGCGGCCCAGAAGCTCGGGGCCGACGTGCGCGCGGCCTGGAACGGCCAGCCTCCCCTCACTCCGGCGGCGTACTGCATGATCGGCGGCGGCTTGCTCATGGCCGGCGGGGCGGTAGCCACCCTGAAAAAATAGCGCGGCGGGCGCGTCAGCCCGCCTTTTTGGGCAGCGACGAAAGGGTCTCGCGCAGGACGGCGAGCAATTGCTCGGTGCCGCGGCTTTGATAGCGCTGGAGGTGGCGCAAGACATGGATGGTGCGCTTGGGCGCACGGCCGGCGAGGTTCCGATAGACGAGGGATTGCGTGTCTTCGGGCGCGCGCACCATCAGCGGCAGGATGGAAATGCCGGCGCCGAGCGAAACCAGGGCCTTGACCGTGGCGATCTGCGCACAGAGATGTCCGACGTGCGGCTCGAAGTCGTGGTCGCCGCAGAAGCGCTGGATCTGCTCGGCCAGGCTGCTGCCGTCCCCGGTGAGGATGAAGATCTCATTGGCCAGATCGGCCGGCGTGACGCGCGGCTTGGTGGCGAGACGGTGGTCCTTGCCGACCACGAGCAGGAGCGGCTCGTGGAAAACCGGCTCGACGGACAGGCGCCGGTCGTTCACCGGCAGCGAGATGATGGCGAGCTCGAGCTCGCCTTCGCCCACCGCATGGGCGAGCTGGCTGCGGAAATTCTCGCGCGTCTCCACCTGCAAGTGCGGATGCAACTCCCGGCAGCGGGTGAGCAGCCGCGGCAGGAGAAAGGGCGCAATGGTGTTCGAGGCGCCCACGCTGATGCGCCGCAGGGCATGCGGATCGTCGCGCAGGTCGCGGGTGGCGTCGTCTACCTCGGCCAGGATGCGGCGGGCCCGTTCAAGGAAGGCTGTGCCGGCCCCGGTCGGGACGGCGCGACGGCCCATCCGGTGAAAAAGCTTGTGGCCCAGCTCGCGTTCCAGCTTCATAATCTGCTGACTAAGAGATGGCTGAGTTACATTTGTGCGCTGGGCGGCGCGGGTGAAATTGCCTGTTTCGGCAATGGCCACGAGGTAGCGGAGTTGATGCAGTTCCATAGTTTAAACCAATGGCTGCAATAATAACAAATAATTTTGATAATGCCAGATCGGGGTTATGATGTGCGCGGCCGGATTCCCGGCCATTAACCTGAATAAGAAAATAACCATGAAACAGACAACCCTCGTAGGGTTCCAGCTCGCGGCGGTCGTTGCCGCAGTGGTCCTGATGGCTGCCGGTGTCGTGGCCCGGGCTCATTCCGACGCGTTTATGGTCGGTGGCTCGGTCCTGGCGCTGCTGGCCATCGCGGCCTTCGACTACCGCGCGGGTTGGAGGCGGTTTTTGAGCAAGTAATTGCCTGAAAATCGCTACGCGAGAGGCCGGGGCGCAAGCCCCGGCCTCTTTCGTTTTCATCCGGAGGAGTCCGGACGGCGCAAGCTCAATCCACCTCAGGCGGCTGGTGCGGCGGGAGCCGCCGGCGCGGGCCGTTTCACGAACGCGGCGGCGACCAGGGAAATCACCGTCCCCCACATGACCGTGACGATGAAACCAACAATGACCTGAACGGCGGGCTTCATGAAGACACGGGTGAAGCTTTGCATGCGTTCGATCTGCGCGCTGTCCATGCCCTTGGCCTCGAGGCGGGCGGCTTGCGCCTGCAGGATGACGTCGGTGAAGTCCGGATTGATGAAGCGCAAATAAATGTAGTAAAAGACGGCCCCAAAAAGGGCGGCAAAGAGCGTGATCATCACCCCGGTGCCGAGCGCGCGGCCGTAGCTGAATTCCTTCTCCATCGGCGTCGCCCTGCGATCGGCGTGCATACCCAGCACCAGCGCCGTGATATAAATGGCGGGAGCCGCCACCAAGCCGATGAACTGGGTCGCGTGGAGTTTCTCCGGATCGGAATGGAAGCCGAGCAGGTAAAAAATCAGGGTCAGGATCGCGTTGGCGAGAGCGAGAAGAAAGCCGTAGGTGAGGTGGGTTTTCATACGATTTCCGGCATAGGCCGGACGCCGGTCGGAGGCAATACCGTCCTGGCCGCGCGTGTCACCCGCGCCGCAGCGTCACGATCGTCGCGCCCCAGCCGCCGCTGGTTTCGTCGCCGGGGCGAAAATCGTGCACGAGCGGCGAGCGCCGCAGCCACGCCTGCACTGTCTCGCGCAGCGCCCCGGTGCCCTTGCCGTGCACGACGCGGACGGAAAAGATCCCGCGCTTCCGGCACTCCTCGAAATAAGCCGGAAGCAGCCGGCCGAGGTCGCGCGGCTGAAACGCATGCAGGTCAAGCTCGCCGGTGATGGGTAGCGGAACGGGCGCCTCGTCGCTGGGCATGGCGCTAATTTTCGCCGTGCTCGAAGTCGGGCATGTCCTCGTGTGGCGGCGCTTCACGGTGGCCGGCCGGTGGCGGAGCCGGTTTGGGCGCGGCGGGTTTGGCTGATGCGGGCTTGGCCACGGGCTTGGGCGGCTCCTCCATCGCGCGCTTGAATTCCTCCTCGATGCCGGCGGTCGCCTTCTTGAATTCACGGATGGCTTTGCCCAGCCCGCGGGCGAAGTCGGGCAGTTTCTCGCCGCCGAAAAAAATCAGCACCGCGGCCATGATGAGCATCAGCTCGGTGCCGCCGAGGTCGAAAATTGCGAGGAAAGATGCGGGCCAGGCCATGGCGAGGGAAATGATCGGGCAAAATAACGGCGGGGCGGCCACCTTGGCAACTCGCGAACGCGATTCCCGGCCGCCCGGCGGCGGGCTTATTGCACGCGCACCTCGACCAGGAAGGTCTGGGTCCCGCCCGCCGGCACCAGGTGCAGGCCGGTTTTGTGGCCGGGACCGTTGGGCGGCCCCATCCAGGGCTCGACACAGTAGAATGGCGCATCGTCGGAGGCCGTCCAGGTCACGAGCGCGGCATCGGGCGGCGGCACGCGCTCGACGCCGTGCCCGACCACGATCCGGCCGGATCCGGCCTTGTCCCCGAAAATAATTTCGCGGCTGCGCAGCCCGGAATGGATGCAGTCGATCAGCTCCTTGTTGGCGAGATTTTCCTCAGCGCCGAGGCGCGGGCCGGGCACGAGCTTGCCGGTGCTGAAATCCTGGCGGTAAGTCTTGGCCGCGGGGATGCGGATGGTGTAGTCGCCGCGCGTCAGGCTCTCGCTCCAGGGAACAGTGAAATAAAAATGGTGCCCGGCGCTCCACGGCAGCGGCGCGGCGCCGAGATTTTTCAGGGTGAATTCGCAGAACAGCGCAAGCGGCTCGAAACGGTAGCTGACGGTAAATTCATAGTCGAACGGATAGCAGGCGCGCGCCTCCTCGCCGGGAAGGAATTGGGCGGTGAAGCCGCGTTCGCCGGCGTGGACGACCTGGAATTCGCCCTGGCGTGCGATACCGTGCAGCGGCATGGGCCGGCGCACGCCGTCGGCCGCGCGCCAGAAATAAATGTCGTTCTCGTCGAAGGTACGGCCGCAGAACGGAAACAGGATGGGGTTGCCGCCGCGCACCTTGTGAAATTCATCGAGGGTGTTCAGCTCGGGCCAGTAGACCACATCGCGCACGCTGCCGTCGCCCAGCGTGACGTTCCAGTTCATGAGCCGCGCGCCGCGTTCCGGCAGCGCCAGGAAGGTGGAAGGGCCGACCTGCCAGCGCAGAAGCGTCGCGTCCAGATAAGAGATTTTTTCCATGCTTTCTAGCAAGCACGACGATGCGCCGCGCGCAAAGACTTTTCCGGCGCGGCCGGAAACAAGGTGGAAACAAAGCCGCCGGTTGTAACCGGCCGGCGCTTGCCACCGGCGGCAGGTTAATTTATGCAGGATGGCTTATGTCGGGGAAATTTTCCAGAATCCTCGCGATCGTGGCCTCGGCGCTGGCCGCGGCGGGCGGACGGGCGGACGCGCCGGCCCCGGCGAAACCGGCCGTGGTGTTCGTCATTCCCGTGCGCGAGGAGATCGCCGACCCGGTTCTCTACATCCTGCGCCGCGGCCTGAAGGAGGCCATCGCCCAGAAGGCCGACCTCGTCGTGCTCGACATGCAGACGCTCGGTGGCTCGGCCCAGACCGCGCTCGACATGATGGACGCCCTGGACAAATACCCCGGCAAGACCGCCACCTATGTCAACAACCAGGCGATGTCCGCCGGCGCGTTCATCGCCGCGGCCACCGGGGAAATCTGGTTTGCGCCCGATGGTGTGATCGGCGCGGCCGCGCCGGTCACCGCCCAGGGCGAGGACATCCCGGAAACGATGCGGCTCAAGATCACGAGCTTCCTGCGGGCGAAGATCCGCGCCATCACCGAGGGCAAGGGCTACCGCGGCGACGTCGTTTCCGCGATGATCGACAAGGACTACGAGCTGAAAATCGGCGATACCGTGATCAAGCCCAAGGGCGAGCTGCTCTCCCTCACCGCCGACGAGGCGGCCAAGACTTACGGCGCGCCGCCGCAGCCGCTGCTTTCCGCCGGCACGGCGAAAA
>DATJYF010000248.1:0-8684 GCA_035499715.1 Opitutaceae bacterium | reverse complement strand
CGGAGTTGATCTCCAGCGGTTTTCTCGCCGGCGGGGAGCGCGCGGCGCAGGCGCGGCGCGCGCTGCGCGAAAACGTGGAGGGCGCGGTGGAGCGGGCGCACGCGCAGCTGGACCGCGAACGCAGCCGGCTGCGGCTGCTCGCCCCGGCCGCGCAGGTCGAGCGCGGTTACCTCCGGCTGGACGATCTGACCAACCGGCTGGCGGCCGCCGTGCGCGCGGGCGCGGAGGCCAAGCGGACGCGACTGGCCGCGGCAAAAATGCGGCTGACGCAACTTTCGCCGGAGGCGCGGATCCGGCTGGAGTCGCACCGGCTGCTCGCGCTCTGGAAGCGCCTGCAGGCGGCGAGCCCGCGGTCGGTGCTGAAACGCGGCTTCGTGATTCTGCGCGACGAAGCCGGCCGGCCGGTGCCGCGCCGGGCGGGAGTGCTGAGCGGGCAGCGGCTTACAGCAGAATTTGGCGATGGTGAGGCAAGATTGCGCGTGGATTGAGCAGTGTTTTTTGTTTGGCGTTGCCCGCTTTTGGTTCGAGGTTGGTAGACGGTAACCCTGACCGTCCTTCCCCAAGAAGACCCTACCTACCATGTATACTCAGCATGCCATCATGCGGCATTCGTCGTCGACGTTTGCCGCCGTTCGCAGGCTTCTGCTCGCAGGAGTCTGCTTTCCCCTCGCTCTCCCGGCCCTGGCGCAAACCGCGCCGACCGACAACGAGGTTGTGAAACTGTCCGACTTCCACGTCTCAGAGACGAAGGACGTCGGCTATCGTGCGGCCAACTCGGTTTCAGCGACGCGCGTCGATACGCCCATCGGCGACCTGCCGTTTGCCATCAGCGCCTTTACGGGCCAGTTCATCTCGGACGTTCGTTCGCGCGATCTTTTTGATGTCGTCCGTTATTCCGCCGGTGTCACCACGGCGGGCCGTGAATTCAACGCCGGCACCGCGGTCTATACCATCCGCGGCTTTACCCAGGCGCCTCAGCACGACGGATTCAATGAAGGTTCGGCGGGCAACATCTACGTCGATACCGCCACCGTTGATCGTGTGGAAGTCATCAAAGGCCCCGAATCGCTGCTTTACGGCCAGGTCAGTCCCGGCGGCACCGTCAACTACATCACCAAGCGGGCGACGGGCCAGGCCTCGGCCAGTTTTAACGGCCAGATTGGCAGCTACGACTACCTTCGCGGCACGGTCGACGTCAACCAGCCCGTCATCAAGGACACGCTGTTCGTCCGCGTGGTCGGCAGCTGGGAGAACGGCTACGAATACTATTCTCCGTCAAAGTCGCGGACGACGGTGTTTTTCCCGACCGCGACCTGGAACATCACGCCGAATCTTTCGCTGACCGTCAATCTGCAGTATTTTCACCGCAGCGAGACCCCTCCGGCGGTTTTCAAGCCGAACCTTGAAGTCACTTCTCCGGCCAGCGTCGTGTCGGCGCTCTCCGCCGGCAGCGGCTATGCCGCGCCCTCGGCCGCGCTGAGCAACGTGAACAAAAGCACGGCTGGAAATCCAGATTTTGGATACAACGACGGCTACGATCCCGGCTTCCTTCTCACCTATCCGGCCCTGGCGCGGAAGTTCAATTATTCCAGCAGGAATGACCAGCGCATAACCAATCTGGTGACGTTCAATACCGAACTCGACGGCAAATTTGGCGACCATTGGGTTGGCCGCACCAATCTCGACTATGCCCAAAACCGCAGCTCCTACATCGCCACCGGCATCGGCACGATCGCCGTAGCCCCGCCCGGCACCTTGACCTATAATCCCGGCACGGGTCTGTGGACGGCCGGTGCGGTGACCACGGCACAGGAGCTCGCTTTCGCCCAGCAAATTCTGGCGGATCCCAATAATGTGAATCTGATGGGCAACCAGCCCGCCATTCTTCCCCGTCGTCAGCGCTGGCAAAATACCTGGGGGCACGTCATGACATGGGAAGCCGACCTGACCGGCAAATACCAATTCGATTGGGGAAAGATCAACCCGCTCGCCGGCGTCTTTTATCAGAAATTCTACCAGTATAACCGGATCAACGCCACCGATGTGTCGGCCGGCACTCCCTACTTCCGGGCTTGGGATCTCAATCCCGCCAGCCCGACGTACTTCATCGATCAGACCACGGCGTTCAACAAATACTCACTTCCGAATACTCCCAAAAGCGGGCAATTCACCAACACGCTCGCCTTCACCAGCGACCAGGCTGTCTATGGCTTGCTTAACGGAAGGTTCCTCGACGATCGTCTCTATGCAGTCGTGGGCGCCCGTTATAACCGGTCTCAAGCGCAATCCACTGATTTCAAAGCCGGCACCGTCTCGAAGGGCTTGAGGGCTTCTGACACCACTCCCCAAGCCGGCTTCGGCTACAAGATCACCAAGGAAGTCATGGCCTACGCCTCGTACAGTGAATCCTTCGTTCTGCCGGCGCAAACCACCCTGCGCACGATGAATGTGGTGGTCGGGTCAGCCAAGCCGACCAAGGGCGAAGGCAAGGAAGTGGGTATCAAAACCGACCTCTTTGGCGGCCGCTTTTCCTCCACGCTCGCGGTTTACGACATTCTGCAGAAGGATGTGCTGCAGACGGTAAACCAGGTCAATCCGCCGGGTTTTCCTTCCGGCACGTATTCGACCGACACCCAGGGCGCGTCGGCGCGCAGCCGTGGTATCGAGTATGAAGTCACCATCTCCCCCATCGATTCCGTGCAGGTTTTTGGCAGCATTGCCGAGGATGACATTCGCAATACCAAGGAACCCGCCGGCAACCAGATCTACCTCGGGGCGCATCCGCAGGCGACCGCCAAGACCCTGGCCAATCTTTGGACGCGTTATAACTTCTTGCAGGGCGATCTCAAGGGCCTGTGGCTCGGCGGCGGCTTCAACTATGTGGGCAAGGCCGCGGCGGATAACCGCAATCCCTACCTCTTCCTTCCTTCCTACTGGCTCTGGAACAGCGCCGTGGGCTATGACTGGACGTGGCAGAAAGTGGACTGGTCCGCCGCCCTCAACTGGAACAACATGGCCAACAAGGAATACTTTCCGGCCAACCAGCAGGTTGGCTATCCCGAGCGCATCGTTTTCTCGGTTTCGGCCAAATTCTAAGCTGAGTCCAACCCGTTCCTCTCCCTTATTGCGGAGCCCGCCATCCGGCGGGCTCTTTTTTTGGGCCGGTTTGCCTATGCAGGCATCGATGGAATATTGGGACAGGACTCCTGCTCTTACCTCCATGATGAGACTTTGCCTGCCCCTGATGCTGCTCGTCATGGCCCTCGCCGCCTGTGCGCAATCGCAAATGAAAAACACTTCCTCCTCCACCGGCCCGGCCGGGGCCGCCTGCAACACCGATCCGGCCAAATCCGCCTGTGGCCTGCCCTCGCACGTCGTCCTCGACATGGCCAAGACGAAGGTGCAGCACACTGACGCCGAATGGCGGAAGCGGCTCACGTCCGCCCAGTACGACGTCACCCGCCAGCAGGGCACCGAGCCGGCCTTCGACAACGAATACTGGAACAACCATGCCGACGGCGTTTATTTTTCGGTGTGCAGCGACACGCCGCTGTTCGACAGCCGCGACAAGTTCAACAGCGGCACCGGCTGGCCCAGCTTCACCAAGCCGATCGATCCGGCCTTTGTCAGCGCGACCACCGACCTGAGCTACGGCATGGAGCGCACCGAAGTCCATTGCGCGGTGGACGGCGCGCACCTCGGCCATGTCTTCGACGACGGCCCGGCCCCGACCGGCCTGCGCTATTGCATTAATTCCGCGGCGCTGCGCTTCGTGCCGCGCCCGCAATACGAGGCATGGGTGTCGCAGCACAGCGCCTCGCCCGCGCCTCCGCCCGCCTCCGCGCCGGCCGGAAAGTGACACCCACCAAGGCGGCGGTCATCAGCAGGTTTCATCGGTTCGCGCGGGGTGGCGCAACCCGTTTGCTAATCGGAATCTTGCCTCCGCGGGGCGCAAAGGTTAAAAGGAAATACCGCTACGCGGTGTTGTACTTAATGAACCCGATTTTGCCATGAAAACCACGACGCGCCTCATTGCCCTTTCCTGCCTTTCCGTGTTTTTGTTCGGCGCGACGCGCGGGGACGAAACGCCCGCGCGCCCCGCCGGCTATACCCCGCTCAAAATCGATCAAACCTGGCAGCCAATGTTTCCCTACCAGGCGACGGCCATCGGCTTCCATTCCGGCGAGGCGCATGTGGTCATCAATGTCGATGCGACCGGCGCGCTGATCGACAGTCTGGTCGTCGGCTATTCGCATCCCTCCTTCGCCGAGCAGGCGATGAACGCGATCAAGAAATGGAAATTCGAGCCGGCCACCTGGCAGGGTCAACCCGTGCCGGTGGTGGCGAGGATCGATTTCAATTTTGAAAGGGAAGGCCTGACCGTCGTGAACCAAAGCGCGGAGGAAAACCTCCAGGAGCGGTTTCTCGATCTGGACAAGGACCAGTACTCCTATCGGGTGCACATCCTGCAGGAACTGGATCACATCCCGCGACCGGTGCATATTGTCGAGCCGCATTATCCGCTCGAATGGGCGAACAAGGGCATCGCCGGCGTCGTCACCATCGAATTCTACATCGATGAGACGGGCCGGGTGCGGCTGCCGGCGGTGGTGAACAGCGGCGTTTCCCCCCTGCTGGGAAATCTCGCGCTGGACGCCGTGCAGCAATGGCAGTTCGAGCCGGCCACCTGCAAGGGCAAGCCGGTCCTCGTCCGCGCCAGCCAGAATTTCAATTTCGGGACCAAGCCGGCCAAGCCCTGATGCTTTCGAGGCGGCCGGGGCAAAACACATGGCCGCCTCGCTGCCATGCGACGGAGACAGCCTGCCGGGCGTCTTCGCCGCGATTTTCAGCAAGGGGAGATTTCCCGCAGAAAATCCGCCAGCGCGCCACGCAACCGCTGCCGGGCGCGATACAGCCGGCTCTCCACCCCGCTTTCGCTGCAATGCACGATCCGGGCGATCTCGCGGCAGGAGAGATGCTGGTAATGATGCAACAACAGGACGGTCTTCAAGTCGTGCGGCAGCAGCGCAATCGCGCGCCGGACCGCCTCCGCCACTTCATCCTGCTGCAGGGCGGCGTCCGGCGCGGCCCGGCCGGACGCCAGCGTGGCGGCGGGCGGACGGGCGCCGCCGGGCTCCTCCGCCTCCAGCGCGACGGCCGGATGGCGCCGCTTCCAGCGCAGGTGGTTCGAGCAAAGGTTTGCCAGGGTGGTGAAAAGCCAGGCGGAAAGATTGGTGTCGGGGCGCAGGCGGGCGCGTTGCTGATACAGGCGCACGAAAGCCTCGGCCGCGAGGTCGCGCGCATCGGCGCGGTTTTGCACGTAGCGGAAAGCGAAACCGAGCAGCGGTTGCTCCCAGCGCGCGATCAGGCGGTTGAGAGCGGTGTCATCGCCCGCCTGCAAAGCCTGGAGATGGGCGTGATCAATGGTGGGGTCGGAAGGCACGACGGCGCGAAACGCCAGCGCCGGTTCAGGAGGGTGGAGCTGGCGGAGAGGGAGGCACGATGGGTTGGACCAGGTCGAGATAGCGCTGGCGCTGTTCCGGATCCATCACGTTGGCGGCGGCCAGCACGAGGCGCTGGGTCAAGGCCAGGCATTCCTGGTCGACCGCACGCTGGGTTTTGACGAATTGCGCAAATTCGACGAAATCGACCCGGCCGTCGGTCCGGCGCAGACGTTCGAAGGAGGCCAGCTCGTCCTGCATCCGCGCCACTTCCCCGGCGAAGGCGCGCAGCTGAGGATTCGACGCCTCGTGGAGCTGCTTGATGCGCGCGAACTGGGCGTCGGTCAGATGCAGGTCGGTGCGCATCCAGGCGAGCTGGCAGTCGAGGTCGTCGCCCGTGCAGGGCCGGTGCAGGTCAAAATAGACCAGGTGCGCCGCCACGCCGGCGGCCAATCCGAGGAGCAGGGTGAGCCAGGTGCGTTTCATTTCAGTGCTTGGCCGCGGATTGTTCCTGCAACAGCGGATCGATCAGCTGCAGATAATTGCGCGCGAGCTGGGCGTGACTCTGGCGCTGCTGCTGGAGCAGGCGCAGTTCGGCGAGAAGCACCCCCAGCAGCACACAGCTGACGACGAAGGCGGTGGCGAACGGCGGGCTGGCAAACCATGACTCGATGCGGTCGGCCCAGCCGGCCGGCTGGACCGGAGTATCAGCCAGGGCGATACGGCGCCAGACCTCGGGCGCAAGCGGCGGAGACGATGCCGGCGTCTCGGCCCAGCGGTCGAGCAGCGGATCGATCGGATCGGGGGAGGAAGGCATGGAAATGGGGCCGTTTTCCGTCGCAGCTCATGCTGCCACGAAGAGCGGTGGAAACGAAGGTTGAAATAAGGGGGCGAAGACGGATTGCTTGAGAGGCATAACACCGCATCCCCGGAAAACCCTTCGCAAAAAGTACCGGCCCGCGCCGGGCGCTCAAGCGCAAGGCCGGCCGGTCATTTCTCCGACCTGGCCGGAACGGGAGGAAAATCCAGCAGCAGATGCCAGCGGGCGGATTGCTGGTCGCCCGCGTTGCCAAACTTGGCCAGCAGCTCGCGGAACTGAGGATCGTCGCCGTGGCGGAGCGCCTCGGCAAACAGCGGCAGCAGGGCCGCGCGTCCGCCGGGAACCAGATCGTTTTTGATCCACGGCTTGTCGGGATCGGCGTAAGGCGCGAGGTACCGCAATGCGGCGCGCAGACTGCGCCCATCCTTGGTCGCATAGCCCCACCAATCCACGTTCACCTGCTCGGCCAGGACGGCGAGATTGCAGAGGGCCTGGAGGTTGAAGAGCGAATAGCCGAGGGATTTCGTGCGCCGGAGTTCCTCCGGCTGGGAGCCGTCCGGCATGACCTGGGAGGCGAGACGCTTTTCCAGCGCATCGGCCAGGATTTTTTTGGCGGCGTCCGTCCGGCCGAGCACGAGCGCGACGTGCGCGGCCTGCACATCGAACCAGGAGCCGTGGTTGTTGGTGGCGCGGGCTTCCTCGCGGCCGTTGCTGCTGGTCATGAGCCATTCGAAATAGGCCGCGAGCCAGGCATGAAAGGCCTTGTCGTCGTCCGCGCTCCAGGCGGGCGAGCCGGCGATGAGCGCGAGCGCGTCGCAGACGCGGGTGAGGCTGCGGAGGGAGATGAGGCCGGCGCCGCGGCCTTCGTTGCGTCCGGGAACGTATTGGCCGAAATTCAAATTCGGATTCATGCGCGTGGCCGGGTCGATGAACCAGGTGCGGATGATCAGCGCGGCGTGCGCGGCGTAGGCTTCGTTGTGCGTGAAATAATAGGCGAGGCCGAGCGTCTCGGCGTTGGAGGACATCCGGCCCCACGCCGGCGCATCGGTTCCGCGGTCGGACTCGGGGTTGTGTTTGCCGTCGTGCTGGATGTAGGGCAGGCCGTCGGGTTTGGCGGGATCGGGCCACCAATAGGGCGCCTGGCTGAGGTAGTCGTGCTTGTCGCCGCTTGGCGGGGCGCGCTCCTTGTCCATCACCGACGGGGGTTTCAGCTTCAGCGCGCGGTCGGCTTCCTCGCACAGGCGCTGCAGCGCGGGCGCGAGCGCCGGGTCGCCCTTGGCCAGGCGGGCGCGAGCGTCGGCCAGCGCATCGGCGTGCAGCGAGTAAACCTGCGGCCGCGAAGGCGCCGCCGAGGCGAACGTCACCGTCAGCAGCAGGAGCAGGAGGGGGTTTTTCATAAAGGGAGCGCGATCCTGGGACGGTCAGATCACGGCGCTGAGTCCGCCGTCGATGACGACGATCTGACCGTTGATAAAATTCGCGGCGGTCGAGGCGAGAAACACGCACGCGCCGACCAGGTCCTCCACCGTGCCCCAGCGGCCGGCGGGCGTGCGGCTTTTGATCCAGGCGTCGAACTTGGGATCGGCGGCCAGTGGCCGGGTCAGTTCGGTGAGGATGTAGCCGGGGGCGAGGCCGTTGATCTGCAGATCGTGCTTGGCCCATTCGGCGCACATGGCGCGGGTGAGCATCTTGAGGCCGCCTTTGGCCGCGGCATAATTGCCGGTGGTGGGCCGGGCCAGTTCGCTCATCAACGAGCAGACGTTGATGATTTTGCCGCGTTGCCGCGCGATCATGCCGGGGGCGAGGGCGCGGGCGACAAGAAAGGCGCTGGTCAGATTCGTGCGCAGCACGGTCTCCCAATCGGCCAGCGGCATGGATTCAAGCGGGCCGCGGCGGTGGATGCCGGTGTTGTTGACGAGGATGTCGATCGGGTCGAGCGGGGCGCAGGCCGCGGCGACGGCGGATTCGTCGGTGACATCGAAGGCGCTTTCGTCGCAGGCCAGGCCGGCCTCGCGCAGAGCGGAGGCGGCGCGGGCCAGTTTGACCTCGTCGCGGCCGTTGAGAATGACCTGCGCCCCGGCTTCTCCGAGGCCGCGCGCCAGGGCCAGGCCGATGCCCTGGGAGGAGCCGGTGACCAGTGCGCGGCGGCCGGTGAGATCGAAATGCGCCATGGAACGAGAAAGAAGAATGGGTAATGGCTAATGACGCAAGGGCCGGGCGTTGGATGCACGGGGGGGATGGTTTGTCGCGCCGCCGGCGGTCGTTCTTGGAGCTTGCTTTTTTAGACGATCGGGGAAGCTTTGCCTCTCCAGTCCGGTCCACTTTTTTTGCCGTGTCGATTGCTAAATACTGCCTGCCGCTTTTGTCGTTGCTGGTTGTGCCCCTGCTGCCGGCGCAAACGGTGTTGCTCGACGATTCGTTCA
>DATJYF010000247.1:0-4858 GCA_035499715.1 Opitutaceae bacterium | reverse complement strand
GAATTTTAACATCGAGGTAGCGGTCCTGCGCGGCCACCAGCTGGTTAAAGGCATCGTTCGTGTCCATGGTGAAAATGTCCGTGCGCGCGCTGTCCCTGAGCGTGAGCGAATAGACGACGAAAAAGCGGTTGCTGGTGGCGTGGCCGTCAGCACCGAAGGTCGCGCGCGTCTGGATGACGGGCCCGGCTTGGAATTCAAATTCCTTTTCCGCTCCGGCCGCGGAGTTGACTTTGATCTTCATGATCGGCGGGAGCGGGCCGCCGTGATCGTCCTTCGCGATCTCGGTCCCGGCCGCCGGCAGCGGCGTTTTGGCCTCAAACCGGACGTAGAGATACGCCTCATCCCGTGCAGCCTGCATTTTCCAGTCCAGCTCGTCGGGCTTGAAAAATTGCGTGTTGCACCCGGCCGCGGGAATGACGGTCCACGGCGAGTGCGCGCGGACGAAGGCGCCGTCCGGCGGCGGCAGCAGGGCGTCCAGCGTGCGCAAATCGATCGGCGAATCGCTCCAGTCTTCCTCGTCGATTTTCCAGGCACCGTCCTCGCGGCCGAACCGGACCGTTTCATATTGGGTCTGACTGGCCGCGAGACCCTCCACCCGGGCGATGATCACGCCGCGACCACCGATGAGGCGGGAGGCGAGCACCGTCTGCTGCAGGCCGGGGCGGGCGCGGAAAGTTTTCACGATGCTGGCGTGCATGGCTTCGGCCTGCGCCTTGGTCACGCCATCGGGGACTGCCCGGGTTTGCAGGCTGAGCCAGCGCGCGCCGTCGCCCTGGCGGATCGCCTCGGCCTGCGATTGGTAGACTGCCCGGATGGCATCGTCGGGATGCGGCACTTCAGCCTGGGCGGCGGGCATGCCGGTGGATCCAGATGGTCCGCTTCGCTTGCAGGCCGGTTCTGTCACACAAAACAGAACCAGCGAAATCGCGGCGTGAACAACGGATGCTTTGGCCACGACGTCATCGCAATCTATTCCCGCTGATTAATCAAGCCGCCGCAAGGTTACCAAGTTGTTACGCGGCAGAATGAATCAGAACCGCTTATAATGGCGGCTCATTTTGGCTGCAAATCACTTTGCGGGCCGCGGCCTTTGCGCTACACTGGTTTGGATGAATCTCACGGTCGGCTGCACGCTCGGCTATCAGGTCCTTTCGCCGAGCGCCCACTTCACCTTCAACATCCTCGTCAATACTGACGCCCAGCAGCGTCTGATCAGCGAAAGTGTCGTCTGTGCGCCCGAGGTCCAGTCCGAGCGCATCACCTCGTCGAAAGGCAACCGCGTCCTGCGGGCCGAGGCCGCGGCCGGGCCGTTCGAACTGCGGTACAGCGCCGCGGTCGAAATTCTCCGTCCGCCGCCGCCGCCTGAGATGAAGCCGGACAATCCCGGACGCCTCCCGCTCACGATCCTCACGTACGTCCTGCCGAGCCGCTATTGTGAGAGCGACCGCTTCACGCAGATCGCCCTGGAGCTCTTCGGAAAAATCGAAAATCGGGCCGAGCAGGTGCGGGAAATCTGCCGCTGGGTCGACGCCAATCTCGAATACAGGCCCGGCGCGACGGATTCGCGCACCTCCGCCTGGGACGTCTGGACGCTGCGCAAGGGCGTGTGCCGCGATTACGCCCACCTGGCCATTGCGTTCTGCCGCGCGCTCAACATCCCCGTCCGTTATGTCGGCTGTTATGCTGCCGGACTCGAGCCGATGGATTTTCACGCCTGCCTCGAGGCCTATCTCGGCGGGGCCTGGCATCTTTTCGATCCGACCGACCAGATCGCGCCGGAAAAAATTGTCATCATTGCGCGCGGCCGCGACGCGGCTACCGCGGCACTCACGACCATTTTTGGCAAAATGACCCCCGCCCAGTTCACGGTAACGTGCCAAGTCACGCCTGAGGCCATGCCGAGCCCAAGGGTGGCCTGAAAAAATATCCGCCGAGCATGCGCACGTTCGATTCGCTCACCGAGAGGGAAATCCTCGCCCTGGCCATCGCGCTCGAAGAGGAGGACGGGCGCATCTATGCGGATTTTGCCGACGGCCTGATGGAAAGCTATCCCGATCAGGCCCGCAAATTCGAGGCCCTGCGCACCGAGGAGGACGGCCATCGCCATCGCCTGCTCACGCTCTATCGCGAGCGTTTTGGCGAACACATTCCGCTGCTCCGCCGGCAGGACGTGAAAGGCTTTGTCAGCCGCCGGCCGGTCTGGCTTACGCGTCCGCTCGGTTTGAACGCAGTGCGCAAGCAGGCCGCGCTGATGGAACTGGAAACGCGCCGCTTTTACGAACAGAGCGCGCGCCGGACGACCGACGCCGGCATCCGCCAGCTCCTCGGCGACCTGGCCGAGGAGGAACGCCGGCACGAGCACACGGCCGGGGAAATCGCCTCCGCCAAAATCAGCGAGGCCGAGGAGGCCACGGCGCACCGCCTGTTCGTGCTGCAGGTCGTCCAGCCCGGCCTGGCCGGCTTGATGGACGGCTCGGTCTCGACGCTCGCGCCGCTTTTCGCCGCCGCCTTCGCGACCAAAAACAGCTGGGACACATTTGCGGTCGGCCTGGCCGCCAGCATCGGCGCGGGCATCAGCATGGGCTTCGCCGAGGCGCTGTCGGACGACGGCAGCCTCACCGGCCGCGGCCGCCCGCTCGCGCGCGGCATTGTCTGCGGCCTGATGACCGCGCTTGGCGGTCTCGGACACACCCTGCCTTATCTGATTCCGAACATCCACACGGCCACGACCGTCGCCGTCGGTGTCGTGGCGGTGGAACTGGTCGTCATCGCCTGGATTCGCAACCGGTATATGGATACGCCGTTGCTGGCGGCGATTTTTCAGATCGTGATCGGCGGGCTGCTGGTGTTCCTGGCCGGCATCCTCATCGGCAGCTCATGAGCAAAGCGCGGCCGGCCGCGGCCGGTCAGCCGACGCCCGCGGGTTTGCCTTCGATGAGCGTTGGCGGAGCATAGCCCGGGGGCTTGTCGCCGACGGTCGCTCCTCCGGTGAGCATCGCCTGCATGTCGGGCGAAAAAAAACTGTAGGGATAACGCAGGGCCGGCGCGCTTACCGCATCGAGCCGCGCGCGTAGTTCGGCCGGGAGATCAAAATCGAGCGCGCCGAGGTTGTCCTCGAGCTGGGCCAGCTTGGTCGCGCCGAGGATGACGGTGGCGACGCCGGGGCGGTTCGCGACCCAGTTCAGCGCCACCTGCGCCATGCTGCGGCCGGCGGCTTTCGCCACGCGTTCCAGCTCGGTGACGATGGCCCAGTTGCGCTCGTTGAATTTCTCGAATCCCGGATTACCGGAATTTTTCACGGTCTCGAGCCGGCCGGCGCCGGTGCCGGAGGCGCCGCCTTGCGACGGCTTGTATTTGCCGCTGAGCAGCCCGCTGGCGAGCGGGCTCCACACCATCGTGCCGAGGCCATGCTCGGTGCCGAACGGGATGAATTCGTCCTCGATGCCGCGCTCGACCAGGGAGTATTCGAGCTGAAAAGCGGCAAGCTTTTCGTAGCCTCGCCATTCGGCGATGGTTTGCGCGCGGGCCGCGTACCAGGCCGGCACATTGCTCAGGCCGACGTAACGCACCTTTCCGGAGCGCACGAGATCGTCGAAGGTGCGCATGACCTCCTCCGCGGGCGTGAGGCGGTCCCAGCTGTGCAACAGATAGAGATCGATGTAGTCGGTGGCGAGTCGCTGGAGCGAACCTTCGACGGCGGCGAGCATGTGCTTGCGGCCATTGCCGCCGGCGTTGGGATGGCCGGGCGAGCCGTTGAAACTGAACTTGGTCACAATGACGACGCGGTCGCGCACGCCGGCATCGCGCACGAACTGGCCGAGCCAGCGCTCGCTGTTGCCGTTCGTGTAGAGATCGGCGGTGTCGAAAAAATTTCCACCGCCGGCGAGATAACGGTCAAAGAGCTGGCGGGCGGTCGTCTGGTCGGCACCCCAGCCCCAATCGGTGCCGAAGGTCATGGTGCCGAGGGCGAGACGGGAAATGCGAAGGCCGGTGCGGCCGAGAGTATAGTAGGCGTTCATGGCGAAAAAAAGTTTCGCCGTTACGATACGCAAAAACAGCGGGCCGCGACCGCCGGACGCATTTTGTCGGGCGGATAAAACGGAAGCGCGGACGATGTCGTCCGCGCTTTTTCGCTTGGGGAGGTCAGTGGTGTCGTTAGCCCTTGGTGGCGCTGTCTTCCGGGATGCGCATGAAATAAAATGAGCGGTAGACGAAAACCAGAGCGACGACGAAGAAGACCGCACCGATGGCGGTTTTCAGGCCCTGGTTGGTCATCGTGACCGCGATCTCGACGGCGAGGAGGCCGAAGAGCGTGGTGAACTTGATCACAGGATTCATCGCGACGGAGGAGGTGTCCTTGAACGGATCGCCGACGGTGTCGCCGACGACGGTCGCGGCATGGAGATCGGTGCCCTTCTGGCGGAGTTCGACCTCGACGATCTTCTTGGCGTTGTCCCAGGCGCCGCCGGCGTTGGCCATGAAGATGGCCTGGAAGAGGCCGAAGAAAGCGATCGCAATGAGATAGCCGATGAAGAAGTAGGGGTTGAAGAACGGCAGGGCGAGGGCGAAGCAGAACACGACGATGAAGATGTTCCACATGCCCTTCTGGGCGTATTCGGTGCAAATGCGGACGACCTCCTTGCTGTCCTTGTCGGACGCGGTGGTGGCGTCGAGCTTCATGTGCTCCTTGATGTAGACGACCGCCCGGTAGGCGCCGGTGACGACCGCCTGGCAGGAGGCGCCGGTGAACCAGTAGATCATCGAGCCGCCGGCGATCAGACCGAGAAGGAACGGCGGGTGCATCAGGCCCAGGTTGACCAGCAGCTTCGGGTCAAGCCCGGTCAGCATCACGATGATC
>DATJYF010000246.1:0-4393 GCA_035499715.1 Opitutaceae bacterium | reverse complement strand
GGTGTGGATCCACTTGTTCACCGAGCCAACACTGCGCTTCGATCCCTCCGACGTGTACAAACCGCACGTGGCGCAAATCGCCCGCTATGCAGACGCCGGCGGTTTTTCCCAGAATGTTTACATGTCATTTTGGGCGCTGCTTGTGACGATGATCGCCGTCGTCCTCATCAGCCTCGCGACCAAGCGCAAGTCGGACGAGGAGCTGAAAAATCTGGTCATGGGCCTGACGCCCCGTCCCAAGGTCGAAGGCAGCCTGTGGCAGCGGCCTCTGTTCTGGGCCGGCGTACTCGGCGTCGTTTTCGTCGCCATCAACCTCTATCTCTGGTAAAGGATCATCATCATGGAGACCAATGAGCATCATATGCTTCCGATCTGGTTCATCATCGGAATCAATCTGCTGGTTTACGGCGTGGTCATCGCCATCACCGGGCTGGTCCATTGGAACAGTCCGCCATCGAACGTGCAGATGAGCGAACTGCATATTGATTTCTGGTGGGGCACCTTCATGACCGTTCTCGGCCTGTTCTACACCATTCGTTTCTGGCCGTGCTCGGCTCGCCAGTCATCCGGCGAAGGGCCGGCGGCTGGCACCGGCCCCAGAAAAAGCTAAGTGGCGCGCATTCTGCGCGCCGGCCGAATTTCAAAGCTCGACCTTGTCGCCTTCGATCTCGACGCAGATGACGCTGGCCATCGCATCGGGTCCATAGCGGCCGGTCTCGATTTCGACCGCGCCCGCGGCGGTGGTTTTCAGCGGCAGCGGCGTGTGCTCCGGATCAGCCAGCAGATAGGCGCGCACCACCTTGTTTTTCATGGCTGGCAGCACGAAGGTTTCGCGCGGCCATTTGAAAAACGTGAAATAGAGTTTCCCCGGCCTGGTCGTGCAGCGCCAGTCCGTACGCGTGAGGAAGACCGGCCGGCCGCTGGCGTCGCGCTCGTGCTCGGCATAATCGCCGAACTCCGCCCCGAAGGGCGAAGGCCCCGCGCCATAGACGGCCTCGCCGTTCACTTTCAGCCAGCGGCCGACGGCGAGGAGATTGGTCCGGCATTCCTTCGGGATGACCCCGTCGGCGGTGGGGCCGACGTTGAGCAGGTAGTTGCCGCCCTTGCTGACGATGTCCATGAGGTTGAAGGTGATGTCGCCGGGCGACTTCCAATCGACGTCATTCTTTTTGAAACCCCAGGTGTGATTGACGGTGGCGGGCGTTTCCCAGGCGCCGGCCGCCGGCAGGTTGGGAATGGCATTGTCGCCGGTGCTGGTGTAATCGCCATCCGTGCCGAGGCGTCCGTCGATCAGGCACGCGGGCTGCAGCTTGCGGACGATGTCCACAAAGCGCTGGCCGCGCTCCGGAGTCATCATGTGCGGCGTGTCGAACCAGATGAGGCAAATCGGCCCGTAATTGGACAGTAGCTCCTTCACCTGCGGCTCGGCCTTGGCCCGGAGGTACTGGTCGAAATTTTTTTTGTCGTCGGAACCGAAATCCCAGGTGTTGCCCGATCCGTTCGGCTCGTGCCAGTCCTGCGCCTGCGAATAATAGACCCCGAAGCGCAGGCCATGGCGGGCGCAGGCCTCGGACAGCTCCTTGATGATGTCGCGCTTGAACGGCGTGGCATCCACGACGTTGTAAGGGCTGATCTGCGAATGGAAGAGAGCGAAGCCATCGTGGTGTTTGGCGGTGATGACGACGTATTTCATGCCGACGTCCTGCGCGAATTGGGCGATGTCGTCGGCATTGAAATGCTTGGGATCGAACTGCTTGGCCAGCTGCGCGTATTCCTTCACCGGAATTTCCGCACGATTCATGATCCACTCGCCGAGGCCGGGGATAGGCTTGCCCTTCCACTCGCCGGCGGGAATCGAGTAGAGTCCCCAGTGAATGAACAAACCGAACTTGGCCTCGTGAAACCAGGCAAGGCGCTGCTCGGACGAGAGCGGAGCGGCGGCGGGCGGCGGCGCATCGGCTGCCAGGACAGTCGGAAGGAATGGCGTCAGGCCGGCCAGCATAAGCGCGGAAAGGAGGAGTTTGAATCGGGTGGGCATGGAAGAAATAACTTCAGCAAGGCGCAGGGGGTTGTCCAGCACGCGAGTTTTAATGCCGCCTTTTGCGGCGGGGAAAGCTTCCTTCGGTTACATCGTTAAGCATGGTCGGGGGCCGGCCGCCCTGCGGGTCACTCCTTCAACTCGACCACCACCTGCACCTCGACGGTCGAATCTTTCGGCAGGCCCGCCACGGCCACGGCGGCGCGCGCGTGCCGGCCCGCCTCGCCAAAGATCGCCACAAAAAGATCGCTCGCGCCGTTGATCACCGCCGGGCTCTCGGCGAAGCCGCTGACCGCGTTCACATAGCCGCCGACGAAAACGACGCGCCCGACCTTTTCGAGCGAGCCGGCCGCGGCCTTGATGTTGGCCAGCGTGTTGAGCGCGCAGATCTTCGCCGATTCGTAGCCGGCCTGCACGGTCTGCTCGCGGCCCACCTGGCCGGTGTGCGTCATCCGGCCGCCGAGCGAGCTGATCGTGCCGGCGCAATAAAGCAGATTACCGGTGCACACCGTCGGCACATAGCTGCCGGCCACCGGCGGCGCGGCGGGCAGTTCCAAGCCGAGTTGCTTGAGTTTTTCTTCTGGAGTCATGCCGGGCGATTCCGTGCGGGTTTGGGCAAAGAAGCAAAGTTTTTGTCAATGCGGCAGGCCGAACACGGCGGCGGCGTTGCCGGCGAGCAACGCAGCCCGTTCCGCCGCGGCCAGCTCCGTTCCGGCAATCTGGGCGAGAAATTTCGCGAATGCCGGGCAATTCTCGTCGGGGAACAAAATCAGCGGATAATCCGATCCGAAAAGCACGCGCGACGCGCCCACCGTTTTGATGAAGCGCGGAAAAACGTCCGGCGCGTAAAGCCGTGGCGACGCCGCGGTGTCATAAAACAGATTCGGCAAGGCCGCGGCGGACGCATCCACCAACGGCAGGAGCCCGCCCCAGTGCGCCAGGATGAAAGTCGTGCCGGAAAATTCGCGCGCCAGCCGCGCGAAATCCGCCAGCGGCGTCTCGACCCGGCCGGGATAATTTTTCCCCGCCGGATCAGTGACGTGCAAATTGACCGGCAGACGCAGTTCGGCGGCCAGCGCCAGCACCTCGCCAAAAACCGGATCGGCCGTGCCGTAACCCTGCGAATGCGGCGAAAGTTCGCCCAGTCCGACGAAACCTTCGTCATGCGCCCGCCGCACCTCGGCCAGAGCCGCCTCGCGTCCTGCTGCGGGATGGAACACGGCGAGGGCGGAAAGCCGGCCGGGATGCGCCTGCACACAGGCGGCGTAAAAGCGGTTCTGCCAGGCGCAGGTCTCCGGTTTCTCCCAGTACCAGCCGGCCAGCACCGCGCGTCCAACACCGGCGGCGTCCATGTCGCGCAAAAGTTGATCGACCGAGGGAAAACCCTGCACCGGCCTGCCGTCGCGGCGGAGCCGGGTGCAAAGCCGGGCCCAGTGCGTCTCGCCGGCCTGCGCGCCCCACCCCGCCGGGTCGCGGTTGAGCTCGGGCGGATAAAGATGTACATGGGCGTCGATCACGGTCATGCCGGAGAAAAATCGCTGGTTCCGTCCGAACGTGCAATCCACAAGCGGCGCCGCCGGCCCGCACCGGTCCCGCGAAAATCGCGCGGACTACCGGCCCTTGAGCAAAAGCACGGGCACGCGGACGCTGTGCCGGACGCGTCTTGACGCGCTGCCGAGAAACAAGTCGGCGAGAAAGCCGTGGCCGTGCGTGCTCATGGCCACGAGGTCGCAGCCTTTTTTCTCAACCCATTTGGTGATCTCTTTGCCCGGTTCGCCGTAAGCCAGTTCGGCTTCGGCCGGAATGCCGGCGGATTGAAATTCGGCGAGGACTTTTTCCAGATACGCCGAGTCCTCGGTGATTTCGCGGCTGACCGCGTCGGAACCGTAGGTGCGCGCCGCCCAGCCGTCGGCCACGTGCAGCAGTACGACGCGGCTGGCCGCCCATTTTGCCAGCGGCTTGACGTGCTCGATGATCGCGCGGTCGGTCGGCGTCGCGTCCAGCGTCACAAGAATTTTGTTATACATGCGGGCGATTTTGTTTTTTCAGTGGCCAACGATGACCGACCACGCATCCCGGAGCGCATCCGGCAGGCTGTAGAGATCCATGACCGTGATGAGAATGGCGCTTCCCCAGCCGGTAAGCAACAGGAACCAACCATTCCGCCACTGGCCCATCCGCCGGCGCGAGCTGGTGAATTGCAGCAGCGGAAACATCGCAAACGGAAGCTGCAGGGCCAGCACCACCTGGCTGAGCACGAGCAGGTCGTTGACGCTGCCGTTGCCGCGAATCCCGATGACGAGGACCGCCGGGATGATCGCCAGCAGGCGGGTGATGAGCCGCCGCAGCCACGGC
>DATJYF010000245.1:0-2284 GCA_035499715.1 Opitutaceae bacterium | reverse complement strand
CAACATGACAAAGGCCAGGGCGAATACGGCCACGGCGCTCAACGGAAAGGAAGCCACGCGCACCAGCCGCCGGACCGCAAAATTCCAGTGCGGCTTTTTTTCCACCAGCGCGGCCAATTGTTTGGCATGAAGCTCGCGATCAAATTGAGCCCAGAACTCAGCCGGCGGACGCTCGGCGCGTTTGAAACGCAGCAGGTCCTCGAGCGTGATTTTGTCGGGTGGAGGCTGGCTCATTTTTTCAGATAGGACTGAAGCTCGGCTTGCAGAAGCTGCTTGGCGTAATGCAGGCGCGAGCGGACGGTGCCGATCGAGCACCCCATCACTTCGGCAATCTCGGCATGGCTGAGTCCGTCGATTTCAAACAAAGTAACCACAGTACGATGTTTGATAGACAACTTCTGCAGCGCCTCGTTCAATTTTTCCTGGAGCTCCTTGACAAACGCCCCGCGTTCCGCGCCGCTTTGATCTGCAAGCAGGGCAACAATTTCTGAAGTTTTCTCCTCCTCGACAATTTTTTCGAGGCTGAAGAATGTGCGCAGCCGGTTCTTCCGCAAATGGGTGACGGTGGAATTGACCGCGATACGATAGAGCCAGGTAAAAAACGTGGACTGGCCTTGAAATCGGTTGATCGACTGAAAGGCCTTGATGAAGGCGTCCTGGGCCAGATCGGCGGCATCCTCCCGGTTTGCGGTCATGTTATAGATGATCGAAAAAAGGCGCTCGCGATATTTTAGAATCAGCTGGTCGAAGGCCGCCACATCGCCCGCCTGGACCTTTTGCACGACGACCCAATCGGCGTCGGCCTCTTGCCGCCGCTCCGGAGAGGCGACAAGGGTTTTCGTCAGGGCCTTGGAAGCATCCATACCCACAGCGAAGCCCAAAGTCGTCGGGCCGGCAAATCGAAACTGCAATGGCGCAAACCGGCCAGGCCGAGCGGATTAGACCGCGGCGGCCGGGGCCAGCGCCTCGACTTGAGCCCGCAGGGCCTCGACCAGATGGTGAAGCAGGGGCGTCGGAGCCAGCTGCGGCCAGGGACGGAGCGCCGTCGTCGCCGCCTGAAGCTCGGCTTGAATGGCGGCGACCACGACAGGGAAAATCCCATGGGTCCTCATTTGTTCGAGGCGCAAGGTCAGATGGGGCGGACGTTCGCCGCGGATTTCGGCCGCCAGCGCGGCCTGCTCGGCGGACGGCAGGCGTTCGATCAGCGCCAGCAGCGGCAGCGTCAGCTTGCCGCTGGCGAAATCCGTGCCGAGCGTTTTGCCGATCCTTTTTTCCTCCCCGAGAAAATCCGCCAGATCGTCGTAGATCTGATAAGCCACGCCCAGGTGCCGCCCATAGCCCGCCACGGCCGCCTGATAATCGTCCTCATAGCCGGCCAGCCGGCTCCCCAGCAGGCCGGAGACGCGAAACAGCTCGGCGGTTTTTAATTCGATGATGCGCCGATAATCGTCCAGCGTGACGTCGGTCGTGCGACGCCGGAGGGTTTGCACGATTTCGCCGGCGCAGACCCGGCGGGTGGAAGCGGAGACCAGGGCGCACACCTCGGCTGTGGGAAATTGCGTGGCCAGGTGCAGGGCATGGGCAAAGAGCGCATCGCCCACCAGCACGGCCGCGGACGACCCGTAGGCTTGCGCCGCCGTGCGGCGGCCGCGGCGCAGTTCGGCGCCGTCCATGATGTCGTCGTGCACGAGCGTGGCCAGGTGCACCATTTCGATCACGGCGGCGGCGCGCACGAGATCGGCGGAGACGGCGTTGTCGCCGCGCCAGCCGCCGAGAAAAACCAGGGCCGGGCGCAGGCGTTTGCCCGAGGCATCAAGGCAGTATTCCGCCTGCTCGCGGATTTCCGGCTCGAAGTCAGCCAGCTGGGCGCGAAGCACACGATCGAGCTCGGCCAGGTAAGGCTGCAACAGGACAAGCACATCCGAAAAAGTGGCGCATGGCGAAGGACCGGCGGACATGATGGGGGCGAGGTTAGGCAAGTTTGGGGAAATAGCTAACCAATAGTCGTTCGGCGCGAGACCGTCTCGGGCGGAACGCTTTCGTTCACGGTAAAAAAAATTGGGTGCGTTCGGAGCCGAACGCACCCAATCAAAGACAGGCCAAACTCTATCCTGCTTACTTGCTGTCGGTCGGCGAGGCCGGAGGACTTACAAACGGATCCGAGCCATCGCGATAGCCGGGCAGGTCGCTCTTTTGCAGACCGAGCTGACGCGTAACGCGGGGATCAAAAACTTCACTCACACCCGCGCCTTCGGGATTGATGGTCTTCGCGGTGATGAACACC
>DATJYF010000244.1:0-13788 GCA_035499715.1 Opitutaceae bacterium | reverse complement strand
CGCGTTGATTTTTATCTGGCTGGTTGCCCAGCCTGCTCCCGTGCCAGCTCGAGATTGTAGCGCGCATCGGCGTAGTCCGGTTTCAGGCGCAGCGCCGCCTCGTAATGTCCGATCGCTTCGCGCGGACGCCCTTCCTGGAGCAGGACGTTGCCCCAGTTGTTCTGCGCCTCGGCCAGATTCGGATTGAGCCGCAACGCCGCCTCGTAGCACGGGATCGATTCGTCCAGCCGGCCCGACTGGGCCAGTGCGTTGCCCAGATTGTCCTGCGCCTCCGCTGAATCCGGCTTGAGCCGCGCCACCGCGGCAAAATGCCCGACCGCCTCCGGCAAGCGGCCCAGTTGCAGGTCCACCTTCGCCAGATTGTAATGCGCGTCGGCATAATCGGGAGTGATGCTCAGCGTGCGTTCATAATAGGCGACGGCCTCAGCCGGCCGGCCTTCCTGCACGAGAAGGTTGGCATAGTTGTTGTTGGCAATGGCCAGACCGGGCGCGAGCTGGAGCGCCTTTTGCAAATGCGGCGCCCCTTCCGCCGGCCGGCCCGCCAGCAGCAATTCGCTGCCCAGCTCGTTTTGAGCCCAGGCGTTTTCCGGTCGTTTTTTCACCGTGTCGCTCCAGAGCGCGAAAGCCGACCGATAGTCCCGGTTGCGTTGCACCGTCAGCCAGCCGCAGCCCGCCGCGATCGCGGCAAAAAGAAGCAGGCTCCGCGCTCCCGCGCAGCGGAAAAACATTGTCACGACGACCACCAGCACCGGCGCGAGCGCCAGGTACATCCGGTGCTCGGCCATGGTCTGACGCATGCCGGGCACCAGCGAAGTCGGCGCGAGGATGGCGAAAAAAAACATCCCGCAAAATCCGAGCGCCGGCCGGCGCCGCAGCGCCCATAGCGTGCCCGCGGCAAGCGTTATCACGGCCAGCGCGCCGGGGATGACCTCCGCGGCGTGTTGAATCCATTCCGTCCCGTAATCGAAAACCAGCGGATGGGGCCAGAATGTGAGGCGCAGATAACCGGCAATCGCGGGCAATTGCGTGGCAAAATAGCGCGCCCAGCCGATGCCGACATTGAAGCCGGAAGTCCCGCCGCGGTTGCCCGTGCCAAGCACCAAGTACGCCAGCAAAATCCATGTGCCTGCCAGCGCGAGGTGCAGTCCCCGGTGCCGCTTCCACGCCGCGGCGAACGTCCCGCTGACAAACGTCCGGTCGTAGAAAAAAACGATGACCGGCGCGGAAACCATCACCTCCTTGCTCGCCATGCCGAGCAGGCAGCAGAGAACGGAAGCCGGAAGCCAGAAGCCGGACCTCGGAGGCTGGAAGCCTGAGGTCGGGTTACTGCCGGCGTCCGACCTCTGATTTCCGACTTCTGGAAATCTCGCGCCGCGCACAAAACAATAAATCGTCAGCAGATAAAACAGCGCCATCAGCGATTCGGCGCGCTGAACGATGTAGGTGACGGACTCGGTTTGCAGCGGATGCAGGCTCCACCACAGGACGGCAGCCAGCGCGACAAAGAAGGCATGACGCCTGGCCGCGGCCGTGTTGCCGGCTTTCCCCATCCGTTCCAATGTCCGCCGCACGATGCCGAACAATGCCAGTCCGGCGCAGAGGTGAATCGTCAGATTGAGTGCATGGTAGCTCCAGACCTGCGTTCCGCTGATGGCGTAATTGATCGCCAGCGACAGATTCAGCACCGGCCGGCCGCTCACCGTGAGTCCGCCGTGCGGCGGCGCCAGGGCGCGCCAGAGCGGCCACAGATGACGGATGGTGGGATTGTCGGCGATGGAGGACGGATCGTCGAAAAGAAATGGCGCCGCGAAGCTGTTGAAGTAGGCGGCGATCGTGGCCGCCGCGATCACGCCACAGGCCGCAACGGTCAGCCGTCGGGATTCCGCCCTCATGCCGGCAGAAGGGAGGCTTCGCCGCGCCTCATCCGGCAAACGCCGGTCCGTGGCCGTGGCCCCAGCGTGTTTTTCGGCCGGCGCGGAGGCTGCGCCAGAGAAACTCGTGCGCCCGCGCCACGGCGGATTCGAGTTTTTCGCCGGCCGCCAGATGCGCGGCGATTGCCGCCGACAGCACGCAGCCCGTGCCATGGGTATTGCGCGTTTGGATACGCGGGCTTTCGAACCACCGGATGCGGCCGTTTTTCGTCACGAGGCAGTCGCGACAGAGGGTGCCGGTGGCGTGGCCGCCTTTCACGAGCACGGCGCAGCCAAATTCCCCGGCGAGCCATGACGCGGCCCCGGCGGCATCTTCGTGCGTACGCACGCGCCGGCCGGTCAATGCCTCCGCCTCGGGCCAGTTCGGCGTCGCCAGCGTGGCGCGCGGAAGCAGTTCGCGCTGCAAGGCGCGCAGTCCGCCGGTGTCGAGAAATCGCGTGCCGCTGGTCGAGCCGATCACCGGATCGACAATCAGCGGAATTTTGGGACGAAGTTTCAGCGCGCGGGCCACCGCCCGCACGGCCGCGGTGCCGGGCAGGAGGCCGGTTTTCGCCGCTCCCACCGGAAAATCCGCCAGCACCGCCTTGATTTGCGCCGCGATCAGTTCCGGCGCCGTCGGCCGCCACGCCGTTACACCGCGCAGATTCTGCGCCAAAACCGCCGTGATCGCGGTCAGCGCGTAGCCGCCGAGCGCATGGATCGTCCGCGAATCGGCCTGCACGCCGGCGCCCGCTCCGCTGTCGGAGCCGGCAATGGTCAGTATGCAAGACGGCGGTTTCATTTTTGCGACCGGGCAGGCTACATTCTTCCAGTCACGGCGTTTCGCCAAGCCTCAAATCCGCCGCGCAGGCTGACGGCGCCGCTGAATCCATAGTGCTCGCGCAACAGTTGCGCGCCGCGCAGGCTGCGCGCGCCATGCGCGCAATAAACCACGGTCGGACGGGCCGGATCGAATCCGGCCAGCGCGCCGTCCACTCCGCGTTCCAGCTCGCCAAGCGGAATGTGCGCCGAGGGCTCGATCGCGCCCATCATCGCGCGCTCCCAGGCCTCGCGCACGTCGAGCAATTGCGTCGATGGGCCGCCGGCCAGCGCCGTCCGCAGCGCATCGACTTCGATTTCCTCCCCGATCGGCGCGCCGCAGGTTTCGCCATAGCCTTCCGGCGGCAACCCGTGGATCTCGCGGCTGCGCGGATCGGGGGCGAGCGTCACGCACCGCGTTTCCATCGTGAGCGCGTCCCACAAAAGGAGGCGGCCGCTGAGCGGTTCGCCGAGACCGGTGAGCAGTTTGATCGTTTCGCAGGCCTGCGCCGTGCCGATGAGGCCCGGCAGGACGCCGAGCACGCCGGCGTCCGCGCAATTGGGCACCGTGCCCGGCGCCGGCGGTTCAGGAAAAAGACAGCGGTAGGTCGGACCGTTGTGCCAGTTGAAGACGCTGAGCTGGCCTTCGAAACCCTGGATCGCACCATAAACAAAGGGGCGTCCGGCCAGCACGCAGGCGTCGTTGACCAGGTAGCGCGTGGCAAAATTGTCCGAGCCGTCGAGCACCACGTCGACGGAACGGATCAGCTCGAGCGCGTTTGTCCGCGTAAAGCGCTCGGTACGGGGCGTGATTTCGATCAGGGAATTCAGGGCGCGCAGCCGCCGGGCCGCGGCCTCGGCCTTGGGCGCGCCCGCGTCGGCCCCGGTGTAGAGCACCTGTCGCTGCAAATTCGAAACGTCGACACGATCCGCGTCGATGACCACGATGCGCCCGACGCCGGCCGCGGCCAGATAAAGCAGCGCGGGACAGCCGAGCCCGCCCGCGCCGACCACCAGCACGGAGCCGCGCTTTAATTTTTCCTGCGCCCCGGGGCCGAAGCCGGCGAGGGAAAGATGCCGTTGGTAGCGGGCAAGCTCGTCAGCGCTGAATGGCATAAGGAAAATATTTGGGCAGAGTTGCGAAGACGCTCAGCCGGAGTTCTTTCACGCCACACTTAGCGCCGGCCTTTGCACCTTTGCGTCTTCGCGCTTGATCGATGGACTGGCTGCATGGCCATCGTAGGTCGGGTCCCAGTCCTTCCATACCGGCTCGTAGCCCTGGCCGCGCAGAAACGCCGCGACCTCGGCGGGGCTGCGGCCGTCGTCGATCTCGAACTGTTCGAGCGAATCGGGCGCGCTGGTATAGCCGCCGGGATTGGTGCGCGAGCCGGCGCTCAGCGAGGTGAACCCAAGACGGAAGGCATGGTTGCGGAACATCGCGCTCTCCCGGGTGGAAAGCGAAAGCTCCACTTCCTGGCTCAACAGCCGGAATGCGCAGGCCGCCTGGACGAGGTCGCGCTCGCCGAACGGCGTCACGGCGATGTCCTTGCCCTCATGCGGCCGCAACCGCGGAAACGAGATGCTGTAGCGCGTGCGCCAGTAGGTTTTTTCCAGATAGCGCAGGTGGAGCCCCACGAACCACGAGTCCGCCCGCCAGTCGGACAGACCGTAGAGCGCACCAAGACCGATTTTTTTCACGCCGGCGCGGCCGAGCCGGTCGGGCGTTTCCAGCCGGAAGGCCATGTCGGCCTTCGGTCCCTTCAAATGGTGACGCGGATAAACCGCCGGATCGTAGGTCTCCTGATAAACGAGCACGGCGCTGAGGCCGTCGGCGGCGAGCGCGGCGTAGCCGGCCTCGTCGAGCGGCTGGACCTCGAGCGAAAGACTGGAAAAGTGCGGCCGGAGCAACCGCAGGGTTTTTTGGAAATACGCCGTGCCATAGCGGCTGGATTCGCCGGTCACGAGCAGGACGTGGTTGAAACCGTGGCGCCCGAGCACGGCAGCCTCGGCCAGAATCTCGGCGTCGTCCAGCGCCTTGCGGGCGATGCGGTTTTGCGCGCTGAATCCGCAATAAGTGCAGATGTTGGCGCAGACGTTGGTCAGATAAAGCGGCGCGTAAAGCTGCATCGTCCGGCCGAAACGCCCGACCGTCAGCCGGTGGCTGAGTTGAGCCATCTCCTCCAAAAAAGGCGCCGCGGCCGGGGAAAGCAGCGCGGCAAAGTCGTCGAGGCCGAGGCCGGTCCGCACGCGGTCGAGCGCGCGGCGGACGTCGGCCGGCGTTTTCGCCTGAATCGTACGGGCGATTTTGCCGAAATCGCGCTCCTTCCATCGATCGGTAAAGTTCATGGCAGGCTTATTGGAACCAAAGAGGCACAGAGCCCATGGCGGGCAGACGATTTGAATTCGACATCGGATCCTCCGTGTCTCTGTGGTTCAAAAATCATGTGGCGGTCAGAAACGCCGTGAGCGGCGAGGTCGCGGTGGCTTCGACGGCGGCGGCGCCAGCGCTCGAGCGCGGCAGCCCCGCCTCCCAGGCGAGCCGGCCGGCCTCAACGCCGAGTTTGAAGGCGCGGGCCATCCCGACCGGATCGGCCGCGGCCGCGATGGCGGTGTTCACGAGCACGGCGTCCGCGCCCATTTCCATCGCCGCCGCGGCGTGCGATGGCGCGCCAAGGCCGGCGTCGACCACCACCGGCACGCGGCTTTGGGCAATGATGATTTCCAAAAAGGCCCGCGACTCGAGACCGCGATTGCTTCCAATCGGCGCACCGAGGGGCATCACCGCCGCGACGCCGGCCTCCTCGAGCTGCTTGCACAACACGGGGTCGGCATGCACGTAGGGCAGCACCACGAAGCCGCGTTTCACCAGTTCGCGCGCGGCGTTCAGCGTCTCCACGGGATCGGGCATGAGGTACTTTGGATCGGGATGGATCTCCAGTTTCAGCCAGTTGGTCTCGAGCGCCTCGCGGGCGAGCTCGGCGGCGAGCACGGCCTCCTTCGCGTCGCGCACGCCGGAGGTGTTCGGCAGCAGGCGGTAGCGGCCGGATTCAAGGTGGCCGAGGATGTCGTCCGGCGCGCCGTCGGTCCGCACGCGCCGCAATGCGACGGTGACCAGTTGCGTGCCGGATGCCGCCAGGCTGGCGCGCATGACGTCGCCCGAACTGAACTTGCCGGTGCCGGCAAAGAGGCGGGAGTCGAATTTCACGCCAGCGATGACGAGAGGTGACAGATTCATGACGAAAAAGCGTTTTGCGGCTGCGACTCCCAGGCGGCGAGAAGCGCCTGGAAATTTTCCCCGATGCGCCCGTCGCGGAACAGCGCCCCTGAGACGGCCGCGCCCGCCGCGCCGGCGGCGCGCAAGGCCGGCAGATCGGCCGCCTCCACTCCGCCGATCACCCAGGCCGGCAGCCCCCCGAGAAGCTCGATCAGTTTGCGCACACCGGCGAGACCGAGCACCGGCGCAAGGTTCTTCTTGTTGGCCGTGAAGCGCAGCGGCCCGACGCCGGCGTAGTCGAGACATTGGGCCACCAGCGCACGCCCGGCGTCGGCCGCGTCGTTCACCGTGCCGCCGAGGATGCGCCGGGGCCCGAGGCGGCGGCGGGCCTCGCGCCAGTCGGCGTCGAGTCGTCCGACATGGACGCCATCGGCCTCCGCCGCCAGCGCGATGTCCACGCTGTCGTTGACGATGCAAAGCGCGCCGTGGGCGCGGCAGACGCCAACCACTTCGCGCGCGGCGGCGAGCCAGGCATCGGGCGCCGCGCCCTTAAGTCGGAGCTGAATCCAGCGCGCACCGGCCGCACACAGCCGTTCGGCCTGTTCGGCGTGCGTGAGCGGCAGGCCGTCCCGGGTCAGACACATCACCGGATGATGCGGGTGTGAATCAAGTGGCATGGGCATGGAGGACGTTTTGCAGTTCGTGAAAAGCCGTAAGCGGATCGGCCGCCTGCCAGACCGCACCGAGCACCGCCGCGCCATCGAAACCGAGCGCGGCAATTTGCAGCAGGTTGCGGGCAGCCACGCCGCCGAGGGCGAACACGGCGGTGCGGCGCTCCTCGACCGACCGTTGGGCGAGCAGCATGGAAACCTCCTTGGGCGAAAAATCGCTGCTGGGACCGTAGTCCGCCTTGGAAATCGAGGGGAAAATCGGCCCGAAAAAAACGGCGTCATAACGGCCCAGCGCCGCGCGCAGCGTCGGCAAATCGTGGCAGGACCGGCTGGTGATGCCGGGATAAGGCAGGCTGTGCGGAGGGATGGCCTGCTTCAAGGGCTCAGCCGGCACTCCCCGCCCCTCGCCGCCGGTGTCGCGCCAGTGGCGGCCGCCGAGTCCGAATTGATCGGCCAGTTCATGATGCGAGTGCAGCACCAGCCGTGGGCGCCAGTCCGCCGGCAGCGCGCGCAGCCAGGCCTCGAGCTGATGGGCGGACCAGTGCGGCTTGCGCACATGATAGCATTCGAGGCCGGTGGCCAGCAGGCCGCCCAGCACCGCGGCCTCGCGCGGATCATCAGACTCGGGGGAAATTACGATAAGCTTCATCTGATCATCAAATTCAAACCACAGAGACACAGAGAGCACGGAGGACAAACGAGCAATCTGCCATCTCTGTGTTCTCCGTGTCTCTGTGGTTCATAAAAAATCAACCGCCTTGGGTGGCCTGAATGACCAGCACGCGGTCGGCGGCGGCGAGCGCGCGGGCCGGCCAGTCCCCGCGCGGCACCACCGCGCCATTGAGCGCGACCGCCACGCCCTTGCGCCCGGCGAGGCCGAGCTCGCCCAAGAGAGCGAGCAAGGTCGCCGGCGCAGCCAGCGGACGCGGCTGGTCGTTGACGTAGATGACGGAGGTGGTGGCGGCCTGGCTCATTCGTTTGGATCCAGATAAAGTTCGCCGCCGGCCTGGCGGAACTCGTCCGCCTTGGCCTGCAAGCCGGCCTCGATCGCCTCGCCGGTGCCAAGGCCGTGCTCCTCGGCATAGCGCCGCACGTCGTCCGTGATTTTCATCGAGCAGAACTGCGGCCCGCACATCGAACAGAAGTGCGCGCTCTTGGCGCTTTCCTGCGGCAGCGTGGCGTCGTGATATTCGCGGGCGCGCTCGGGATCGAGCGAGAGATTGAACTGGTCCTCCCAACGGAATTCAAAGCGCGCCTTGGAGAGGGCGTTGTCGCGGTACTGCGCGGCGGGATGGCCCTTGGCCAGATCGGCGGCATGGGCGGCGATCTTGTAGGCGATGACGCCGGCCCGCACGTCGTCCTTGTCCGGCAGGCCGAGATGCTCCTTCGGCGTGACGTAGCAAAGCATGGCCGTGCCGTGCCAGCCGATCATGGTGGCACCGATGGCGCTGGTGATATGGTCGTAGCCTGGCGCGATATCGGTCGTGAGCGGCCCGAGGGTGTAGAACGGCGCCTCCCGGCACCAGGCCAGCTGCTTCTCCATGTTTTCCGGAATGAGGTGCATCGGCACATGGCCGGGGCCTTCACACATGACCTGCACGCCGTGCTCCCAGGCGCGTTGAGTGAGCTCCCCCTGCGTCTTCAGTTCGCCGAATTGCGCCTCATCATTGGCATCGGCGATGGAACCGGGCCGGAGGCCGTCGCCGATGGAGAACGATACGTCGTAGGCGGCCATGATTTCACAGATGTCGTCCCAGTGGGTGTAGAGGAAATTTTCCCGATGATGCGCCAGGCACCATTTTGCCATGATGGAACCGCCGCGGCTGACGATGCCGGTCATGCGGCGGGCGGTGAACGGAACATAGCGCAGAAGCACGCCGGCATGAATGGTGAAATAATCCACGCCCTGCTCGGCCTGCTCGACCAGCGTGTCGCGGAAGATCTCCCAGGTGAGCTCCTCCGGCCGGCCGCCGGCCTTTTCCAGCGCCTGGTAGATCGGCACGGTGCCGACCGGCACGGGGCAGTTGCGCAGGATCCACTCGCGGGTTTGGTGGATGTTTTTGCCGGTGGAAAGATCCATCAGCGTGTCGCCGCCCCATTTCACCGACCAGCGCATCTTTTCCACCTCCTCGTCGATCGAGGAGGCCACGGCTGAGTTGCCGATGTTGGTATTGATCTTCACGAGGAAGTTCCGGCCGATGATCATCGGCTCGAGTTCGGGATGATTGATGTTGGCGGGAATGATGGCGCGGCCGCGGGCAACCTCGTCGCGCACGAACTCCGGCGTGATTTCGCGCGGAATCGCCGCGCCGAAGCCCTGGCCCGGATGCTGACGCCAGAGCGAATTGCGCGGCCCCTCGGCGGTCATTTCCAGCAGCTCCCGCGCGCGCTGCAGCTTGGTATTTTCTCGGATGGCGACGAATTCCATCTCCGGTGTGACCAGCCCCCGGCGCGCGTAATGCAGCTGAGTGACACAGCGGCCGGCATGCGCGCGCAGAACCGGGCGGCCGGAGCGGTCGAAATATTTGATGGGATTGCGCCGGCCCTCGGCCTCGGCCTGGACCCGGTGCTTTTCCGACAGATAGCCATCGTCTCCCGGCTGAACCGATCGGCCGGCCGTTTCCTCGATGTCGCCGCGCTCGCGAATCCAGGCGGCGCGGATCGGCGGCAGGCCGAGCGCGGCCTCGCCGTGAAACCCGGCGTCGCCCCACGGTCCGGCGGTGTCGTAGACCCGTACGGGCTCGTTGGGCACCTCGGTGCCATTAGGCAGGCGCGTGGGCGAGAGGACAATTTCGCGCATCGGCACGCGCAGGTCGGGACGGGAGCCGGTGACATACACCCGGCGCGAAGCCGGAAACAGGCGATGGCCGGAGATGGCGGTGACTTCGTTGGGCGATGGCATAAGGGAGTGTTTGAGGGCCGCGCCCCACCCCGCCTTCGGGGCCGCAAGCTCCACCGCTTCGCGGCCGGATCCTGTTTTCCCTACGGCGTGGTCAGACGCATCAGGTTCGAAGGATTGGTTTGCGGATCGCGCAATCGTCTCAGCCCGGCGCCCCGGGCTCTCCTAAACGAGGTTGCCTCTAAAGGGAGGCCAACCGGGAATTTTTTCAACTCAAATCATCCTGCCGCGCCCGCAGCTCACACCGCCGCACAGGCGTCCAGCTCGATCTCGAACAGCAGGTCGTCGCGGCAAACGTCGCAGCACACCGGCACGGCCGGCAACCCGCTCCATCCGTGCGCGGCGCACCATTCCCGGAAAAGGGCCGCGTCGCCGGCATGCTTGAAATACGCCGTCGCCCGCGTCACGCCGCCGAAAGTAAGCTCCCGCGACTGCAGGATCGCCTCCACCACCTCCATCGTCCGTTCGATCTGCTTGCGCACATCGCCCGGCCAGACGGTCTTCCCGTCGGCCGCGATGCTCGCCGTGCCGGAGACCAGCAGGCGTTTTCTGCCGCCCGAAACGATCTCCACCGCGCGGCTGAAAGAGCTCCCGTAAGCGGGCGCCGGACATTGCAACGGCGAAACCACCTCCTGCACCAGCGCCCCGCCGGCCGCGGGAACGACCGCCCAGCCGGCGAAAGCGAGCGCCGCGCCCCGCGGATTGCGGCCCCGGATGCCGGTGCTTGCCGGCAGCGATCCGGAGCGAAAATGCTGCGTCAGGTAGAACTCCGTGCGCACGCGGTTGAAATCGCCGTACCATGACAAGATCTCGTCGTTATAAAACCAGGTCCGGGCCAGGTCGCCATAGGTGAACCCCGCCTCGTGCAGCGCGGCTTGCGCACCGGCAAAAAAATCCCGCGCTTGATCCGCCCGCAGGGCCGCCGGATCGGCCGGGCTCAATCCGCCGAGCAAACAGTGGCGGGCGTCGTCATCGCAGAAAACCGTGGCCGCCACCCGCCCGTCGCGAACGATGCGCTGCAACGGCTCGTGCCGGTCGACCGCGAAAATCTGGATGCCGGCCAGCACGGGATTCGCGCAGCCCGCGCCTTCCACGTAAAGCACCGGCCAGTCCGGCAGCCCGAGGCGGCGGCGCAGCCAGCCCTCGACCTCGGCGCACGCCGTGATTTTGCCATAAACCATCATCAGCGCGATCGCGGCATCACGCGCCTTCACTTCGGCTGCGACTCGTTCCGCCACGCCGGCGATGGTCTCGCCGGCATGGGGAATCACGGTGAGGGCATATTCCCGGTGCGAACGCCGGGCATGGGCCGGCATTCTTTTTTGTGCGCTGAATGGAGGAGCAAAAGGCGACGATGGGCTCACCATTTTCCAGACGATGGAGCTCAGCGGCCGTTACTTTTCTGCCCGCAAGCGTCCTGGATAGCAGCCCGTCGAATGCATCCCATTAGCCGCGATTGTGTTTCCAAGACCGGTGTAGTTGCGCGCTTTCTCCGGCGTCAAAAACAACATGGCGCCCGGCTTCTCCGCGTTTGGATTTCTACACCGCGATATTCGCGGCAAAAGAATCAGCGCGAGATGGCCGGCGCTCGCCGCCATTTTTCTGTTCTGCAGCGGAAGCGTTTTCGCGGCCGCGCTCCCGTTCGACGGGCCGCCGGTGTCGCCCGCCGCTCATCCGATCGACCAGTGCGTTTTTCAGCGGCTCCGGGAGCTCGGCATCGAGCCGGCGCGCCTCTGCTCCGACGAGGTTTTTGTGCGACGGGTTTTTTTGGACACGATCGGCACGCTGCCCACCGCCGACGAAGCCAGGGCTTTTC
This sequence comes from Opitutaceae bacterium, assembly GCA_035499715.1. Taxonomy (GTDB): domain Bacteria; phylum Verrucomicrobiota; class Verrucomicrobiia; order Opitutales; family Opitutaceae; genus DASRHD01. The sequence continues at coordinate 2,459 of DATJYF010000244.1, read as the reverse complement.
TGGCCAGCAAAAGTCCGGCCAAGCGCAGCGAGCTCATCGACCGGCTCCTGCAGCGCGACGAATTTGCAGACTATTGGGCCATGAAGTGGAGCGATCTGTTGCGCGTCAAAGCCGAGTATCCGATCAACCTCTGGCCCAACGCCGCCCAGGAATACCACCGCTGGATCCGCGCCTCGTTGCAGGAAAACAAGCCCTACGACCGGTTCGTCCGCGAACTGCTCACCTCCAGCGGCAGCAACTTCCGCGTCGGGCCGGTGAATTTTTATCGGGCGGTGCAAAGCCGCGATGCCCAGACCATCGCCCGCACCGTCGCGCTGACTTTCATGGGCGCCCGGATGGAAAAATGGCCGGCCGACCAGCAGGCCGGCCTGGCGGCGTTTTTCGCGCAGATCGGCTACAAGCACACCGACGAGTGGAAGGAGGAAATCGTTTTCTTCGATCCGTCCATGGCGCCGCCGCCCGGCCCGCCCGCGGCAAAATTCCCCGACGGCACCACCGCCACGCTCTCGCCCGACCGCGATCCGCGCGAAATTTTCGCCGACTGGCTTGTCGACCCGAAGAACCCCTGGTTCACCCGCGCCATTGCCAACCGCATCTGGGCCTGGCTGCTTGGCCGCGGCATCATCGACGCGCCGGATGACATCCGCCCCGACAATCCTCCGAGCAACCCGGAACTCATCGACTATCTGCAGCGCGAGCTGGTCGCCGCGCACTTCGATCTCAAGCACCTCTTCCGGATCATTCTCGAATCCCAAACCTACCAGTTGTCCTGTGTGCCACGCAGTGACAAGCCCGGGGCCGCCGCGAATTTCGCCTTCTATCCCGTGCGGCGTCTCGAGGCGGAAGTGCTGATCGACGCCCTCGACCAGATCACCGGCGGCACCGAGCAGTATACCAGCGCCATCCCGGAGCCGTTCACCTATATTCCCGAAAACGTGCGCTCAATCGCGCTCCCCGACGGCAGCATCACGAGTTCGTTTCTGGAAATGTTCGGCCGGCCGCCGCGCGACACCGGCCTCGAATCGGAACGCAACAACCACCCCACCGCCGGCCAGCGCCTCTACCTGCTCAACTCCAGCCAGATTCAACGCAAGCTGGCCCAAGGCCCGAAACTGCAGGCCCTCCTCCGCGCCGGCCATGGGCGCCCGCGCGAAATCGTCGACGCACTCTATCTCGCCATCCTGTCGCGCTACCCTACCGACGACGAACGCGCCGTCATCGCCGCCTATGCGCAGTCCGGCGGCGCGCCCCGCCAGACCGCCATCGATCTCGCCTGGGCGCTGATCAACAGCGCCGAATTTCTCCATCGTCACTGAAGCCGCTTCGTCCATGACCTTCCCTGAAAACCTGTCTCCACAAAATCCGCTCCGACTGAGCCGGCGCGAAGCCCTGCGCCGCGGACTATTTTGCGCGACCGGCGCGCTGCTGGCCCGGAATTTCAGTCTGCACGCCCTCGCCGCCCTGTCTTCCGACGCGGCGGCCAAAGCCATCCCCGCCGCGGCAAAATCCGTCATCCAAATCTGGCTCTGGGGCGGAGCCTGCCATCTCGACACTTTCGATCCCAAGCCCGACGCCGGCTACGATTACACCGGCCCGCTGAAAAGCCCGATCGCGACCAACGTCGCCGGCATCCGCATCTGCGAACTGCTGCCGCTGCTGGCCAGACAGGCCGACAAATATTCCCTGATTCGCAGCCTCACGCACGGCAGCAACGCCCACGAAACCGCCGCCTACATCGTCCAAACCGGCCGGGAGCCGGGCGACCGCTATGTTTTCCCCTCGGCCGGCGCCGTGGCCTCGCTCTTCAAAGGCTACGATGCCGGCTACCGCGGATTGATCCCGCCCTACATCGTGCTCACCGAGCTGCAGGGAAGGTTTTCCGAGGCCGGTTTTCTCGGCCAGCGCTACCAGCCTTTCGCCACCGGCGGCGATCCGGCCCGAACGCCCTTCGCCGTCGAAGGCGTGGTCGCGCCGGGCCTGACCGAGGAGCGCCAGCGCGAACGCCGCGAGCTTCTTGGGCGGCTCAACACCCTCGCGCAGGCGCTGCCCGGCGACCCGGCGCTCACCGCCTCGGCCCGGTCCGAAACCCAGGCTTACGACCTCATTCTCGGTGACGCCGGCAAGGTCTTCGACGTCTCGCGCGAAAAGGACGAATTGAAGGACCGCTATGGTCGCAACACCTTCGGCCAGTCCTGCCTCATCGCGCGCCGGCTCGTCGAGCGCGGCGTGCCGTATATAACGATCAACTACAAAGGCTGGGACACCCACAAGCAACATTTCCCGGCCATGCGCCGGATGTTGCCGGAACTGGACAAGGGGCTGGCGACGCTGCTCCAGGATCTCTCGGACCGCGGGCTGCTCGACAGCACGATCATCTGGTGTTGCGGTGAGTTCGGGCGCACGCCGAAGATTCAGTGGGAAGCGCCCTGGAACGGCGGACGCGGGCATTACGGCAAAGT
>DATJYF010000243.1:0-8362 GCA_035499715.1 Opitutaceae bacterium | reverse complement strand
TGGCGGTTCCGCCGAGGGCCAAAGTACCGACGGAGAGCGTGCCGGTGTTGATGGTGGTGGCGCCGGTATAGGTGTTGGCGCCGGAGAAAATCAGCGTGCCGGCGCCGTTTTTTGTCATTCCAAAGGTGTTGGCGCCATCGTTGACCACGCCGCCGACGGTCAGATTGCCGGCAGTGACCGTGACGGTGCGGGAGGCATTGATCGTGACATTGCCGGTGCCGAGATTGAGATCATTTGTGCCGGCGAAAGTGAAATTGCTGTTCCAGTTTTGGGCGTTGTTGTTCGTGAGTCTGATGGCGCCGCCGCTGGTGTTATCGATCGTGCCGGCACCGGAGATGGTGAAGGTACCGGTGCCGAGTGCGGTGGCGCTGTTGATGTTGAGCTTGCCAGTGCCGCTAAGGGTCGTGGTGCCGGTGTAAGTATTAGTGCCCGAAAGCGTGAGACTGCCGGTGCCGGAGTAGGTGAGTGAGCCGGTTCCCGCACCGCCATTGGCAATCGCGCCGCCAACAATCGTATTGCCCGAGCCAGCGACGGTAAGGGTGCGATTGGTTCCACTGTTAGTGAGATTTATGGCATTGAAAGTCAGGCTTCCCGTGCCGTTGTTGGTGATCATGCGGCTGCCGGATTGAGTGACCGTGCCGCTGAAGCTGTCCGCATTGGCGCCGGTGCCGGAACCGGTGTAGGTGAGGTTTGCGCCCAAGGTGGTGGCGGTGGTGCTACTGACCGAGATGCCGTTGGCTCCGGTCAGGGTCAGCGTATTGTTGATATTCAGCGTCGACTGGGTGAAAGCCAGACCGCCTGTGGCAGCATTCCAGGTTTGCGTGGCGCCTGTGGACACCGCGCCCGTGCCGCTGAAGGTCTGGGTGAACGCGTTGTTGTTGACGATGCCGTTGCCATCGACCGTGAGGGTCTGGCCGCTGGTGTTGAGATTGTAGCCGCTCGTACCGGCGTTGGTGAACGTGATGCCCAGCGCGGTGCCGGCACCGGTAAAAGTGAGATTATAATTGCCGCCGGTCGGATTGCCGAAGCTGGCCGCCACAGTGGCGCTGGGAAGGCCCGCGCTCCAGTTACCAGCCGTATTCCATACGGTTGTGTTTCCATTCCACACCGTCTGTCCGAACAGGAGTGGTCCGGTCGCCAGGGTCAAGCCCAGCACAATCCCGACAGCCAGCTTGGCGCTCGCTGAAGGGGACCGAAAACAACGGGAGTGACGGAAATACATTGGGCTTGGAGCGCACTGCATATCCAAGCTTTTCGGCCATTTTTGTCAACCATTTTATAGGGTAATACCCCTATGAAAATGCAATCTGATTGCTAATCTTTTATAAAACCAAGGTCGGAAATGACTAAAATCAGATTTTTTATTTAAAAAATTGTTATTTTTTAAACTTAAATGCAAATCCATTGCTGGATTTTGATATTTGTTCTGGGGATGAATTTTTAGATCAATCCGAGAGGCTCGTAGCTCTTGCCGAGCACGGCGACATCGGGACAGTCGAGCCAGCGATCGAGCATGGTGGCGTAAATCTGGCGGAAGTCGGTGCTGAACGTGATGTCCTGATTTTTCGGCAGGTCGAGCGCGGGGGCGGTGCCGTGCAGTCCGGCCTTGAGGCGCGAGCCCATGACGAAAAGCGGCGCGGCGGTGCCGTGGTCGGTGCCTTTGTTGCCGTTTTCGCTGGCGCGGCGGCCGAACTCGGAGAAGGTCATGGTGAGGACCTGCTGGTCGAGCTTGTGTGTCTCGAGATCCTTCTGGAAGGCGGCGAGCCCGTCGGAAAGCACGCGCAGGAGATTGGCCTGGGTGTTGAGCTGGTTGGCGTGGGTGTCGAAGCCGCTGAGCGAGACGAAATAGACGCGGGTCGAGAGATTGGCGGAGATGAGCGCGGCGACGTTGCGCAGCGAGGCGGCAAAGGGCGTGGTCGGATAAGTCGCGGCCGGACGATAGCCGCCGAGGACGCTTTGCACACGTTTTTCGGTGACGAGGGCGTCCATCATCGTGTGCTTGAGGAAGCCGGCGCTTTCGTTTTCGGCCTGGCCGGGGCGGTCGACGAGTTTCTCCAGCAATTGGAGATTTTCGCGGCTGCGGCGGCCGCCGCCGTAGGGCGAGAGGCCGAAGGTGTTGTGATCGCTTTCAGCCATGAACGATTGGGGCACGCCGCTGGTGATGTGCACGGCGCAGGGATCGGCGTCGGCGGCGGGCGAGCCGTGGCAGGCGTTGTCCATGAAGCGGCCGATCCAGCCGGTGGCGAGGTACTGGCTGCTGTCGCTGGCGGTTTCCCAGATTTCGGTCGAGCGGAAATGGCTGCGGTTGGGGTTGGGGTAGCCGACGTTTTGCACGACGGCGAGTTTGCCGTCGTTCAACAGGCCGCTCATGGCCCCCATCGACGGATGCAGCCCGAGTGGAGAGCCGGCGATTTTCAGCACCTGTTCCCGGGGGATGCCGAGAGTGGGGCGCAGCCGGTAGTAGTTGTCGTCCTCATACGGGATGACGGTGTTGAGGCCGTCGTTGCCGCCGGCGAGCTGGACGAGGACGAGGATGGTGCGGTCCTTTTCCGGCGCGGGCGTGGCGGCGAGGGTGGACTGGACGAGGAAGGACGGGGCGAAACGGCTGAAGGCGAGCAGGCCGATGCCGCGGCTGGTGAGGCGGAAGAATTCGCGGCGGGTGGTGGGCAGGAAATGGTGCGGATTTTTCATGGCGGCTAACAGAGGTGATATTCCGGCGCCTCGAGAAGGGTCATGACGGCGTTGCGGATGCGGGCGAGACGGTGCTCGGCGGAGCCGTCGCCGGTGAGGAAGGCTTTGATGTCGTTGCGGAAGCCGGGGTCGACCGGCACGGGGAGAAAATAATCGCAGAGGCGGTCGGTGAGCTGGCCGGCGTCGAGCCGGCCAAAGGCCGACTCGAGGCGGTCGTCGGTGACGGTGAAGTTGTCGATGCCATTGGCGCGGGCGGCAACGAGTTCGATCTGCTCGTCAGCGTTGAGGGTGGCTTCGTTGAGCGGCGCGAAGAGCTGGTCGACGAGGGCACGGCGGGCGCCGAGCGTGGCGGAGTTGATCCAGTAGCGTCCGCCGACCCAGCCGCGAACGTTGGGCGGATCGAAAAGAACCTGACCCATCTGACGCTGGGCCACGAGCACCTGGCGTGGAAGCGGCGCGACGTTGAGGTCCAGGTCCTGCATGAGGCCAAGGTGGAATTGCAGCGGGCTTTTGATGAAGTTGCCGCGAAACTCCGGCGCGAAAAAAAGGCGGCTGCTGAAGAACTGCAGGGCGAGCGGGCGGAGCGCGAAATCCCGGGCGCGCCACCACTGGCCGATGGTTTCGAGGTAATCGTCGGCGATCGGCGTGTCGCTGAGATACCATTTGACCATTTCGTGCGGCAGGAAGCGACCGGCGGCGGGCAGCTGGTAGGCCAAGTCGATGACATCGTCGCCGCTGAAGTTGCCGGCATGGCCGAAAACGGTCTTGTCTCCGTCATCGTGCTGGCGGGGGACGAAGACGAACTCGCCGAAGCGCTGCCGGTAGCCGGTGAAGGCGCGCGCCGCCTGCTTGATATCCTGCTCGGTGTAGTTGCCCACGCCGAGCACGAAGAGTTCGAAGAGCTCGCGGGCGAAGTTTTCGTTGGGCGCGCCGGACCGGCTCTGCTGCAAATCCAGATACATGACCATAGCGGGCGAGCGCGAGACGGCCTTGCTCAGGACGGGCGCGGGCGCGTAGGCGAAGCTGCGCAGCAGGTCGTAGTGCTGCCAGATGAGGGCGGCGTTGAACACCTTTTGAAACGCCACCACGTAGATGTCGCTCAGGAACAGGACCCATTTTTCGAAGGCGCTGTGGTCGGGATGCGAGGAGAGCTGGAGCCATTTGATGCTCAGGTCATCGAGGGCCATCCGGCTGCGTTCGCGCATCTCGCGCTGGAGGATGAGCCTTTCCTCCGGCGAGCTGCCCTGGATTTTTTTGTAGAGTCCGGGTGTCTCGTCGGCGAGGTCTGCGATCAGCTTGGGCTTGACCAGCGAGGCGGGCTTTTCGGGGAAAAGGCGTTCGAGCGTTTTCGGCAGGCCTTCGTCAAGTGCGCGCTGCACGTCGCCGGGCTGCGCGGCCCAGCCGGTGCGGCGCAGAAGATGCGCGGCCGCGGCGCCATTCCATTCGCCGGCCGGCAAAGGTTGCCAGGCCTCCTGGGGCGAGAGGCTGATGTTCGCGACGGGCGGGGCGACAAAGTCATTATTTGGGCTACTCATGGCAAATTTGCATCAGAACGTGACGGCGCGGCCCAAGCCATGGTTTCATGCAACCTCCGCAGGTTCCAGCTTGCGCCGGAAAAAACCAGCCGGACTGCAAAATGCAGTCCGTTCAAACTCCGAGCGCGGTTTTATAGACCCGCGGCACGCGTTTGGTCACCGAGCAGAGTGTTTCCCACGGGATGGTGTCGGCCCAATGGCTGAATTCGGCGAGCGAGATTTCCGCCGCCTCCTGCCGGCCGACCAGCACCACTTCATCGCCGCGCTCCACGCCGGGCGCGTCGGTCACGTCGATGATGGTCTGGTCCATGGTCACGCGGCCGAGCACGGGGCAGCGCCGTCCGCGCACGAGGACTTGCGCGCGGTTGCTGGCGGCGCGCGGCAGCCCGTCGCCGTAGCCGGCGGTGAGCACGGCCACGCGCGAATCGCGGGACAGGGTGCGGGTGCGGCCGTAGCTGACACCGGTGCCGCTCGGCAATTCCTTCACGATGCCGACGCGGGTGTGGAAACTGAACACCGGCTCGGTGTGCACCTGTGCGAGCAGTGAGTTGGGGTGGGGCAGGACGCCGAATTGCAGCAGGCCGACGCGCACGGCGTTGAAGGGGCTGCCGCCCGGCAGGGTCTCCAGCCCGGCGCTGTTGTCGGCATGGACGAAGATTTCATCCAGCCGCAGCCCCTCGCAGCGCTCGAGGGCGGCGAGAAACCGCCGCCGCTGTTCCGCGGTGAAGGCCGGATCGTCATCCGGGCTGGCGAAATGCGTGAAGACCCCGGCGAGGCGAATGTGCGCCGCATCACGAATTTTTGCATACAGCTCCGGCGCGCGTTCATGCCAGACGCCGAGCCGGCCCATGCCGGTGTCGATTTTCAAGTGCACCGGGACCGGCCGGCGCCCCGCGCGTCCCACCGCGTCGAAACGCGCGACTTCGTCCGCGGTCGAGAGCGTGGCCGCCAGGTCGTAGTCGGCCAGGTAGCGGTCCTCCTCGGGCAGGAGCGGGCTCAGCAGCAGGATCGGCCAGCCCGGCCCGAGTTCGCGGATGGCCGCGGCCTCGGAAAGATTGGCCACGGCGAAGAGGTCCGCACCGGCGTGCATGAGCCGCGCCACCGTCTGGTGCAAGCCGTGGCCGTAGGCGTCGGCCTTGACCACCGCGACATAGCGCATGTGCGGCGGCAGCGAGGCGCGGATGAGCCTGAGGTTGCGCTCCAGCGCGGCGAGGTCGATCTCGGCCCAACAGCGCAGCGGCAGGGGAGAAGCGGAAAAATTCATGGTCGGGCGGACGCGCCGTGGATGTGCGGCGTCCAGGTCTTGTAACTCGGGTCTTCGTGCAAAAAAGCGTCCGGCGCGCCGGTCAGGCGAAACAAATCCACGTCGGCGACGCGCGGCAGGAGCGCGGCGAGATCGTAGCCGACGCGGCGCGTGCCCGGCGGAAGAGCGGACCAGGTGCGGAAATTTTCCGGCAGGACGAGCGCGCCGGAAAGCTCCGGCGCCGGCGCGCGCCGCAGCGGCCCGACCGCGCCGCCGCGCACGTCCACGCAGTGCCAGGTCTCGCGCCGGGCGTCGGCGATGACGGAAAAATCCCCGGTTGCGCCGGGCCGCGCGAGGTCATGGGCGACGATTTCCAGGCTGCGAAAGGCGAACACCGGCCGCGCAGCGAGAACGTTCCACGCGCGCAGCGCCATCGCCGCAGTGCGGATGCCGAGGATCGAACCCGGGCCTTCGCAAAAAACGAAGGCGCGCGCCGCCGCCGGCGCGGCGCCGAGCGACGCGACGCCGCGAAACAGCGCCACCCCGGCTTCCTCTTCCGCCGCGGTCCAGCGGGCCCGGCCATCGGCTTCAAGGAAGCCGGTTTGCACACGCGCGGACGCGGCGTCGAGCAGCAGCAGCGGCGCGTGCTCCGCGAGAAGTTCGTGCAGGCTTGGCATGTCTCCTCCGAGCAAGCGCCGAAGGCACGGCGCTTTCAAGCGCGCAGAATCCGGCATTGACCGTGCGAGTCGGCGCCACGTAGCTTTGCCGTTTATTTTACGCCATTCGTGAACATCGAACTCAAAGACATCTCCGATACCCGCAAGAACCTCGTCGTTTCGCTCGACCAGAGCGAGGTGGCGAACGAATATCAGGCCGTGGTGGGCGAATTTTCCCGCCTGGCCCGTCTGCCCGGTTTTCGCCCCGGCAAGGCGCCGGCCGCCATGATCTTGAAGCGGTTCGCCAGGGAAATTTCCGACGAGTTCAAAAACAAGATCGTGACCAAGGCCTACCGCGACGGCCTCAAGGAGTCGAAGCTGGACGTGCTTTCCATCGTCAAGGTGGACCAGGGCACGATCGAGCCGACGGTGTCGTCGGTCATCACCTTCACGGTCGACGTGCGCCCCGAGATCACGCTGCCGGAATATACCGGCCTGCCGACGGAAATCCAGCCGGTCGATCCGACTGACGCGGAAATCGACGCGGTCATCGCCGGCCTCCGCGCCGAGCGCGCGGACTTCAAAGCCGTCGACCGCCCCGCCGGCACGGGCGACTATGTCAAGCTCGCCTATGAGGGCCGGGTGGAAGGGAAAGCGATTCTCGAACTCGTCCCCGACAAGCAGATCTACGGCAAAGTCCCGCAGACCTGGGAGGAAGTGCAGGGGCAGGAGGGGCTCATCCCCGGACTCGGCGCGCAGCTCGCGGGCCTGAAGGCCGGCGAGAAAAAGGACGTGACCGTTACTTTTCCCGCGGGCTTCGCCGCCGCGCCCGCCCTTGCCGGCAAGCAGGCGGTTTATGCCGTGGAGATCCAGGAAGTGCGCGAGCGTGTGCTTCCGCCGCTTGACGAGGCCTTTTTCAAGGCGCAGGAGGTGGACAACCTCGACGGCCTTCGCGCCAAAGTCCGCAACAATCTCAAGCTCCGCAAGGAATACGAGAACCGCTCCGCCCAGCGCCGCCAGATCAGCGACGCGCTCGCAGCCAAGGCGAATTTTCTTCCGCCCGAGAGCCTGGTGGAAAACGAGACGCAAAACGTGCTGCGGCATTTCATCGAGGAAAACATGCGCCGCGGCGTGCCGGCGGAGCAGTTCGAAAAGGACAAGAAGGAGCTCTACGAAGGCGCGCGTCGGTCCGCGGCCGCGCGCGTGCAGGTGCAGTTCATCCTCGCCAAGATCGCCGAACAGGAGAAGATCACCGCGACCGAAAAGGACATCGACAATTTCATCTTCCGCGAATCCATGCGGGCCAACCAGCGGCCGGAGAAGCTGGTCAAGGACCTGACCAAGGACCGCGAGCGGCTGCGCTCCGTCCAGCAATCCATCATTTTCGACAAGGCCCTTGATTTCCTCGTGTCCAAGGCTACCGTGAAGACCGTCCAACCGAAAACCTGATTGAGCTACTACGTTCCCATTGTTCTGGAGAATACCGGCCGCGGCGAGCGCAGCATGGACATCTATTCGCGCCTGCTGAAGGACCGCATTATTTTCATCGGCACGCCGATCGATGACATGGTCGCCAACCTCGTCATCGCGCAGATGCTTTATCTGCAGATGGAGGACGCGAAAAAGGACATCCATCTCTATATCAATTCGCCCGGCGGCGTCGTGACCGGCGGCATGGCCATTTACGACACGATGAATTTCCTCCAATGCGACGTCGTCACCTATTGCATCGGCATGGCGGCGAGCATGAGCACGGTGCTCCTCGCGGCCGGCACCAAGGGCAAACGTTTTGCATTGCCCAACAGCCGGGTGATGATCCACCAGCCCTCGGGCGGCGCGGGCGGCCAGGCCGCCGACATCGCCATCGCGGCCAAGGAAATCCTCCGCTGGCGCCGCACGCTTAACGAAGTCATTGCCAAGCACACCGGCAAGACCGCCGAGCAGGTGGAGAAAGACTCCGACCGCGATTATTACATGAGTGCGCAGGAGGCCAAGGCCTACGGCATCGTCGATCACGTCGTCGAATCCACGCGCGAGGCCCAGTCGATTGCGGAGAAAAGTGCCGCTTGATTGCGCTGCTTTTGAGTCGATTTTTCCCGAAAGCAGCTCCACCATCTGAGTCATGGCCAAATCCTCGCGCATGACCCTGTGTTCGTTCTGCGGTCGTTCGCAGTCGGAGGTGAAGAAAATCATCGCCGGCCCCGGGGTTTTCATCTGCGACACCTGCGTCAACGTCT
>DATJYF010000242.1:0-3431 GCA_035499715.1 Opitutaceae bacterium | reverse complement strand
CTCTGGGTGTGATCGTTGCCTCCGAACGCGTCAGCGCCCGCAGCGCCAGCGGCGCCATCCTGCCCTTCAGCGTGCGCGGCGGACGCCTCATCGTCAGCGGCACCTCGGAACTCGCCACCAACAATCGCATCACCAACGCCGGCAACCAGTATTTCATCCTCGGCGCCGTCAACTGGGCCACCGATCGCGACACCCAGCTCAACGTCCCGCCCCGGCCGATCGAACGCTATCAACTCTCGCTTAGCGAACTCCAGCTTGCCAAGCTCCGCCTCGGCCTGCTCCTCCTCCCGCCCGCCGCCGCCTTTCTCATCGCCGTGCTCGTTTATTGGACGCGCCGCCGCTAAAAACCTTTTTCCCCGATGCGCACCAAGATCACGCTCATACTTCTTTTTTTGAACGTCGTCCTTTTCGCGTTCATCTTCTACATCGAGCCGCACTTTCAGGCGGAAAGCTCCTTCGACCAGGCCGGCACCCGCGTCCTCGGCCCGGAGGCCTCCAACATCACCGCGCTGGCCATCTCCAGCCGCTCCTCCTCCCAGCCGCTTCAGATCGAAAAGCACGGCGACACCTGGCTTCTTTCCCAGCCCGCCGGCTGGCCCGCCAATCCCGACGCCGTCAACCGCATCCTGACCGAACTGCAAACGCTCCGGCACGAGACGAGTTTTCTCGTCAGCGACCTGGCCAAAAACGGCCAGACGCTCGCCGACTACGGCCTCGACCAGCCCCAGCTCACCATCACTTTCACCGCCGGCGGCGAAAACGCGGCCGGCGGCCAAACCTACACGCTCCGCATCGGAGCCAATACCGTCGTGGGCAACAACCTCTACGTGCTCTCGCCCGACGGCCGCCGCATCCATGTGGTGAGCCGCAGCCTCGCCGACAGCCTGACCATCCCGCCCGACCAGCTCCGCGACGACCGCCTTTTCACCATTCCCGTCTTCGAAGCCAGCGGCCTCAACCTGCAAACGGCCGGCCCGCCCGTGCGCATCCAGCGCTCCGGCGCGAGCTGGTCCTTCATCAATCCCATCATCGCCCGCGCCAGCAAGACGCTGACCGAACTCGCCATCACCGACCTCGACACGCTGCGCGTCCAGTCCTTCGTCGGCGAACGCGAGGCCGACGATCGCACCGGCCTCACCACGCCCGCCCTCCGCATCACCGTCGACGGCAACAACCGGCGCGAGACGCTGCTGCTCGGCAACCCCGCGCCCAACCCGGCTCCGCCTCCCGCCAAAACCGATCGGAAGGAAACGCTCTACTACGGAAAAGAGGAGGACAAGACGCCGGTCTTCGTGGTCTCGTTTCCCGACTCGCTTTTCGACCAGCTGAAAAACGCCAAGGGCACGCTGCGGGAAACGCACTTTCTTAATTTTTTCGATCCGCACGACGTCACCACGATCACGCTGCGCGCGCCCAACTATGCCGACGTGATTTTGCAGCGGCTGGAATCGTCCGCCGCGGCCAAGGACAATCCCGTCTGGCAGATCGTCCACCGCTCGCCGGCGGGTCCACAGACCCAGCCGGCCGACACCGAGGTCATCCAGCGCCTGCTGGAGAATCTCTCGCTCCTTACGGCGAAAAAATTTGTCAGCGACGCCCCTGCCGCCGCCGACCTGGAAAATTGGGGTTTCAACCGGCCCGAGCGCGAAATCACGCTCACCCTCGCCTCGCCGAGCGCGCCGACCGCGGCGCTCAGCACCCCGCCCGCCGCGCTCACCCTGCAGCTCGGACTCGGCACCGACGCCCAGGTCTATGCCCGCGTGGGCGGCGCCGGCTCCGTTTACGCCGTCGATCCAGCCGTCCTCGCCGCCACTCCGGTCACGCCTCTCGCCTACCGCGACCGCCTGCTGCAGGCGCTTCCAGCCGGCGCTCAGATCATCGGCCTCAAGCTCGTCCGATTGGCGGACAAAGCCGTCCTCTACGAGAAAGCCATGAAGACGCCAGCCGACACCGGCACGGTCTCCGCTTTTTGGAGCGCCTCCCTCGCGGCCGAACCGGCCGACCGCGGCAAGGCGGTCGGCGACATCCTCAAGCTTCTGCCCGCGCTGCGGGCCAAGGACTTCGTCCGGGACGATTTTCCCTCCAGCGTGACGGTGGCGGGAGAAAGCCGCCCGTGGAGCTATCAACTCGACGCCACCATCGCCCTGGCCGTCGCCAGCGGAGCGCCCGCCGCCACGGAAACCATGCAGCTTTTCTTCACCGAGCGCGTGGGCGGCGGCACGCAGCTCGCCGGCTCGCCCGCGCTCGGCGTCGTCTTTGAGGCCACCCAGCCACTGCTCGATGCCTTGTACGCCCTCACCGCCGCGCCGCCGGCCGCTAGTCCGCCCGCGCCCGAGACGTCCGGCGCCCCGCCGCCCAAATAAGGCGATGGCATCTTCCCGGCGTCCGGCCCTCTTGCTGTGAAAGCCCTCTCTCCGCTCTGGTCTGCGTGCCGTTTTTGCGGCCATTGCGCGGCCTCCTTTGCCCTCTGGACGCTGTGGCTTCTCCTCGGCGTCACCCTTGCGCTGCAACTTTATCTTCTGGCCGCTCGCCAGCTCGCCGTTCCCGCTTTTCTTCTGCGCGCTCTCGAGTCGCGGCTGGCCGCTTCGCACCTCGCCGTACGCTTCGACCGCGCCACGTTTGATCCCTCCGGCCGGATTTTTGCCGAGAATATCCGCCTCAACTCGCCCTCTTTCGCCGATCCGCTCTTCACCGCCCGTGCGCTCTATGTCCGCCTCGACCCCTGGGCGCTGCTCGCCGGCCATTTCGACCCGCGCGAAGTCCGCGTGGCCGACGCGAGCTTTTTCGTGCCGGCCCCTTTTTCGCCCAGCGGCCGGGCCGAGGCGCTGATAAGCGACTGCACGGTCGATCTCGTGCCGCACGATCGCAGCGTCGAATTGCGGCAATTCAACTGCCACGCGGGGACGCTCGCCGTCACGGCGCACGGCCTGTGCCGCCTGCCGGCCACCGCCAACACCGCCGCCACCGGCATTCTGCCGCTGGCGGATTTGTTCGCGGAAAACTATCCGCGCCTCAGCCGCGAACTCGCCGGCCTGATCCGCGAACTCGGCGCGCTCGACGACGCGCAGCTCCATCTCGAACTCGCGCCCTCGGAGGCCAGCGGAGCGACCGTCACCGCCATGCTCGCCGCGCGCGCCTTCAGTCGCGACGGGCCCTGGAGCCTGCAGGTCTCCGGTCTGCACCTCGCGGCCAAGGCCCCGTTGCTCGGCAACGCCGCGGCCGCCGCCACGCTCGACCTTCGTGCCGCCGAGCTGGTCCTGCCCGGCCGCGGAAGCGCCCGGGACGTTCACCTGCATGTGCGCGGCGTGGCCTGGCCTGCCCGGTTGAACTTCGTCCCGCGTGCCGCCGAGCTCTCCGCCGCCGAGCTGGACGGAATTTCGCTCTCGGCCCAGGATTTCTTTGTCCGCTGCCTGCCGGGACCGCTGCCCCGG
>DATJYF010000241.1:0-8679 GCA_035499715.1 Opitutaceae bacterium | reverse complement strand
CTGGAGACCGGCGACAATGTCTACGTGGCCGGCCTGTCGATGAGCGCGCTTTTCGTCCTGCTGCTGGCGGAGGAATTCGGCGACAAGCTGGCCGGAGGCGTCTGCCTCGCCCCCACGCTGTTTTTCGACGGCTGGAACGTGCCGTGGTACAACCGGCTGCTCCCGCTGGCGTCCCACACGCCGTTGAAATACCGCGTCTATTTCAAGGAGCAGCCTCCTTACGGGATCAAAAACAAAACCATCCGCGGCATGGTGCACCGCTTCTACAGCCGGGCGAAACTGGACGACATCGAGGGCGTTGCCAAATACGGCTACGCGTACTTCCCCGTCTCCCTCTTTCATGAATTGCGCCGGCTGGCCCGCACCATCATTCCCCTGCTCGGCCGCGTCCGCACGCCGCTGCTCCTGATCCATCCGCAGGAGGACGACACCGCCAGCTTGAAGAATTCCGAGTTGATTTATGACCGCATTTCCTCGCCGATCAAGAAGCTGGTCGTTCTGATGGACTCCTATCACGTCATCACCGCGGACCAGGAACGGGAAAAAGTCGCCGTCGAGATGAAGGCGTTTCTCGAAACGATATGAGCGTGTCCGCGCCCTTCGAAATCTACATCGATTTCGACAATACCGTCACCGAGTTCGACGTGCTGGACGACATCATCCGGCGCTTCTCGATCAACGAGGACTGGAAGGCGGCGGAGGCATTGTGGCAGCAGGGCGAAATCGGTTCGCGCGACTGCCTCGAACGCCAGCTCGCGCAGGTGCGGATCTCCGCGCCTGCGCTCCGGGACTATCTTCGCGCCGTCCGGATCGATCCCGCCTTCCGCCTGATCCTCGACCTGCTCCGCGCCAAAAACATCAAGCCGGTGATCGTGAGCGACAGTTTTTCCTCCCTGATCCGCCCCATCCTGGAAAACAACCACGCCACCGGGCCGAAAATCCTGGCCAACGAGATGCGGCTGGAGGGCGACCGGCCGGTCGTCCGCTTCCCTTATTTTCATTCGATCTGCAGCACGTGCGCCAACTGCAAGACTTCGCATCTCTTCAAACGCCACCGGCCGCCCGGCACGAAAAAAATTTACATCGGCGACGGCCAGTCGGACATCTGCCCGGCCGGATTTTGCGAAATACTTTTTGCCAAAGGCCGCCTACTGGAGCACTACTTGGCGGTTCGCAACGACTGCATCCCGTTTGAAAACCTCGGGACCGTTCACTCCCGCCTGCAAACGCTCTTATCGTGAATCATCCACCCTCCGGCCCGCTCCCGCCCGACGACCCGCACGAGGATTTGCTCGAGCTCGAGGCCAAGTACTGCTCGTGGGGCGACACCGTGCACTACGCCAGGGAGCTGACCCTCTTCCGGCGGGCGGAGTCGATCTATCTCTACGATGAGCGCGGCACCGAGTACCTCGACCTGCAGATGTGGTATTCGGCGGCGAGCTTCGGCTACGGCCACCCGCGCCTCAACGCCGCGCTGAAACGGCAGATCGACGTCCTGCCCCAGCTGGCCTGCCAGTACCTCCACCGGGAAAAGATCCTGGTCGCGGCCAAGCTGGCCCGGAAGGTCGAGACCATCTTCGGGGCCAAGGGCCGCATTCATTTCAACGTCGGCGGCGCCAGCGCGATCGAGGACGCGTGGAAGGTGGCGCGCAACCACACGAAAAAGAATTTGGCCTTCGCCTTCATGGGCGGATACCACGGGCGGACGCTCGGCGCCTCGGCCATCACCTCCAGCTACCGCTACCGGGAGCGGTTCGGCCATTTCGCCGACCGGGCCAACTTCATTCCCTATCCCTACTGCTTCCGCTGCCCCTACGGCATGAAGCGCGAGTCCTGCGGCCTGTTCTGCCTGCAGCAGTTCGAGCGCCTCTTCGAAACCGAGTACTACGGCGTGGTCAACAAGACCGGCCAGGCGGAGTTCGGCGCCTTTTTTGTCGAGGCGGTGCAGGGCACCGGCGGCTACATCGTCCCGCCGGAGGGATATTTTCCCGGCCTCAAAAAGGTGCTCGAAGCGCACGGCATCCTCCTGGTCGACGACGAAATCCAGATGGGATTTTACCGCACAGGCAAATTTTTCGCCCTTGAACACTTCGGCGTGAAGCCGGACGTGATCGTCTTCGGCAAGGCGCTGACCAACGGCATGAATCCCATCTCCGCCATCTGGGCGCGGGAGGAGCTGATTTCGCCGGCGGTCTTTCCGCCCGGCTCCACCCATTCCACCTTCTCCTCGAACACGCTCGGCACCGCCGTGGCGCTCGAAACCTTGAAGCTGATGGAGGAGGAGGACTTCGAAAAACGCGTGATGCAGCGCGGCGCCTACTTCCTCGCGCGCCTGAAGGAGCTGGCCAGGATATATCCGCAGATGGGCGACGTGGACGGGCTGGGCCTGGCGCTGCGCGTCGAAATGTGTCAGCGCGACGGATACACGCCGAACCGCGAGCTCACGGACGCGATGATGAACATCGGACTGAGCGGCACGCTCGGCGCGGGCGGCCGGAGCCGGGGCCTGATCCTCGACATCGGCGGCTACTACAAAAACGTCTTCACCATCGCGCCCTCCCTTTACATCACGGAGGCGGAGATCGACACCGCCGTGACCCTGTTCGAGGAGGCGCTCCGGCGCGGCATCGCCCAGACGGAATAGGCCGCCGGTCGCGCCGGCCTCACTTGGGCGCGGTCTTGTCGAGCCAGGTGGCCAGGTAGACGACGACGTCGTTCACCGTCCGCACGTGCTCGATGTCACTGTCCGGAATCTTCAAGCCAAACGCCTCCTCCACCTCGAACATCAGTTCGACCGCGCCGAACGAATCCACACCGAGGTCTTCGGCGAGCCGCGTCTCCGGCTGGATTTTCTCCGGCGCCGCGTTGAATTTCCTGGAGATGATCTCCTTAACCTTTTGTTCGATCTCTTGCTGGGTCATTTCGGTATCACCGCGCTTCTGAGAAGATCAAGGCGGCGTTGCAATTACCAAATCCAAACGAATTGGACAGGATATTTTTTACTTTCGCTTCACGCCCCCGGTGCGGAACGTAATCGAGATCGCAGCCGTCATCCGGCTGGTCGAGATTGATGGTCGGGGGAATGAACTGGCTTTCGATCGCCTTGACGCAGACGACGGCCTCGATCGCGCCCGCCGCCCCCAGGGTGTGGCCGATCATCGACTTGGTCGACGAGACCGGAATTCCGGCGGCCTCCGGGCCGAAGACGGCCTTGATCGCCTTGGTTTCGGCGGCGTCGTTCGCCTTGGTGGAGGTCGCGTGGGCGTTGATGTAATCCACCCGGCTCAGCCCGGCATCCTTCAGGGCCGCGGCCATGACGCGCGCGGCATCCGTCCCCTCCAGCTCGGGCATGACCATGTGGTGCGCCCCCGAGTTGCTCGCATAACCGGCCACTTCGGCCAGGATCGGCGCGTTGCGGCTCAGCGCTCGCTCGCGTTCCTCCAGCACCAGGACCGCTCCGCCTTCGCCCATGACAAAGCCGTCGCGGGCGCGGTCGAAGGGCCGCGAGGCGCCGGCCGGATGGGCGTTGTTTTTCGAAAGCACCCGCAGCGCGCAGTAGGCGGCAAAATTGAACGGCGTCAGCGGCGCCTCGACCCCGCCGGTGAAGCAAACCTCCGCCTCGCCGTGCTGGATTTTGCGGAAGGCCTCGCCGATGGCGTGGGCGCCGGAGGCGCAGGCGGTGGAAATCACCAGGTTCGGCCCCCTGAAGCCGTAGCGGATTCCAATCTGGCTCGCCACCGCATTGGGGCTGATCCGCGCGACCGCGGCAGGATTGACCCGCATCTCGCCGCGATCGATCGCGGCCACGATCTGCTCTTCATGAAACAGCAGCCCGCCCAGGCCCGAGCCGACGATCACGCCGATGCGGTCGGGATCCTCGGCCGCCAGATCCAGGTCGCTGCTCCGCAACGCCATCTCGGCGCAGGCCAGCCCGAAATGCACGAAGCGGTCCACCCGTTTCGCCGTCGCCTCCGGCATGTATTCCGCGGGTGTGAATCCCCGCACCTGACCGCCGATTTTGGAGGCAAATTCCGCGGTGTCGAAGGCATCGATCAGCGCGATGCCGGAACGGCCCTCGCGATTGGCCCGCCAAAACGCATCCACCCCCACTCCATTGCAAGCCACCACTCCGAGTCCGGTGACGACGACACGACGTTTGTTCATGAAATGAATAGTGGTCCATCCAGCCAAATCCCGCCGGCGACCGCGAGAACGAAATGGAGCCGCGGCCGCGGCGGCCGGTCGTCAAACCGCGGCCGGTCTCTCTTTGGCCAGGGCCGCGATCAATTCGAAGAGCCTCTTCACATTGATCGGCTTGCCCTGGAAGGCGTCCATGCCGGCCGCAAAGCAATTGGCCTCGTCCTCCTTGGTCGTGAAAGCGGTCAGGGCGATGATGGGGATGTGGCTTTGCGTGGCGACCTCCGCCTGGCGGATCAGCCGGGTGGCGGTCAGCCCGTCCATTTCCGGCATTTGCACGTCCATGAGAATCAGATCGAAAGACTGGGCCTGAAACAACGCCAGGGCTTTGCGCCCGTCCTCGGCATGGGTGACGGTGTGGCCCCGTTGCTCAAGGATCAGCCGCGCCACCCGCGCGTTCACCGGATTGTCCTCGACCAGCAGGATGTGCAAACGGCCGGTTTTTCCCACCTCCGCGGGTCCCGTCGCGGCCGGTTTCTTTTCCTCCGCCTGGGCCTGCGCCGCCCGCGCGATGAGCTTGTGAATGCTTTCAAAAAGCAGTTTGGGCCGGATCGGCTTGATCAGGCAAAGATCCAAGCCGGCCTCGCGGCAGCGGGCCGCCGTCACATGGCTGTCATCCGCCTTCAGCATCATCAGCACCGCGCTGTCGGACAGCCGGGGATCGGCTTTCATCTCTTGATAAACCGCCAGGCCGTCCATCTCCGGCATGCGATAGTCGAGCACAACCAAGCGGCACGGATCGTTCTCCCGGGCCGCGGCGGCCAGCAGGTCGAGCGCGGTCTTGCCGTCCGCCGCGCCCTGTACGCGCAGGTGAACGCACGAGAGCACCCGCTCCAGCATCCGCCGATTGGCGGCATTGTTGTCCACCACCAGCGCCTTGAGCCCCGCCAGGCCGGTCGGATCGACATTCGCCAGGAGGGAATCCGCCGGCCCCTCGGCGGGAACGAAGGGAATGGCGAACCGGCAGGTCGTGCCGGCGCGATTGGCGGTGTCGATCCAGATCTCCCCGCCCATCAGGTCGACGAGGTGCCGCACGATCGCAAGGCCGAGCCCGATGCCGCCGAACCGGCGTGTCAGCGAAGAATCGACCTGCGAAAACGGGGCAAATAGCAGCTTCTGCTTGTCCGCGGGAATGCCGACGCCGGTGTCGGAGACCGAGAATTCCAGAACGGATCGGCCGTTCCTCACCGCCGGCGCGATTTCCAGCGAGACTTCGCCCGCCGGCGTGAACTTGATGGCGTTGCTCAAAAGATTGAAAAGAATCTGCCGCAGCCGCAGGGGATCGCCCTGGAAAACCCGCGGGCACTCCGGCGATGCGTCGACGATCAGCTCGAGATTTTTCTGGTGGGCCTGGAAGGCGAAGGCCCGGGCCGCGGCTTCGGCCAGGTCGCACAGATCGATCGGTTGGATTTCCAATTTCACCTCGCCGGCCTCCATCTTGGAAAAATCTAGGATGTCGTTGACCACCACGACCAGCGCTTCGGCCGATTGGGCCGCGGTGGTGAGAAAATCCCGCTGCTCCCGGGTCAGGCGGGTGGACAGGGCCAAGTTGGTCATGCCGATCACGCCGTTCAGCGGCGTCCGCAATTCATGGCTCATGTTGGCGAGGAACTCGCTCTTCGCCTGGCTGGCCGCCTCGGCGGCGTCCTTGGCCTTGCGCAACTGGGCGATGAGCCGGGTTCGCTGGCGATGATGCAGGACCGTGAGCCGGATGAGCAGCACGATGGTCACGGCACCCGCGCCGGCCAGGACCAGGAAGCCGACCTGCCGGTACCAGGGAAACACCACGGTGAAAGGATAGACGGCGGGATGCAGGCCGATGTTTGCGTTCCGGTCCATCGCCCGCACTTCAAACCGGTGCGGTCCGGGTGGCAGCCCTTTGCAGCCGGCTTCGTTCACCGCCGCGAACGGCGACCATGCGCCCTGGTCCACGCGGTAGGAAAAAAGCAGACGGTCATCGGCCGTTTGCTTCCACTTGTCGATGCCGGCAAAAACCAGATTGGCCCGGCCGTTGGCCGTGACTTCCTTCTGGTTCAATTCCGGGCGGATGATCGCCTCCGGCGGATCGGTGTCGGCTTCCGGATGGTAGACGCTGGCGCCGCGCGCCGTTCCCGCCCAGAGGTTGTGATGGCTGTCTTCGAAAACGGTGCCGCCGATCGAGGACGGCAGCCCATCCTCCGCGGTGTTGGAAACCCAGGCGCCATTCTGGTAGCGGTGGATGCCCGACCCGGAAGCCATCCAGATGGTGCCGTTGTGGTCCTGGATGATCTGCCGGACCCGATCCAGCCCGAGCCGGTCCAATCCCTGAAAACGCAGGTTCCAGCGCCGGCCGTCGTAAGCCAGCAATTTGTCCCGGCCGCCGGCGAGAATCGTTCCGTCCGGAAGCTCGTAGAAGGCATAGGCCCCGCTGGCGGTGTAGCCGTCCGCCGGCGTGAATGTTCTGTATTTGCCGTTGTGATACACGCCGACGCCATCGCTTCCGCCCAGCCAGATGTCGCCGTTGCGGGCGGTAAAAATTGCGCGCAGTTCGGCCACGCCCCATTGGCCGCCGAGGTCCGCCACCACGCTGAATTTCTCCCCGTCGTAGGTTTCCAGCCTGAACTCGGGGTGGGCCTCCGACATGACGGCAAGCGTCTGGATCAAGACCTTGCCGTCCGGACCCGGGGCGAAAACGCCCAGCATCCGGCCGGGCGGCGGCGACAGCGGCGAGAAGGTCATGGTTTTGGGATCAAGCACCAGGACCGGCCCCCGCCAGTCGTTGATCTTGACCAGCATGTTTCCGTTCGGCAGGGGGCAGAAGCCGTAAGGCAGATACTGGTCGGTGACCTGGCCGCCGGGCAGGTAGTATTTGTTCCAGTTTTTCCCGTCGTAACTCGCCAGATAGTCCGTGCAGTCGAACCACAGCCGGCCGGCGTGATCCTCAAAGATGGCGTGGACGCGCGTGTCGATGGTCTGGCTGCCGTGGAAAGGCATCCACAAGGGATCGGCATAGCGGGCGAGCCCCTGCGTGGTGCCGACCCAAAAGGCGCCGTTGCGCTCCGGGATCACGTCTTCGACGCGACTGAGCAGCGCGCCCACCCGCTCCACCGGCTCCTTGCGGCCGTCTTGCAGGCGGAAAAGCTCGGAGCCGTCCTCGATCCAGACGCTGCCTTCCGGCCCCGGCCAGGCCCACATGGAATTGAGGTGGCCCTCCGCGATTTTTTGAAAATGACGGCCGTCGAAGCGCACGACCGCGGCAGTCGGATTTTCCAACGTGACACCGGCGACAAACAGCTCGCCGTCGTACCCGGCGATGGGATGCGTCAACGACTGCAGCCCGATTTCACCGCTCGTGAATTCAGTCCAGTCCCTGGTTTTTCCCTCCCGCCACCGGCCCATCCCCTTTTCGGCCGTCACCCAGAGCACGCCGTCCCTGAACTCCGCGAGCCCGGTAAAACGGCCCAGGCCGGTTTCGTCGGCCCGCTTCACCACGCGGTAGGTTTTGTCGGCGCGCGAAAAAGAGAGCAACAGCTCCGTGGTGAGCAGAAAAGCCTGGTTGCCGTCGCACGGCGTGAGATCGCAAATGTCGTTGAGCGGAAAATTGCACCGATACAACACCCACGTTCCCTTTTCATAATGCTTCAGACCCTGCGGTGAAACGGTCCACGCGGCGTGAATATGTTGGAAATCCCGCGGATCCTGGACGTGGGTGAGAGCATAGCCATCGAGCACGTCGATCGAATTGATCAAACCGTGCTTCACCCAAACCGCCCCGCGCGAATCCTCCGTGATGTGCAAAACATGGGATTCGATGAAGCCATCGGAATAATCCCAGAATCGCCAGGCCGGCGATGGATCGGCTCCCCGGACCGCGGCGAGAAAACACGCCGAATTGAGCAGAATCGCCGGAAACCACCAAGGCCCGAAAATTCTGATCGGAAATCGATGTGGGCGGCGACCTCTTGAAAATCGAAGCCAGTCGGCCTGCCCGGACTCTGATGGCGGCGCGCAGGGCATCTTTATCTTGCAACAACATCGGCTTGCCCGGGGTTTTCTTGATTCGAAAACAGCCCTTTCTGCACTTCGTTGGCGCCTGAACCGCAGCTGAAGCGTTCCGGTGGCGGTTTTCCGGGACTGGACGCCGGCATTTTGCATGATGGCGCCGCCCAGCCCCGCTCGTTTGCAAAAAAGAATATTGTGAGAAACGTGAAATCCTTTGCGCCATGATCGATTTTCTTTCCACCGCTTCGCCCGCCACCGCCGCCACCGTTCCACCGCCGCTGGATGACGGGGCCTTGCTCGATGCCTATTCCGACGCCGTCAGCCGCGCCGTGCAGGCGGCGGGCAGCGCCGTCGCCCACATCGACGTCCGAACCCGGCGCAGCGGGACCGACGGCGAAGGCGGCGGCAGCGGCTCGGGGTTTTTCCTTTCGCCCGACGGCTACGCCATGACCAACAGCCACGTCGTGCAGGGCGCGTCCGATCTGCACGTGCAGCTGGCCG
>DATJYF010000240.1:0-3906 GCA_035499715.1 Opitutaceae bacterium | reverse complement strand
CGCGAAGATTTTCCTGCGCCTCACGCGTAGCGCTCTTCCTTCCACGGATCGGCCGTGTTTGAATAGCCCCGTACCTCCCAAAAGCCAGGTTTGTCCTGGGCCAGAAACGTGAGGCCTTTGACGAACTTAGCGCCTTTCCATGCGTAAAGCTTGGGAATGATGACGCGCGCCGGCCCGCCGTGCGCACGCGGCAGCGGCGCGCCGTCGAAGCGGATGGCCACGAGCACGTCGTCGTCCAGGCACCGTTCGAGCGGAACGTTGGTCGAATAACCATCGTAGCCGGTGAAATAGACGAAGCGTGCCTCCGGTTTCGGCTGAACGAACTCATACAGCGTGGTAAAAGCCACGCCGCCCCAGCGGCAATCGTAGCGGCTCCACGTCGTCACGCAATGGAAGTCGCTCACGTCCTCTGCTTGCGGCAGGGCGTTGAACTGATCCCAGGTGAGCACCGCCGGCTTCGCCACCGCGCCGTCGAGCGTGAGCGTCCATTGTTCCAGCGGCACGTCGGGCTGCACGCCGAGATCGAGCACGGGAAATCCGGTCGTGAGCTTTTGGCCGGGCGGCAGACGGTCGCTGGACGCCACGGCGCGCGCGGTCACGCCTCGCGCCTTCTGCTTTTCCGCCCATTTTTGTTTGGCTTCGATGTAGCGTTCCTTGGACATGGAAAATTTTACTAAAGGCGGAGGTTTTTGCGGGCGCTGCTATTCCTCCACGGGCCCGAAAGGTCAGCTCGGTTCCGGTTTACTAATGAAAAAACAGAACGATGTCCGGCAATTTGAATGCATGCTATTTATTGAAGGCAAAAGCATGGCTAATGATATTTTTTTGCAATATTTTATAAAAACTTAATAAAACAGGCTCTTAAATAGGGTGATGTACCCAGCCATCCTTGACTCACAAATTCCGCCGGCTACGCCTCATTTCGCCAGGCTCCCGCGCCCCAAATTTCACCCAAAAACCTTGTGCCGCCTCAACCCATGAAAGCTTATTCCAAAATTATTTCATACCCTGGAAATCGGGGCTGTTTTCAACCGTTTGCCAGTGGAAAAATCCACGTCCGCGCGGCGATTTTTGCCGCGGTTGCCGCCGGCATTTTATTGACTCCCTCAACCGCGCACGCCGCCGCCAACGGCTTGGGCCAGACCCCGGCGATGGGCTGGAACAGCTGGATGGTTTACGGCAAGGGCTACGATTACAAAAAGGTCGAAGCCCAAGCCGATGCGTTGTGCGCACAGATTCCCGGCCTGCCCGCCGGCACCACGCTCCAGTCGCTCGGTTACAATTATGTCTGCATGGATTCCGGCTGGCGCGACGAAAGCGGAGTTGACAGCAGCGGTTTCGCCAAGGCCGATACGACCAAATTTCCCAACGGCGTGTCCGATGTCGCGAATTACGTTCACGCCAAGGGGCTGAAGATCGGCATTTATCTGACGCCTGGCATGCTCAAGGCGGCCTACGACGGAAATTATCAGATCGCCCACACGAACAACCCGGCCACGAACCAGCCCTACACCACGCAGCAAATTGTCGTCATCCCCCTGACCAACGGCAACACCGAGAATTCCAGCGGAGCGTCCTATTCCTATCAGATTGATTTCACCAAGCCCGGCGCATCACAGTGGATCCAGAATTACGCGGACATGCTGGCCTCGTGGGGCGTCGACTACGTCATGTGGGATTTTGTCGGGCCTGGCGGCGGCAACATTCCGGCGGACGACCGCACCAACATGCAGCAATGGTTTATCGCCACCCAGGCCACGCCTGCGGGCAGCCGGCCGATCTGGATCAAACTGTCCAATTCCCTCAGCTTCACCTACGCGAGCACCTGGGAATCGGTCGCCAACTCCTGGCGCATCGACGGCGACGTCAAGGGCACGTGGACCGATATCAGCAACCGCATGAAAGATTCGCCGCAGTGGGCGCCGTTCGAAGGACCGGGCGGGTGGGGCGACATGGATTCGTTGCTGGTGGGAGCGGGCAATTTTTATAACAGCGACACGGGCGCAACCGGTCCCGATGAGCGCAAGACCGCGACGACCCTCTGGGCCGTCTGCTGCTCGCCGCTGATCCTCGGCCAGGATTTGACCCCCTTGAATTCCGGCAAGACGCTGACCGACATCAGCCTCATCACCAACCCGGAAGTCATCGCCGTGGACCAGGCCGGCGTTGTCGCCACTCCCTCCGGCAAGACTGCCGGCGTCTGGCGTGCGAAAAACCCGGACGGTTCATTTACCGTCGCAATTTTCAATACCGGCTCGGGCAGCGCAACCATCAGTTGCAGCTTCTCCAACGACCTCGGATTCAGCGGTTCCGCCACCGTGCGCGATCTCTGGGCGCGTAAGGACTTGGGCTCGTTCACCGGCAGCTTCAGCAGCGGCAGCCTTAATTCCCATGCCTGCCGCCTGGTCAAAGTGACGCCGGGTGGAGCCCAGCAAGTGACGGCGCCGGTCTTCAATCCCGCCGGCGGCACCTACAGCAGCGCGCAGAACGTGACGATCACCAGCTCGACCAGCGGGGCGACGATCCGCTATACCACCGACGGCAGCGCGCCGAGCGAAACTGCCGGCACCATCTACTCTGGCCCGGTCAATATCGCGAGCACCGCGACACTGGAAGCCATTGCCTACAAGAGCGGTTTGACCGACAGCGGCGTGACCAGCGCGAGCTACACGATCAGCAGCGGCGGCGGAACGACCGTCTCCTTCGAGGCCGAGAGTCTGACCTACACACCGCACGGCGCGACCGCCTCGGTCCAGACCGACACCAACTCCAGCGGCGGCAAGTGGGTGGTGTTGTCCGCCAATGCCGCCGGCCAGTACATCGACTACGCCATTCCGAGCGTCAACGCCGGCACCTACCAGGTGCAGATGGAATGGAAGGGCAACAATACCCGCGGCACGCTCCAGCTCTCGGTCGACGGCGTGAACCTCGGCTCGACCCTCGACCAGTATTCCTCCGGCCAGACTTATCCGACGACGCCCTTCGGCACCGTGACCTTCAGCACGACCGGCACGCACACCGTCCGCCTGACCGTGACCGGCAAAAATGCTTCCTCCAGCGGCTACGGCTTGTCGGCCGACAAATTCACCTTCGCCGCCCAATAGGCGTTTCTTCTGACCCCGACGGGCGGCACTCAAAATGCGCCGCCCGTTTGCTTTTCACGAATCTCTGCTTTCTAGCTTCAACCACCTCTTGACATATCTCTGCCAAAATCTGGCGCATCACCCCCCAAATATGAACCTGTCGAAAGAACGCATCAGTCAACTTCGCGGATTGGCCCTTCTGCTGATCTTGCTTTCCCCCGTCATTCCCTCCGCCCTGGGCCAGGTCAACATCCTGACCCAGCACAACGACGACAACCGCACCGGCGCCAACCTCAACGAGACCGTCCTCAATCCCTCGAACGTGAATGTGAATTCGTTCGGAAAACTGTTCACCTATTCGGTGGATGGCGACGTTTTCGCGCAGCCGCTCTACGTCTCCAGCCTGAACATCGCCGGCGGCACCCACAACGTGCTCTACGTCGTCACGATGAACGACAAGGTCTACGCCTTCGATGCGGACAGCAACACCCAGCTGTGGACCGTCAACCTCGCGGTCAGTCCGGAGACGCCGGTGCCGATCTCGGGCATCGTCGGCTCGAACACGTTGAACATCCACAACAACGTCGGCATCGAAAGCACGCCGGTGATCGACCTGGGCACAAACACGATGTACCTGGTGGCGCGGACGATCAACGGCAGCACGTATTTTCAGCGCCTGCACGCGCTGGACATCCTCACCGGCGCGGAAAAGTTCGGCGGGCCGGTGACGATCACGGCCTCGGTTGCGGGCACGGGCAACGGCAGCTCGGGCGGGACGCTGGCGTTCGACCCGAAGATGGAAAACCAGCGGCCCGGCCTGGCC
>DATJYF010000239.1:0-17835 GCA_035499715.1 Opitutaceae bacterium | reverse complement strand
CACTCGCTGGTCTGCAGGTTAACCGCCCAGTTGGTTTGGGAGGCATCGGTGTAGGAAATGCTCAAGTTTCCGGCCCGGCGAAACATATTGCCCGCTGGCGGAGACGACGGCGAATAGAATGCGTCGCAAGCCTCGGCCTCGAAGGTCATCGCCCCGGCCCAGCCTATATTGTAGTCCCTGATAATGTCCAAATAGTGGTTCGGGCAGATCCATCGCTCTCCCGCGGGCGGAGTCCCAAAGGGAGACGGGCAGTCTGGCGCGCCCCGGTAGACCTCGGTGTTTTCACCAGTGTCCGTTTGATTCTCGATGAGAACGAGATTGGACGATATCACATGGCTCAAGGCATTGGCAAAACTATTGCCGTAGTTTCTCGGTAAATATATATAACCAGGAGAGTAATACCCCGGCACGCAAACCCCGGTAGTAAACGTACCCGAACGGGCATTTGCGGTATATTTCGTCCACTGATTTTTTCCATCGAACCAACTGTGGACGCCATCAACATGCTGAAGAATATTACTGTCATAATTAAGCCAGGAAGCATCTACGACAATAAATGGATCGAACTTAAACTCGCTCAAGCACTTCGATCGCAGAAAATCTATGAGCGGCGAAAGACTTCCATTCACATTGGTCATCACCTTGGGAAGAATCGCCCAAATTATGACAAGCGGCCTTCCCTGTATTTTCTGTCTATATTGGTCCGGAACGTTTTTGAAAAAGGGTTCCCACTTGTACTGCCACCAATACTTCGCCCAGTTAGTCGGATCACTCATGTCGATCGGTGGTGGCGGTTGTCCCGGTGGCGGTGGGTGGTCCTGGGCATAGCTGACCCCATAGCCATTCGTATCATCGAACAGGGCAAGATTGACCACCCCCTGGTATCCACGACTATCCAAGGCCGCCACGGCCGCCCATAATTTCGTGGCAGAGCGGAAATTAATTTGAGCATCGCTGTCGCCGTCACATCCCATAGCAAGATATTGAACGTGTGCAAAAGCCGCTTCTTCGACCAGGTTCACCCACCATTGCATGAACGGCGTAAATTGTGGTGCATTTTGAACTTCGCTATCGTATGGATAGAACAAAGGCGGCTCGTAAAGGCTTGAATCCTGTTCAATGTTGCTCTGTTCAAACGTACAGAAACCGACGTTTAAGCCGAGGATGGTGGCCGGCTGATTGACGGCCCTGACCGTGAACAACTGGGTTCCGTTCAACCTTGTCACGCCATATTGGTCGATCGCCTGGGTCCAAACATAATGCTGACCCAGGCCAAGCATACCGATGTTATAGCTGAAAGTGAAGCCTGTGCTGCCGCCGTAAGGGCCATCTGTGGATTGGCCGAGCGTCGCCTGGCAGACAACATTCCCATCGATCACGACATCGACCTCTGACACTTGTCCCCCCGACACCGGGTCTGCCGCCCAGCCATAACCGGTGAACGTTTCATTTTGATAAAATGGAGTGCCAGCCGAGACAAACTCCATCGTTCCGGCGGGCGGCGGCCGCGCCGAGACCGTGATAACTTGAACCCCCGAAAGGAGCGTCGTCCCATAGGCATCCACGGCTTGGGCGGTGACCGTGTGTTGGCCCGGGCTGAGTCCTCCGATGTTATAGTTAACGATGAAGCCGGTGTTGGCATAGGGGCCATCCGTGGATTGACCGAGCGTGGCCAGGCAAACCGGATTGCCATCGATCAGGAGATCTACTTCCGAGACGTTGCCGCCGGACGCCGGATCCGCCGCCCAACCCCAACTGGTAAAGCTTTGGTTTTGGTAGATTGTGCTAGCCCCAACATATTCGAGAACTCCCGTGGGCGGTGGTGCCGCCACAACCGTAATAACCTGAATCCCAGGCAGGAGCGTAGTGCCGTTGGCGTCCACGGCTTGGGCAGTGACCGTGTGTTGGCCGGGGCTGAGTCCTCCGATGTTATAGTTAACAACGAAACCGGTGTTGGCATAGGGACCATTCGTGGATTGGCCCAGCGTGGCCTGGCAAACCGCGTTGCCGTCGATCAGGAGATCCACTTCCGAGACGTTGCCGCCGGACGCCGGATCCGCCGCCCAACCCCAGCTGGTAAAGCTTTGGTTTTGATAAATTGTTCCAGCTCCAACATATTCCAGAACTCCGGTCGGTGGCGGTGCTGCCAGCACCGTGAAAACTTGAACGCCGGAGAGGTATCCAAAAAGACCGGTACCGTACTCATAGGCATAGGAAGTAATGGTGTGTTGGCCGGGACTGAGCGAACCGATGTTGTAACTGAAAGTGAAGCCCGTGTTACCGCCATAGGGCCCATCGGTGGGTTGATCGGTGGTGGCAAAACAGACCGGGTGGCCATCGATCACCACATCCACCTCGTCGGCCGGGCCGCCGGACTGTGGATCCACCGCCCACCCGTAACCGGTAAAGGTTTGATTTTGGTACATCGTACCAGCGGAAACATATTCCAATACGCCAAATGGCGGCGACGGGCCTCCGTCATCCTGGGCTAAAAGCGGGGTGGCCGCGACAAACAGCAAGACCACCAGCGGCCAAATGGCACATCTCTTTGCGGGAAGAAGCCGGGCAATCATGGTAGTCAAAGCTGACGCCCTTAGATAACCTGTGGCCAGAAAAATTTCGCCAAAAATGCAGAGCTCACCGGATAGATACAAACGCCTCCTCAGAGTCTTGAAGTTACGGCGGACGTGTACGCCATTAACGCGCTCATCGATCCGCACAAAAACAACGCCGTTGGGTTTTTGAAATCGGCGATGCGAAATAATGAGCGATCCAAGTCCAGGTTGCCCCATCAACTGGCAGCCTCGCTCTGTTTTTTCTTCCTTGGCGGAGAAAACTGGCGGAGAGGGAGGGATTCGAACCCCCGGGACCCTTGCGGGCCCAACGGTTTTCAAGACCGCCGCAATCGACCACTCTGCCACCTCTCCGGTTGGCACCTTAAAACTCGGCGAAACGACGCGCTTGTCGAGCTTTCTCGCAAGCGCCAGAATGGATGCATGGCTTTCGAGAAGCACCTGCTCGTGGACGGCGCCAACATCCTGCACGCCTGGCCGGAGCTGCGCACGCTGGCCGCGCGCGACCGCGACGCCGCCCGCGGCAGGCTTTCGCAGACCGTGCAGGTGTTGCACGACACCGAGGGCTGGCGCGTCACGATCGTCTTTGACGGTCGCGGCACCGAGCTCAAGGTCGAGCAGCCCGGCGGACACGCAACCTTCGCGCACGTTTTCACGCCGTCGGGCCTGACGGCCGATGACGTCATCGAACAGCTGGTCGGCGGCGCGGCCGATCCGGCCGCCTGCACGGTGGCGACGGCCGACCGGGCCGAGCAGCAGACGGTCGCCGCCCTCGGCGCCGCATGGTGTTCGCCCGACGATTTGCAGGCCTGGTGCGAGCGCGCCGCCGCCCGCCAGGCGCAGCGGCTGACGGACATGAACCGGGCCAACAACCGCGCCTGGCGCCGCCCATGAAAAAATCCCCCGAAACCGTGCCGGCGTTTGTCGAAGCCGTGGCCGAAATGCAGGGCTTGGAAGGTCCGTTTGCGTTTCCCGAAAAACTGCTGCAGAAAATCTGGCGGCAGGGCGATTTTGACCTTGCCCGCGCGGTCGCCGCCGACGGCCGCGCGGTGCGCGTCCTGCATCCCGGCAAATGGAACCGGCTCGGCGGGCCGGACTTCAAGGACGCGAGCCTGCGGCTCGGCGGCGCAGAAATGACCGGCGATGTCGAGGTGCATTTGCACGCCGGCGATTGGGACGCGCATGCGCACGCCGCCGACGCCGCCTACGACAACGTCGTGCTGCACGTCGTGCTGTTTCCGCCGCAGGAAACGTTTTCCCGCGGACGCGCCGGACGGCGCATTCCGGTGCTCGCCTTGCTGCCGTTGCTCCACCGCGGTCTCGAGGAATACGCCGAGGAGGACGTCATCGAATCACTGACCGGCCGGCCGGCGGCGGTGGCGATCGAGGAACTCGGCCCGCTGACGCCGGAGGTGCTCGGCGCGTTGCTGCGCGGGCAGGCGGAGGCGCGCTGGCGGCAGAAGGTTCATTTCGCCGGCGTGCGGCTCGGCCGGCTGGGGTGGGAGGCGGCGTGCCATCATGCCGCGCTGGAAATTCTGGGCTACCGTTTCAACCGGGCGCCGATGCTGCGCATCGCCGCGGCCTGGCCGCTGGGCCGGTGGGCGGCGGGCGAGGGGACGGCCGAGGAGGTTTTCGCCGCCGAGCGCGGGCGGTGGAGCCTGCAAGGCGTGCGGCCGGCGAATCATCCGCGCTTGCGCCTGCGCCAGTACGCCGCGTGGGTGCGGGTCCGGCCCGATTGGCCGGCGCGGCTCGAGGCGCTGGCCCGGACGCTGCCGGCATCAGGCGCCGGGGCGGCAAATGGCTCCACGGCGGCGTTTCGCCGGGCGCACGGGCTGGCGGAGCTTCGCGAACGGATCGGCGCCGGGGTTTGCGGCGGCGCGGTCGGCGGGACGCGGCTGGACAATCTGATTTGCGACGGATTCTGGCCGCTGCTGGCCGCGCGCGGCCGCGGCCAGGGGCTTGTCTCGTGGTGGTTTCACTGGCCGCCGGGCGACCTGCCGGCGCCGATGGCGGAGACGTTGCGGACCTTGGAAATTTTTGGCGCGCGCGACCGCCCCGCCTGCCACGGTTTTGCGCAAGGACTGCTGGGCTGGCTGCTTGCGCGGGAAAGCCCTCATGGCCGGCCCGGCTGCCGGACTTGACAAGGATTGGCGCCGGCGGTTACGTTGACCCATTCAACATCGTTCACTTTCCTAAAGTGGGCTCCGAGCCCGCTTTTTTTTTCCCATTATTAAAACAGTCATGAGCAGCGAAATTCTTTCCGTTCTCGAATACATGGAGAAGGAGAAGGGGATCAGTCGTCCCGACATGATCGCCGCGATCGTCAACGCCCTCAAGACGGCGGCCCTCAAAGGCGTCAATTCCGGGCAGGAGCTGAAAATCGAGATCAATCCGAAAAACGGCCAGCTCAAGGCGTGGTCCGTGCTGAAAGTGGTGGATTCGGTCAGCAACCCAAAGACGGAGATTCACTTGGAGAAGGCGCAATTGCTCAAACCCGGCGCCCAGCTCGGCGAGATGATCGAGAAGGAAATCGATCCTTCCACCCTCGGCCGGATCGCCGCGCAGACCGCCCGGCAGGCCGTGATGCAAAAGGTGCGGCAGTTTGAGAAGGAACGGATCTACGACGATTTCAAGGACATGGTCGGCGACATCGTCAGCGGCATTGTCCGCCGCCGCGAGCGCAGCGACCTTTTCGTCGACCTGGGCAAGGCCGAGGCCACGCTCCCCGGCAAGGAGCAGGTGCCCGGCGAGGAATACCAGCCGGGCGAGCGCATCCGCTGCCTGCTGCTCGCCATCGAGTCCACCCCGCGCGGTCCGGAAGTCATCCTCAGCCGCGCCAGCCCGAAATTCGTCCGCCGCCTCTTCGAACTCGAGGTGACGGAAATCGCCGACGGCACGGTCAAGATCGAGGCTTTCGCGCGCGAGCCCGGTTATCGCACGAAAATCGCGGTCTCGACCGCCGACCCCAAGGTCGATCCGGTCGGCGCGTGCGTCGGCGCGCGCGGTGCGCGGGTCAAGACCATCGTGCGGGAGCTGGGCGGCGAGAAGATCGACATCATCCGCTATTTCGCCGATCCGAAGGAAATGGTGATCGAGGCGCTCAAGCCCGCCGCGCCCCGCGACATCGTTTTCGACGAAAAAAATCACCGCATCCTCGTCAAAGTCGCCACCGACGATCTCGCGGTCGCGATCGGCAAGGGCGGCAAGAACGTCCGCCTCACCTCGCGCCTGCTCGGCTGGCGGCTCGAAGTCGAGGAATTCAAGACCACCTCGGACGATCCGCGCGCGGTGGCGATCGCTTCGCTGACCAAGGCTTTCGCGCTCGATCCCGCCGCGGCCGAACGCCTCGTCGCCATCGGCATCAATTCACCCGCGGCCTTCTCCGGCGTCGAGGCCAACGACCTCGTCGACGCCGGCTTCACCGCCGAGGAAGCCCAGGATATCCTTTCGCGTGTCACCAAGGCCAGCGTGTGAGCCTTTTCACCGCGTTTTTCCACTGACTGATGAGCATACGCATTCACGAACTCGCCAAAAAAATCGGCATGGACAACAAGGAGCTGCTGTCCCTGCTCAAGGCGCGGCATTTCGACGTGAAAAGCGTCTCCAGCACGATCGACAACATTTCTGCCGAAGCCATTGAGCAGGAACTTGGAAAAGTGAAACCGGCGACGGTTGCGGCCGAGCCGGTGACATCGGCCGAGGCCGCCGCCCAGGCGGAGGAAAAATCCGCGGCCGTCGCCACCGCGCCGGAGCCGCCACCAGCTTTCACCACCAGGGTTCCGCGCGACGCCTTCGTCAAGACGGCCGAGGAAATCCGGCGCGAAAAAGAAGAGGCGGCCAAGGCCGCCGCGCCCAAGTTTCCGGCCGCCCCGGTCCGTCCGGCCCCCATCGCCCCGCGGCCGATCGCGCCCGTGCGGGCGGTTGAATCGGTCTCGCCGCCCGCGATCAAATTTGCGCCGCCCCCGCCCGCCCGCCCGCCCCCGCCGCCGCCGGCGGCGGCCAAAATTTCTCCTCCGCCGGCTCCGGTTCGCACCGCGCCGCCGCCCCCGCCCGCCGCGCCCGCGCCGGCCGCCGCCCCCGTCGTCACCCAGAGCGGCGACATCAAGATCATCCATCTCAAGCCGCCCGTCGTCGTCCGCGACTTCGCCGTCGCGCTCGGCCTCAAGCCGTTCAAGCTCATTTCGGAACTGAACCAGCTGGTCGGATTTGCCTCGATGACGTCGACCATCGACGAGGCCATTGCGGCCAAGGTGGCGGAGAAGCACGGCTTCCTCCTTGAAATCAAGCACCGCGGCGACGCGGCTTCGCAGCAGGCGGCCAAGGAAAAAGAAAAAGAGAAACAAAAGAGGCCGGATGCCGACGATCCCGTCAATCTCGTCGCCCGGCCGCCGGTGGTCTGCATCCTCGGCCATGTCGACCACGGCAAGACCTCGCTGCTCGACGCCATTCGCAAGGCCAACGTCGCCGCCGGCGAGGCGGGCGGAATCTCCCAGCACATCGGCGCCTATCAGATCGAATTCAACGGCCGCAAAATCACCTTTCTCGACACGCCCGGCCACGCCGCGTTCAACAAGATGCGTGCGCGCGGCGCCGGCGCCACCGACATCGCCGTGCTCGTCGTCGCCGCGGACGACGGATTCATGCCTCAGACCGACGAGGCGCTCAAGCACGCCCAGAATGCCAAGGTCACGCTGCTCGTCGCGGTGAACAAGATGGACGTGAAGGGCGCCAATCTCGACCGTGTCAAGGCCCAGATGCAGGAACGCGGCATTCCGCCGGAGGACTGGGGCGGCGAGACCATCACCGTGCCGGTCTCCGCCATCAAGGGCACCGGCATCAACGACCTGCTTGAAATGATTCTGCTCCAGTCCGACGTACTGGAACTCAAGGCCAACCCCAAGGCCGAAATCGCCGGCGTCATCATCGAGTCCCAGGTCGATGTCGGCCGGGGGCCGCTGGCCACCGTGCTCGTGCAGCGCGGCACGCTCAAAGTCGGCGACGCCATCGTCTGCGGCCCGCACTGGGCAAAGATCCGCGCGATGTTCGACGACCAAGGCCGCCCGCTCAAGGAGGCCCCGCCCTCCACGCCTGCCCGCATCATCGGCTGGAGCGGCACGCCGGACAGCGGCGCGGCTTTCCATGCGGCCAAAAACGCCCGCGAAGCGGAAAACCTCGCCGAGGAGGCACAGCAGCAGCTCAAGAAAACCGCCGCGGTGGAGGCCGCGCCGAAGGAGGTCTCCGTCGACCAGCTTTTCGCCAACATCGCCGCCACCCAGCAAAAAACGCTCAAGGTCATCATCAAGACCGACGTCTTCGGCTCGGCCGAGGCGGTGCGCGACGTGCTCGAAGGCATCAAGAGCACGAAAGTGCAGCTCGAGATCGTCTCGGCCGACGTCGGCCTCGTCACGAAAAACGACGTCCTGCTCGCCAGCGCCGCCGGCGCCATCATCATCGGTTTCAGCACCAAGCTGGAAAACGGTGTCACGCCGCTGGCCAAGCACCACAGCGTGCGCATCGAGACCTTCGACATCATCTACGAGCTGGGCGACAAGGTCCGCGAGATGATGGCCGATCTGCTCGATCCCGAGCTCAAGGAAGCGAAGCTCGGAGCCGCCGAGGTCCGCCAGGTTTTCCCGCTGGCCAAGGGCTTTGTCGCCGGCTGCCTCGTCACGGAAGGCAAGATCAACCGCAACGCCTCCGCCCGCCTCCGCCGCGGCAAGGAGATCATGCACGAAGGCCGGATCGCCACGCTCAAGCGCTTCAAGGACGACGCCAACGAGGTCCGCGCCGGCCTCGAGTGTGGCATCAAGCTCGACGATTTCAACGGCTACCAGCCGGGCGACGTCATCGAGTGCTACGAAATCCAGAAAACCCGCGCCTCGCTCTGATCATTGCGGATTGCGGATTTCGGATTGAAATGCCGGTGGTTCCGCATCCCGAATCCAAATCCGCGCTCCATGTCCAACCGCACGCTCCGCATCAACGAGCTGATCCAGCGCGAGCTCAGCGACATCCTCCGCAAACGCCACCAGGCCGAGGCCGTCGCCCTCACCATCACCGAGGTGCGGACCGCGCCCGATCTGCGCGACGCCCGGGTCTTCGTCTCGGTGGTCGGCACGGAAGATTTCGCCGAGGAGAAGCTGGCCTGGCTGCGGCGGATCGGCGGCAGCCTGCGGACCGAGCTGGGCCGCCGGATCGTGCTGAAATACCTGCCGCGGCTGGAATACGTGCTTGACCGCTCCACCGTCCGCGGCCTGCGCGTGCTCCAGGTGCTGGATGAGCTCGAGGCGGAGAAAAATCCCGATGCCTAAGTTTTATCCCAAGCTTTCGCCCCGGCTGAGCCGCCTGCTTCCGGCGCTCGACGGCAAAAAGATCGCGGTGCTCGGCCATGCCCGGCCCGACGGCGACTGCATCGGCGCGCAGGTCGCGCTGGTCCGCGTGCTCGGCGCGCTCGGCCTCGACGCCATTTGCGTCAATCCCGACCCGGTGCCGCGGCGCATGCAGTTTCTCACCCAGGGGGTGGCCTTTCATCGTGCGGGCGGACTCGACGCGCTCGATTACACCGCGTTCTACGTCGATTGCGCCGACCACGGGCGCGCCGGCGAAAAACTGCAGGTGCGTTTTCCCGCGCCGTTCGCCAACATCGACCACCATCTTTCCAACGCCGGTTTTGCAAAGCACAATTTCGTCGACGTGGGCTCGTCCGCCACCTGCGAAATCCTCGCCGGGCTCTTCCTCGACAACCACCTCCCGGTGGACCGCCTTGCCGCGCAGGCGCTCTACGTCGGCATCCTCACCGACACCGGCCAGTTCCGCTTCAATTCCACGTCGCGCCGCACCTTCCTGCTTGCGGCCGAGCTCATGGCGCTCGGCGCGCAGCCGGCCGAGGCCGGTTACGAGCTCTACGAGCGCGAATCGGCCGGCAAGCTGCAATTGCTGCAAAGATTCCTCGCCTCGCTGCACCGGGAATGCGACGGGCGGATCTGCATCGGCATGCTGCCGGAC
This sequence comes from Opitutaceae bacterium, assembly GCA_035499715.1. GTDB lineage: Bacteria > Verrucomicrobiota > Verrucomicrobiia > Opitutales > Opitutaceae > DASRHD01. The sequence goes on along the minus strand of DATJYF010000239.1, from coordinate 8,257 downwards.
GGAATTTTCGCCGAGACCGGCACGTCGGCCGAGGACACGGAAGGGCTGGTCGATTACGCCCGCAGCATCGACGGCGTGGACATGGGCGTGCTCGTCGAGGAGCGGCCCGACGGCGTGAAGGCCAGTCTTCGTTCCAAGGACCCGGCCTTCCGGCTCGACGCCATCGCGGCGCAGTTTGGCGGCGGCGGCCATGCCTGTGCCGCCGGCCTCAATCTCAAGGAGCCGGCCGCCACCTTCACCCCGCGGCTGCTGGCTGCGCTCGCGGCGCAGATCGCCGCCGTCGACGCGCAGAAAAAATCCTCCTGATGCTGATCCCACCCAAGGAAATCGAGGGCATCCTCCTCGTGGACAAGCCCGCTGGCTGCACGTCGCACGACGTGGTGGCGCGCCTGCGCCGCAAACTGCAGATGAAGCGCATCGGCCACGCCGGCACGCTCGATCCGATGGCCACCGGCCTCCTCATCATGCTGGTCGGCAAGGCCACGCGCGCCTCGCAGTACCTCATCAGCCTGGACAAGGAGTACGAGGGCACGGTCGCGCTTGGCGTGATCACCGACTCGCAGGACGCCGACGGCCGGGTGCTGGAAACCCGGCCGGTTCCGCCGCTGACCGAGGTGGAGTTGCGCGCGACGATGAAAAATTTTCTCGGCGACCAGTACCAGACTCCGCCGATGTATTCGGCGATCAAGATCGAGGGTGTGCCGCTCTATAAGAAGGCCCGCCAAGGCGAGGAGGTGGAACGCGAGCCGCGTTTCATCCGGGTGTCGGCGTTTGAGCTGCTGCGTTTCGCCCCGCCGCAGTTCGATTTCAGCCTGCGCTGCAGCAAGGGCACTTATGTGCGCACAATCGCGCACGACCTCGGCCAGAAGCTCGGCTGCGGCGCCCACCTCAGCGCGCTGCGCCGCACCGCGGCGGGAAAATTCCGGGTGGCGGAGGCGCTTGCGCTCGATCAAATCGAGGCTTTGGCGGTGCGCGACATCGAGAAGCGCCTGCTGGCGGTGCACGCCGCCGTGCCCAGCGTCGCGCTCGGCTGACAATCTTCCATCGCGCCGCGACATGAACGCCCCCTTCGCCTCGTTGGAACAGGCCTCGGTCCTGCCGTCGCGGCCGCTTCATCTCGCCATCGGCATGTTCGACGGCGTGCATCTCGGCCACCGGGCCGTGATCGAGGCGGCGGTGCAATCGGCGCGGCGCAGCGGCGGGCTGGCCGCCGTGCTGACTTTTTTTCCGCATCCGAGCGCGCTTTTCCGGCCCGAGGCGCCGACGCCCCTGATCATGCCGCCGGGGACCAAGGCGCGGGTGCTGTTCCAGCTCGGCGTCGACGCCGTGATCGAGCAGCCGTTCACGGCCGCATTCGCGCACATCACCGCCGAGGAGTTTCTGCCGCATGTGCGGCGCGCGCTCCCGCGGCTGGCGGGTGTTTATGTCGGCGAGAACTGGCGTTTTGGCCGGGACCGGCGCGGGGACGTGCCGCTGCTCGTGACGGAAGGCCGGCGGCTCGGGCTGGGCGTGTTCAGCGCCGACCGTGTGAATTTCGACGGCGAGCCGATCAGCAGCACGCGCATTCGCGGCCTGCTTGAGGCCGGCGACGTCGCCGCGGCCAACACCCTGCTCGGCTACACCTATTTCGCGGAGGGCGTGGTGGCGCGCGGCGCCGGCCTCGGCCGGCAGTTCGGGTTTCCCACTCTCAACCTGGCCTGGGAGCCGCAGCTGCGGCCACGCCTCGGCGTGTATCTCGTGCGCGTGGGCGGAGCCGGGTCTCCCGCGGCGCTGCCCGGGGTGGCAAATTACGGCTTGCGTCCGACCGTCAGCCGCGACACGCACCCGCGGCTCGAATCGCACGTGCTCGGGCCGTGTCCCTTCGGCGCGGGCGATGCGATCACGGTCGAATGGCTGCGCTTTTTGCGGCCCGAGCAAAAATTTTCCGGCTCGGACGAGCTGCGCGCGCAAATCGCCCGCGATGTGGCCGCGGCCCGGGCCGAGTTTGGCCTCCCCAAATAATAGGGCTGCCCCGGAGCCGGCGAATGGCGCCGCCGGGCGGGAAAAATCTTCGTTATTTTTTCGGGCTTTTCTCCGCGGATTTTTTTCCGCCGCCGCCGCCGAATGAGAGCATGGTCCCGGCCACAACCCCGACCGCGAAGATGGCAAAGTAAATCAGCGCGGCCGGTTCCTGAATGTCTTTTTGAAAAGCCAACGGGAAGGAGAAGAGAATGCGGTTGGTGTTATTCATCCCGACGTAAAGCACGACGAAGAGGATGAGCAGAAAGACGATGGCGCGGAAAAGCATTTTAAAGCTCATGCGGGGAAGGCTGGCGCATGCGGAACCAGGAATCAAGACCGATGCGCCCGCGCGGTTTCCGTCCGGTCACGGCTGGGCGGCGCGCTGGGCGGCCACTTCGGCGGGCGTGATCGTCTTGCTGTCGTGCGCGAAAATGCGGCGGACAAAGCCGGCCACGTCGGCCACATCCTGATCGCTCATGGTGGCGCCGAAGGCCGGCATGGCGTTTCCATATTTCGGCCGGTCGGGCGGGAGAACCGCCGCCGGTCCGCGGAGAATCACGTTGATGAGCGTGGCGGGATCGCCGGCGATGATTTTGTCGCCGATCAGCGGCGGCTGCATGTTGGACACGCCGCCGCCGTCCGCCATGTGGCAGGTGGCGCAGATTTGCGCGTAAATCTGGCCGCCGTGGGAACCGTCGTTGACCGGTTTGTGCTCGGGCGCGGTATAGGCCGGCGCGGCATTGGCGGCGGCGGGCCGGCTCTCGCCGGTGTAAATGATCCGCCAGATGCGGCCTTTTTCCGAATCCGTGACATAGAGCGAGCCATCCGGCCCGACCGTCACACCCATCGGCCGGAAGCGGGCGTCGCTTGGCGCGGTGAAATCATGGTCCAGGCCGGTGAAGCCGCCGGCAAACGTTTCGTAGTCGCCGGTGGGCATGCCCTTGTCGTCAAACGGCACGAAGCAGACGCGGTAGCCGGCCTGCGGCAGCGGCGCGCGATTCCACGAGCCATGGAAGGCGACGAAGGCGCCGCCATGGTAGTGGGCGGGGAACTGGTCGCCGAAGTAAAACGTCATCTGCATCGGCGCCCAGTGGGCCGGGAAGGCGATGAGAGGATCGGGATATTTGCCGGGCTCGGCGCGCTTGCGGTTGTCGCCGCCGAACTCGGGCGAGATCATGCGGGCGTGCTTGAACGGGTCGTAATAGGTGTAGGGCCAGCCGAGATTCGAGCCGTCGTGGAGAATGTGCATTTCCTCCGACACGCGCATGGCGTTGTCGAGCGCGTCGTAATACTCGGGCGCGACGCTGTTGAGCTGGTCGCGGCCGTTCATGACGACAAAAAGCGCCTTCGAGACCGGATTCCAAGCCACCGCAAGAATATGCCGGTGCCCGGTGGAATAATGATAGCCGTCGGCCTGAGTCTGGTTGAGCTTGTTCGGATCGAAACGCCAGAAGCCGCCGTGGGTCTGGAGAAATTCGGTCGGGTCCAGCCCGCGGGCGCCCGGCTGCCGGTCGGGTTCGCTGAAAACATTATAGGGGGAGCCGACTTCAACATAGAGATTGCCGGCGTCATCGAAGGTGAAGCATTTCGCGTCGTGCTGCTGGCCGGCCGGCAGGCCGGACACGACGGTCTCCGGATCGCCGGACGGGACGAGCTGCCCCGGCGTCAGCCGGTAGCGGTAGACCGCGGTGGTGGATGATTCGTAGAGCCAGCCGTCGTGCACCATGATGCAGGTGCCGCCGCCGTGGCCGAACGTTTTTATCACATCGGCCCGTCCGTCCCCGTTCGTGTCGCGCAGCGCGAAAATGCCGCCGCGCTTGATCTTGGCGTAGACGTCGCCGTTCGGCGCCACCGCGATGAAGCGGAGCGTTTCCGACATGTCGCCGTTCTCGGTGCGGCCGAATTCCCGCTGGCGGCCCACGACGAGATTGTCGGCGACGACGAGGGCGCGAAAGCCGGGCGGCAGCTTGAGGCCGCCGTCGTCGGGGTCGGGGGTGGGCAGGCTGGCGGCATGCAGGGCGGGAGCGCCGGTGAGCGCGGCGAGGAGAAGAAAGCGGCTGATTTTCATGAAGAGGGCATGGGGCGCGGGCCAACCTCACGGTTCCGCATACGGAAACTTCATGCCGGCGTTGGGGTTGACGATGCCTTGCTGGCTGACGCGGGGCCAGCCGTCCACGATCATGTGGAAATAATGTTCCGCATTGTCGGCATCCTTGGTCCAGGTGTAAACCGCCTTGGGCGGCGGCACGGGATAGTTGCGGATGAGCGCGGCCACTTCCTTGATCTCGGCCAGCCCCTTTTGCACGGTATCCTGCACGTATTTTGTCTGGTATGACTGACCGCGGCACCAGACCCGGAAGCCGAAATACGCCGACGCCGTGGCGCGTTGCAAGCGCGCGGTCAGAAGCGTGCGCTGGAAATAATTGTGCAGGTCCTCGTAGGCGGCGGGCGCAAGGCTCTTGCGGGCGAGCTCAATATCCCTTGCGGCCTGCCCCGCCAGCATTACGCCATAGTCCTTTTCCGTGACGACGTAGCGCAGATACTCCTCGTCCATGGCTTCGCCCGGATGGATGTATTTTTTCTGATCCGGTGTCGGGACGAAGTTTTCCGGCTGGACGTAGGCCGGATCCTTGACGAAGGGGGGCGCGAGGTGGTTCACGACATCGCCCCAGTAATGAAACTCACGGTTCACGCCATGCCGCACGAAGACGATCGGCGGATGGAGCCACCGGCCGGAAACCAGATGCCCGTAGGGCGGAGTATAGACATCGTAGTCGAGCGTCGAATGCTCGTCGAGGACCGACCCGAGCGTGTAGAACACGCTCGTGGTGATGTCATAGGAATTCTTGAAGGCCGCCTTGACCAGGGGCAGTGCTCCGGCGCCGTAGTGCGCAGTGATAAACTCGTCGTAAACCTGCTCACTCGTCACTTCCAAGTCTTCCGCGCCGCGCTTGAGGGCGAACAGGTTGATTTCGCCGGGATGGCCGATCACGCGGCTGTCATGCAGCCGGTCGGTGCGGGCGGCATAGCCGATGACATGCGGGCGCTGCGACAGGTCCCGCCAGCGCCGCAGGATGTCCTCGACCCAGGTGTTGGCGACGATGCCCTGGCCGTTGTATTCGCCGGCCGCGTCAAACTCCACCACGGTGGGACGGGGAATGGCGCCGATGAACTCGGCGTTCGGGCTGGTCAGGAAATAATCCAGCGGCGTCAGCTTGATCATGACCCGCACCTCGGGCCGGGCCAGGAGGCTCATCGTCCCGCTCATCAGCGGATCCTCGGGTCGGTCGTTGGGAAAAAGGCGGACGTAGAAGTTCAGGTGGCGTTCGCCGATCACGACGTCGGCGATGGCATTGAGGACGGCGGCGATCTTCTCTTGCGGCGTCGTCAGCTTCTTGGAGTACTGTTCGTCCGCCAGCGCCGGCGTGAAGGTGAAGGTCATCACGACGCCGTCCACCTTGGGCAGCCGGTCCAGCATCTTCCGGTAGTCGGCCTTGAGCCATTCCCAGAAGGCGGGATTGTCGAGATCGAGGGTGCCGTTGGGGCCGGTGCGGAACTCGGCGGGGTAATAGTCGAGCTTGTAAAGCGTGCGATCCCAAACCACGACCTCGGAGATGCCGGCGTCATGGGCCTTGTCGATCAGCCGGTTGATCAGGGCGCATTTGGCGTCGTCCTTGATCTCGTAGAGATTGCTGATGAGATCCTGTGAAAGATTAATCTGATTGATATTGTATGCCGGGGCGGCGGCAATGACCGCGAGGGCGCCGGTCTCGCTGCCGGAAAGGATGGTCCAGCCATGGACTGGAGTGCCTGGCGGCAGCGGCGTGGCATTGAGAAGGGCGGCCAGCAGGAAGCCGGCGCATCCAATCAATCCGCCGAGACTCCTCCGCCAACGACCAAGAACCAGGATGGGTTGCGACAAAACATTCATATCGATGAGACGTATTAGGGAACGTTTGGGATTACGTTAAAACCACGGCGACTTGGGCCGTGGTGCATTCTTTTCCACCATCAGCCAAGACCGGAGAAACCGCAATACGTGAAATGGAACGATTTTCTCAAGCGGAGATTGTTAGCACCGCCAGGCGATGAACAATTCTGCTAGCTGCGGACCCGACGCCCCAAACATCCCTCCTTCGGGGCTTCGAGGACGGGTGGACAATTTATTCGGCAGGTCTCTGATCGCGCTTGCGGCAGAAATGAGCAGCCCAGCGGGAGGGGCTGGCGGAGGTTCACATGAGTTTCAAACCGGGGATTTTTTTCGCGTTCAAATTAAGATTGTAGTTTCACCAAATATTAGTACAAGAGCATATTTTAGTAGATAGAGTAATCATTAAACTTACGTCCACCAAACTCTGTTAACTTTTTATCGTTGAACAGCTTGGGCCGACAGGTGCAGGGAAGAGATTTGTGCGGTAGTTTTTCACCGCCACAAGGCATTGCCGTGCCAGCGGTTTTGCCCGCGGTCGCACTGTCGGCTCGCACGCCCGACATCTTCCCATTGGCGTTTTTTCCGGCTGCCGGAGCCACGGCTAGCCTTCGATAGTGTGAACAACTTATCAAACTTCAGCCATCGACATCTCGGATCAGACCAAACTCCCATGAAAAAAATCAGCCAAAATCCTTGGCCTTGTCTCGCGGCCCTGCTGCCGCTCGCCTTCGTCGTTCCGGCCTTCGGCCAGACTAATCCGCCGGCCACTCCCTCCAACGAGGAGGTTGTCAAACTCCCCGAGTTCACCATTTCGACTTCGGCCGCGGATCCGTATCGCGCCGCCGATGTCATGTCGGTGAGCCGCATCGCCGGCAGCATCCTGGACCAGCCGTTCTCGGTCAACGTCGTCTCCCGTCAGCTGATGAATGACCTGGGCGCCAACTCGACCTATGAAGTCAACCGGTATTTTGCCGGCCTCAGTTCGGGCCGCGGCGCCGGCTTGGGCGGCATCATGGACCGCCAGAACTTCCGCGGCTTTGAGAGCTTCTCCAAGACAGTCGACAACTTCTCGCAGTTCGATTTTCCGTCCAACAACGGTTACCAGGCCAACATCGACCCGGCCTTCATCGAGCGGCAGGAACTCGTCATGGGTCCCGACAGCATCCTTTCTCCCACCGGCACTCCCGGTGGTGCCATCAACATCATCACCAAGTCGCCGTCGTTCACCCAAGGCGCTGATTTCACCGGCGTCGTGGGTAATTATAATTCGAACAAGTGGACATTGGACACGACTGGTCCTGTCCCACGCGTGCCGCGCTTGGCCTATCGGGTGATCGCGAATTACCAGGACGCGAAGACCTATATTCCCGGCGCCGTCCGGCAGCAAAACATCGAGGCGGCTTTCACCTACAAATTCGCCGAAACCTCGAAGCTTACGGTCAAATACTTGGGCGAGGATTGGGGCGAGGTGGGTGAAGTGACCAATGCCAACGACTGGGGTGAGCAGGTCTATTTGCCCACGACCATCGGCGGAAAGCAAATCTCCAACACCATGGAGCCCGGCTTCGGTTACCGGAGCTGGAACGGCAGCGCGACCTGGAGCCGCCGCAAGGACCGGATCAACATGCTCGAGGCCGAATTCACCACGACGCTTTGGGACCGCATCTCGGCCCGGTTCGCCGGCCAGGCATTGTCCGATAATTTTCTTCAGGACGCCGCCTATCCGTCCTCAAATCCGGCGGATATCTGGGATCCGGTCACCGGCCAGGTCATCGGCGTAAATCCCGGAACCTTGACGAACATACAGTCAGTCCCGGTCGTGGGCCAGTACAACCACTCCTATTGGCGGGGCTTCCAGTTCCAGAACGACTACGCCGCCAATTTCCACCCCGGTCCGGTCTCGATTCAGCCGGTCGCCGGCTGGGCCTTCCAGCAGGGGCATCAACTCTACAGCTATAACGTCGCCGACAACAGGGCGGCCGATCTTCCCAACGTCAATCTTTTGGCGAACAATGGAGAGCAGCTCGTCGGTGCGGGCGCTCATCCGCCGCTCTCGCACTATACGTCCGGGTACTCCGATCAGCCGGCGATGGGCACTTTGAAACAGCTCTACGAGGTGACGAAAGTCGGCCTCTACGAAGATCGGGTGTTCCTCACCGGCGGCGTTTCCCGCACCACGGTGAACGTCGACAACTACAAGACCACGACGGTCGTGCCCAATGCGGCCGACCCGACCGGCCTCGGCGTTCCCGGCGGATCCTTCACCCAAGTCAAGCTCATCAGCAAGAAAGACAGCTATCTCGGCGGATTCCTGGCCAAGCCGGT
>DATJYF010000238.1:0-5558 GCA_035499715.1 Opitutaceae bacterium | reverse complement strand
GCCGACGGCGGTTTTTCCGCACGCGTGCTCGCCGCGCTGCCGCCACGGCAAAATCCATGGCTGATCTGGGGCCGGATCGGCGTGTTGGCTGCGGCCGCGCTGGCCGGAGTGGCGGTGGCCTTGTGGCAAAGCGGCGATGGGATCGATCTCCTGGCGCAGATGGACCAGGTCATTGCGTCTGTTTCCGATCAGCTGGCTGATCCCTGGCTGCCGGTCGCCCTGCTGGCGACGGTGGGATCGCTGGCGCTGATGGCCCCGGACAATCCGATGGAAAGCGAGCTGGAATAAACCGGGCTGGAAGGCGCGGGCGGCGGAGAATGTCGCAACGGCAATATCGCCAGGGCCGCCACTCCCCTCGCCGCAAAATGGCTCCGCGGAAAACGCCGCGCAGCCGCGGGAGTGACTTGAGTTGCTGAATTGGCGGCCATGCGGTGCCGCGTGGGGCCAACGCTCCGGGCACAAATCCTCAGCACGGCGCAACGTGCGCCGGCACCTTCCTATTGCCCAAACGTCACACGTTCGTCGTCGGGTCGTCACACGGAAAGGCGGTAATGAAAAGCGGAGAAGGAACATGTGTGCCAATCATGATACCCCTCATTGGCAGAGATCGCTCCGGCCGCTTCTGTTGGCTTTTGCGTTCGCCTTTTGTCTGGCCGCCGCGTTCCAAGCCCATGCCGCTCCCGCCGTCGCGCCCGTCTTCAGTCCTCCGGCCGGCATTTATTCCACCGCGCAGACGGTGACGATCAGCACGACGAGTTCCGGCGCGACGATCCGCTACACCACCGACGGCAGCACGCCGACCGAAACCAACGGCACCGCTTACTCCGGCCCGGTCGGCATCGGCAACGCGACCATGCTCAAGGCCATCGCCTACGGTGCCGGCTTCACCGACAGCTCCGTCGCCGCCGGCTTCTTCACCGTCACGTCCGCGCCCGGCTACACCTTGAATGTGCTCCACGATTTTCCCGCCGCCAGCGGCGACGGCGTCGGCCCCCTGACCGGCCTGGTGCTCGGCCGCGACGGAAATTTCTACGGTACGACCGCGGTGGGCGGCGCCAGCAACGACGGCACGGTCTTCAAGATGACGCCGGCCGGCGCCGTCACCATCCTGGCTTCGTTCAACGGCGCCAACGGCATCGAGCCCTATGGCGGCTCGCTCATCCAGGCCGGCGACGGAAATTTCTACGGGACGACCTACATCGGCGGCAGCATCGGCTACGGCACCGTCTTCAAGGTGACTCCCGCCGGCGCGCTGACCACGCTGGTGTCGTTTGACGGCACAAATGGCGTCGGCCCTTACAGCCTGGTCCAGGGCGGCGACGGAAATTTTTACGGCACGACCAACGGCTCGGGGCGCAATGACGGCACCATTTTCAAGCTCACGCCGGGCGGCGTCCTGACCACGCTCGTTTCGCTCAACCGCGCCACCACCGGGCTCGGCCCCAATTCCCTCGTGCAGGGCAACGACGGCAATTTCTACGGGACTTGCAGCGGCGGCGGCGGCGGCGGATACGGCACGGCCTTCAAGATGACGCCGGCCGGCGTCTTCACCCTGCTGGTCACCTTTGCCGGCACCAACGGCGCCTGCCCGACGGTGGGCTTGATCAAGGGCAGCGACGGAAATTTCTACGGCACGACCGGCGGCGGCGGCAGCTTCGTCGGCACCGCTTACAAGATGACGCCGGCGGGCGCCGTCACCACGCTGTATACGTTCAACTTCAACACCGGCAACGGCGTCGGCCCGCAGGCGGGCATGGTTCAGGGCAGCGATGGAAATTTCTACGGCACGACCGGATTCGGCGGCGCCAGTTACGACGGCACGGTCTTTCAGCTCACGCCCGCCGGAGTCATCACCACGCTGGCGCAATTCGACCGCGCGAACGGCGCCTATCAGGTCAACGGCATCATCCAGGGCGCCGACGGCAATTTTTATGGCACCACCCAGACCGGCGGCAGCTCGAACAACGGCGCCGTTTTCCAAGTGATCGTTCCACAAATGCCGTCAACCGACACGCCGGCGATGCCCGCGTGGGCGGTCACGGCACTGGCGTTGCTGCTTTTTTCCGTCGCAGCGGCGTTTCTCTCCCGCCCGCAGCGATCATCGGCAAAAGCTGGTCCATGAGAATTCCTGCCCTCCGATCTATAAAATCACTTGTTTTTGGCGTCGTTGAGGCTCGGAGCATCCTCTTTTAAATTCGCAGAATTAATTTTGCGCTTAACCGAGTGCCGTTCCTCACGCCACGCGCTCGACCACGAGCGGCGGGGGCGTCGGGCGCTTGGGCGCGAGCCGGTAGGCGTTCTTGAAAAATTCCAGCGCCTTCTCGCACTTCGCCTCGTCGTTGTAATGGATCATCATCAGCGGCTCGCCCTGCTTCACCTGCGTGCCGACTTTCTTGATCTCGGACACGCCGACGGCGTGGTCGATCCGGTCGTGCGAGTTCTCCCGGCCCGCGCCGAGGAGATGCACGCCACGCGCGATCATCGCGGCGTTGATGGTATGGACGTAGCCGCGCTTCGGCGCCGGCAGCTTGCGGATGTGCTTCGCCTGCGGAAATTTTTCCGGGTGGTCGATGTAGGTGATGTCGCCGCCCTGCGCCTTGACGAGGTCCTTGAACTTGGCGAGCGCGGAGCCGTCGGTGAGATGGCGCTGCACGGTCTGCTTGGCCGAGAGGGTGGAGCCGGCGACGCCGGCGAGGCGGACGATTTCCATGCCGAGCTTGAGCACGAGCTCCTTCATGTCTTCGGGCCCCTCGCCTTTCAGGAGCTGGATGGCCTCCTTGACCTCGAGCGAGGTGCCGACGGTGTCGCCAAGCGGCTGGTTCATGTCGGTGACAAGCGCGACGCAGCGGCGCTTCATCGAGCGGCCGACGCGCGTCATCGAGCGCGCGAGCTGCTTGGCCGGCTCGAGTTCCTTGATGAAGGAGCCGTTGCCCCATTTCACGTCGATGACCAGGCCTTCGGAGCCCTCGGCCAGTTTTTTCGAGAGCACGCTGCCGGTGATGAGCGGAAGGCTCGGGATGGTGCCGGTCTCCTTGCGCAGTTCGTGGAACTTGGCATCGGCCGGCGCGAGGTCGTCGGTCTGGGCCACGATGGCGCCGCCGATGCGCGCGAGTTGGGACGAAAAATGATCGATGGTCTGCTGGCCTTTGAAGCCGGGGACGGCGGCGAGCTTTTCCAGGGTGTTGATGATATGGTCGTGCTCGACGCCGCACATCATGGGCACGACCACGCCGCTGGCCATGGCGAGCGGCACGAGGACGAGGGAGGTCTTGTCGCCAACGCCGCCGGTCGAGTATTTGTCGATCTTTGGCTTGGCGATGTGCGACAGGTCGATCACCTCGCCCGAGAGCATCATCTCCTCGGTCAGGTCGGCGGTCTCCTGCGCGGACATCTGCTGGAAATAAATCGCCATCAACAGCGCCGCGAGCTGATGCTGCGGCATCTCACCGTCGATCGTGCTGTCGATGATATAGCGGATTTCTTCCTGGGTGAACTCACCGCCGTCGCGTTTCTTCTCGATCAAGGCATCGAACGTGGGTTTTACGAAACGGCGCGGTGGAATTAAACGTTTACTCATGGATGGGTTTGTGTGGAAATAACGCGAACTCGCTGACTCGAAAAGTTTAACAAAAACAAATCGAGCCTGTCTTGTCGAGACAATTTTACCCATCCAAATCCGCCGCCTGCCGGCCAACTCGTCGCCGGCCAACAGGTTCCAACTCCGCGCTTGCGCTTGTGCGGGCGGCGTCCGTTGAGTGGCGGGATGCAAGTTTCCTTCAACCCTGCCGTCGATTTGGCATGGGCCTTGAAAAAGGCCGCCCAAGCCGCCGGGCTCGAGGCTGTCGCCTTTGATTCGGAAGTGCGCACGGCCGAACCGCGGCATGGCGATTTCCAGGCCAACGGCGTGCTCGGCTACGCCAGGGCGCGCCGGCTGAATCCGCGCAAGGACGTGGCGGAAAAACTCGTGCCGCTGCTGCCCGATGACGTGAAGGGGCAGTTTGACGTGGTCATCGCCGGTCCCGGCTTCATCAATTTCACGCTCAAGCCCGCCGCGCTGCTCGCGTGGCTGCAGGCCTATGATTCGGAAGCGCACTTGCGCGCGGGCGCGGTCAAGAGCCTGTTTGCCACACTCAGAGCTGACCCCGCCCAGCCGTGGGTGGTCGACTACAGCTCGCCCAACACGGCGAAGCAGATGCACGTCGGCCACCTGCGCTCGGCCGTGATCGGCGAGGCGCTCTGCCGTCTGCTCGAATTCACCGGCGCGAGGGTCATTCGCGACAACCATGTCGGCGACTGGGGCACGCAGTTCGGCAAGCTCATCTGGGCCTACAAGCGCCAGCTCGACACGGCCGCGCTCGCCCGCGATCCGCTCGAGGAATTTGAACGCCTCTACAAAGCCGGCAATTCTGCCGCCGAAGCCGATCCGGCCGTGCTCAAGGAAGCCCAGCAGGAACTCGTGAAACTCCAGGCCGGCGACGCCGAGAACCTGGCGATCTGGAAAAAAATCAACGACGTCTCGCTCGCCGCCTTCCAGCAAATTTACGACCGGCTCGGCATCAAGTTCGACCTCACCCTCGGCGAAAGCTTCTACAACGACAAGGTTGAGCGGGTATATCGCGAGCTGGCCGAATGCGGCCTCGCAGTCGAGAGCGAGGGCGCACTCGTGGTGTTTCATCCCGAACACCCGCGCTTCGCCACCCAGCCGTTCATCATCCGCAAGTCCGATGGCGCGGCCAACTACGCCTCGACCGATCTGGCGACGATCCTCTACCGCTTCGAGAAGTTCAAAAGCCGGACGGCGATCTACGTCGTTGATTCGCGCCAGCGCGACCACTTTGAGCAGCTCACGGCCACGGCCGGACAATGGTTCGCCTGCAAGCAGCGGCCGAAGCCGCTGATTTTCCACGTCGATTTCGGCACCGTGCTGGGCGAAAACGGCCGTCCGCTCAAGACGCGCGACGGAGAAAACATCAAGCTCAAGGATCTGCTCGCCGAGGCCGAGGAGCGCGCCTTCGCGCTCGTCACCGAAAAAAATCCGGACCTGCCCGAAGCCGAGCGCCGCGACATCGCCCAGGCCGTCGGCATCGGCGCGGTGCAATATGCCGACCTCTCCCAAAACCGCTCGAGCGACTACGTGTTTTCCTGGGACAAAATGCTGGGTCTGGACGGCAACACCGCGCCCTACCTGCTCTACGCCATCGCGCGCATTTATTCGATTTTCCGCAAGGCCGGGCTCGATCCCGCCGCGCTGCCGCTTGCCGGCGCCACGCCGCCCGAGACGGCGACGGAGCTCGCGCTCGCGCGCAAGCTTGTGAAGTTTCCCGATTCCGTGCGGATCGCGGTCGATACGCTCCGCCCGCATTTTCTCTGCCTTTATCTCTACGAGCTGGCCGGCGAATTCAGCACCTTCTACAACGCCGACAAGGTCATCGTGGACGACCCGGCCGTCCGCGCCCGCCGCCTGCTCCTCTGCGCCCGCACCCTGCTCATCCTCGAAACCGGCCTGCACCTGCTCGGCCTGCGCACCCTCCAGCGCATGTGAAGGATGTGAAGGGTTT
>DATJYF010000237.1:0-10116 GCA_035499715.1 Opitutaceae bacterium | reverse complement strand
CCGCCGAGTTCGAAAAAATTATCCTTCAAGCCGACCCGAGGCACCGACAGAATTTCCTGCCACATCCGGGCGAGCTTTTGCTCCAGCTCGGTGCGCGGCGCAACATAACTGCCGGCCGGACCGGCCTCCGCCGGGCCCGCCGCCGGATCGAGCAGGCGGCGCAGGCTGCGGCTGGCCGGGTCGAGCCCGGCGAATATTTGCGGCTGGTTGGAACGCCAGGCCCGCTCCAGCACATCCAGGCCTTGCTCGGGCGCAAGGGAAAGCCAGCCGCGCGCAGTCATGGCCTCGCTGCTGCCGCCGCGGCCCATGCCGGTGCCGGCCCACAGCGCCCAGAGCAGACTGGAGCTTGGCACTCCGTCCCGCCGCTGGGCCTGGGCAAAAGCGTCGAGGCCCGCATTGGCCGCCGCGTAGGCGCCGGTGCCGAGCGCGCCGAAATGGCCGAGGACGGACGAAAAATGGATGAACCGGCAGCCTGGATGCCCGCGGGCCGCGGCGTGGAGCGACCAGGCGCCGAGCAGCTTGGGCCGCAACGACTGCAGCCAGCCTTCGTCGGTCTCTTGCGCCAGGATGGCCTCGTGGTACTCGCCGGCGAGGTGAATCACCCCGCTCAAGGGCTGCCCCCAGCGTTGCACGGCGCGGTCAATCGCAGCGCGGACAAACGCCGGGTCGAGCAGGTCTCCGGACTCGTAGTGCACGGCCGAGCCGGCTTCCTGCAGGGCCGCACGGCGCTCGTCTTCCGGCCCCATTTCGGCCAGCGGGATGCGGCCGAGAAGCAGGAGGCGGGCCCGATGGCGTTCGGCGAGCCGCCGGGCCACCGCCCGGCCGACGCCACCCAGACCGCCGGAAAGCAGGTAAAGCCCGCCGGACTTGATGCCAGGGGGACTGTCTGTATCTGAAAGACAAATACCCTCGAAACCCGGGGCCTGCCGGCGGCCGGCGCGCACCGCGAATTCCCCGGCGCCGGCGGCGGCCAGCTCGCGCCGGACCGCATCCGCGTCCGCCGCCGGATCGGCGCCCTCCAGGTCGAGATGGCTGCATTCCAGTCCGGCGAATTCGTGCGGAAGCGTGCGGAGCAGGCCCAGGATCGGGGCTTTCGCGTAGTCCACCGGCTCTTCCGCGGAAACGGACTGAACCCGGCTGGTCACCACCAGGAGGCGGACGGGAGCAGTCCCTTCGGGAGGGGCGGTCCAAGTTCGCAGCCAGCGAAGCAGGCCCAGGCTGCCGCAATTTTGTGCGGCTTCGATTTCCAGTCCGCTGGCCGGTTCGCCGGCGGCCGGTGGATAGGCCCAGGCGTAGACCACGTGGGTGAAGGGTCGGCGCGCGCCGATGGCGGCCTGAAGCCGGCCGAATCCATCGGGCCGGGCTGGATCGAGCTGGAGGTTTTCATCATCCCGGAAGGAAAACTCCGCGCCCGTCCCGACCACGACGCAAGTGTGGCCGGTGGCGCGCAGCTGGCGGACCAGTTCCGCGCCCAGACCGGCTGAGTCGGCAAAAAGCAGGACATGACGTCCGGCGGGAAGTGCCGCCTCCTCCGGCAGAGGCGTTTCTTTCCATGTCTTGCGAAAAAGCCCTGAATCGACGGCGGTCGCCGGCTGGACGCGGGCGAGAGCGGCGGCGAACTCCCCGGCCTCAAACTGCTGCTTGAGCTGGGCGCGCTGAATCTTGCCGATCGCCGTCTTCGGAATTTGCCCCTTGGTCAACGGCACGATGAAATCCGGCGCCACCCCTTCCTTGCGGCTCACCGTGTTGCGGATCGTCCTGACCAGTTCCCCCAGCCGCCCCTCCCCGCCCGGCGTCGGACAGAAGAATATCCCCACCTGGTCGGTGTTCTCCCCCGCCCGGCGGATGGCGCAGGCCGCGGTGAAGGATACCTCCACCCCTTCGATCTCCTCCACCACCGCCTCGATCTCGTGACTGTAGAAATTCACCCCGTTGATGATGATCACGTCCTTTTCCCGCCCCGTGATCGTCAACCGCCCTTCCTTCAGCACCCCAAGGTCCCCCGTGATGAACCACCCGTCCGCCGTGAAGGCTTTTTCGTTGGCCTCGGGATTCTCATGATAGCCTTCGGTGATCGAAATCCCGCGAATCTGCAGACGGCCGCTCTTGCCCTCGGGCACCGGCATGTCGTGCTGATCGACGATGCGAAGCTGCACGCCCGGAATCGGATCGCCCACCTCGACGAAAGGATCGTCGTCCCGCGTGGTTGCGAGGGTGAAGCGCCGTGAATACGTGACGCCGGAGGACGTCTCCGACATGCCCCAGGCCGGACGCATGGCTGTGGCGGGCAGCCCGTGCGGCGCCAGAATCTCCAGAAACCGCCGGGCGGTCCGGCTCACGATGGCTTCGCCGCCGTTGAGGATGAACCGCATCGAGGAAAGGTCCCAGCGGCCGCGCGCCACCTCCGCCGCCTGATCGTTGACCAGGCCGAAGGCGAAATTCGGCGCCCAGGTGATCGTGGCGCGGAACCGCTCGATCCAATCGAGCCAGACGAGCGGCCGCTGCAGCACGCTTTCGGTCGGCGCATGCACCTGGCCGCACCGGGCCACGACGTCGCGCAGGTGAAACATCACCAACCCGCCGACGTGGTCGAGCGGCATCCAGTTTATGGATACATCGCGGTGATCGAACTCGCAGGCCTGCGCCGCGCTCGCCGCCCACGCCAGCAGGCTGCCGTGGGTCTGGCGCACGGCCTTGGGCAGGCCGGTGCTGCCCGAGGTCAGGAGGAGCAGGGCCAGATCGTCGGGACGCGCCGCGTGGCCGCACTGCGCCGGCGCATGCCGCCGCAGCGGGTCGACCGCCACGACCGCAAGCCCGTTCATTCCTTCACGGCCGGCGAACGCCTCCAGCCGCGGCGCGAGGGCGGCGCCGGCCAGGACCGGCGGCCCGTCCAGCATCGACCAGGCGTTGCGCAGCTTGGCCAGGATGCTGTGCGGCTGCTCGTAAGTCGGCGCGATTGAAACCGGCACCGGCACGAAACCGCCCAGGGCGCAGGCCCAGAAGACCGGAATGAAATCGCGGTTGTGCTCGAGTTGAAAGATCACGGTTTGCCCCGGGGTCAGGCCGCGGGCCTGCAAGCCGCCAAGGATACGCGCGGCTTCCTCGAGCAGCTGCGGGTAAGTCTGCAGGTGTGATTCCCCCGCTCCCTCCAGGTAGGTGATGCCATGGCCGGGATGCTCGCGTGCGGCCCGCTCCAGCGCCCCGGCAAGACCGGACGGGTGGCCGGACGCAAGCGCGAGCGGACCGCCATCACTTTCGGACGGCAGGGATTGTGCAACCGTGGCGGTGCCGGAATTCATTGCGCAAGCAGGCCGGACAATCTGGCCCCGATTTCAGCCGGGGAAAAAACCGAGCATCCGGAGGGGGCCAGTTCCTGCCAGGGCTGACGGGGACGGTTGGCGGCAAACACGGCCAGCGGGCAGGCCGCGGGAACAAGCCGGGCCTCGCCATACTTTTCGCGCGCCTGGCGCTGCTCCTTGGTCACGCCGTCCTCGCCGCCGGAGCCCTTTTTGAAGAGCCGGCCAAACATTCCCCCCGATACACCGGCGGGTTTGACCAGGCGGTACGCGGGGGTCTGGCCGGCATCCTCACGGGCAAAAAAAGCGGAGGGCGGAGGCTCGATCAACGCCAGCAGTGAAACCGTACGGCCCCTGGCGGCGAGCTGCCGGGCCGTCTCCCAGGCGAGGATCGCGCCAAAACCGTGGCTGCCGACCGCACAGGAACCCGTGGGATTGATCGCGACGATTTCCTCGGCCAGCAGGCGCCCGATTTCGGACACATTGGCCGGCTGGCTGGAGACACTGGACAAGGCCCTCGCCTGCAGGGCAAAACAGGGCTGGTCCGGGCCAAGCTCCCTCATCCGGTCGGCGAAGGCCGAGCCTTCCATTCCTGCGTCAGGAATGAGAAAGAGCGGCGCGCGGGCGCCGCCGACTTGCAGGGCGGTGATTTTGATCGAGCTGGATTTGGGCTGCTCAAAAAACACCACGGCGAGCTGTTCGACGGTGGGGGCCTTGAAAAGCGCGGGAATGTTCAGGCTTTTGCCCAGCGCCCGGTTGATCTGGGCAAACATTTTGGCCGCGAGAAGGGAGCGTCCGCCGAGTTCAAAAAAATTGTCCTTCAAGCCGACGCGGGGCACGCCCAGGATGTCCTCCCAAATTTTGGTCAGCGTGCGTTCGACTTCGGTCCGGGGCGCGACATAGCTGGCCTTCTCCACGGCCGGCGCGTCCGACGGGGAGGCATCGGCCGCAAGATATTTTTTGATATGCCGGTTCGAGCCATCGATGCCGACGACCAACTGGGTGTGATGGTGGCGGAGGGCATAAAGGAGCGATTCCACGCCCTGTTCGGCCGAAATGGAGAGATACCCGCGCATGCGGAGGGCTTCGTGCGCATCATAGCCGCGGCTCATGCCGATCTCGAACCAGGAGCTCCAGAGGAAATTGTAGGCCCGCAGCCCGCAGACCTGCCGCTGGTAATGGGAAAACGCATCGAGAAAATTGTTCGCCGCGGCATAGCCTCCGGTGGACAGGCTGCCGAACAGGCTGATGACGGAGGAGAAATTGATGAAGAGGCAGCCGGGGGTGTTTTTCGCCAGCTGGTTCAGGACCCAGGTACCGGATACCTTTGGCCGCATGGTCGCGGCGAGATCCTCGATGGTCTCATTTTCGAGCAATGATTCCTGGTAGACGCCGGCGAGGTGGAAGACGCCGGCGAGCGGACGCGCCCATTTCCGGCTGGCTTGTTCGAACGCGCGCCGCATGGCCGGGAGATCGGCGACGTCGGCCGCGACATATTCAAGCTCGCCGCCCTGCACCTCGAGCGCCTCATAGGAGCGGATGCGTTCGGCCGCCGGACCTCCGGCCGCGAGAATCTTTTTCCATTCGGAGCGCGGGGGCAGCGGCGTGCGGCCGACGATGAGGAGGCGGGCATCAAAATGCCGGAGCAAATAGCCGGCGAAGTGCTGGCCAATGCCGCCGATGCCGCCACTGAGCAGATAGAAGTCGCCCGTTTTAAACGGCAGCTCGCCCGGAGCCGGCGAGGAAACGGCCTTTTCCAGGCAGGGGATTTTCCGGACTCCGCCGCGCCAGGCCGTCTCGGTCGTCTGGCTCCAGCCGCGCAGCTCGGACAGAACCCAGCGGGCATTGGCTTCGTCAGCCGGTTCAAGGCCGACATGATGGCAGTCGACGGAAGCCAGTTCCTGAGGGATGGTGCGGACCAGCCCGATGATGGGCGCCTTGACGTAGGTGATGCTATCCGTTTCGTGCACCACGCGAGTCTGACTCGATACCACCAGCAGCCGCAGCGCGCGCTCGCCCAAGTCGGACTTGGCCAGGGCCCGGGCCAAACCGAGCAGACTGTAAACACCGAAGGCTTGGGCGGCCTCAAGCTCGGCCACGCTCGCGGGTTCGCGCTCATCGTGGCCATAGGTCCAGGCATGCACGATATAATCGGGCACACGTTCAAGACTGCCGATGAGCTGTTGATAGTGATCGAGGTTTGTCGGCGAAAGACGGAAGCTGGCGGAGCCGGTTTTCGCGAAATCGGCGCCGGGTTCCACCAGCGTGCAGGGGTGCCCGGCGGCGCTGAGTTCGTGCGCCACCGAAGCGGCCAGGCCGGAATCGTCGGCAAAGAAAAGCAGCGAGGCGCCGGCCGGCAGCGCCGTTTCGGGAATGGCGCCGTCCCGCCAGCCCATGCGATAAAACCAATCGGGAGTGGAGGCGGGTTCGCTGGCCTGGCCCGAGTACTTGCGCACCAGTTCGGCGTAATCCCCCCGCTCAAACTGCTGTTTGAGCTGCGAACGCTGGATCTTGCCGATGGCGGTCTTCGGGATCGCATCCCTGGCCAGAGGCAGGACATAGTCCGCGTTGACCCCCTCGGCTTTCACCACCGCTGCGCGGATCGTCTTGACCAGATCGGGCAGGCGGGATTCGGCGGCAGGCGTGGGGCAGAAAAAAATCGCAATGCGGTCGGTATTTTCCCCGGGCAAGCGGACGGCGCAGGCCGCGGTGAACGAGACTTCGACGCCATCGATTTCCTCGACCACCGACTCGATCTCATGGCTGTAGAAATTGACCCCGTTGATGATGATGATGTCCTTTTCCCGGCCGGTGATGGAAAGTTGTCCGTCCTTGATCACGCCCAAGTCGCCGGTGATGAACCAGCCGTCCGCGGTGTAGGATTTATGATTGGCTTCGGGATTCTTGTGGTAACCCTCGGTCACGGAAATGCCGCGAATCTGCAGACGGCCGATCTTGCCCGCCGGAACCGTGACATCATGCTGGTCAACGATACGCAGACGAATTCCCGGGATGGGTTCGCCGACCTCGACAAAGGCGGCGTTGTCGCTGGTGGCGGCCAGGGTAAAGCGCCGCGAATAGGTCGTGGCGGAGGAGGTTTCCGACATCCCCCAAGCCGGGCGCATGGAGGTCGCGGGGAGCCCATGCGGAGTCAAAAGCGAAAGGAAACGCCGGGCGGTCTTGCTGACGATGGCCTCGCCGGCATTGAGGATAAACCGCATCGATGACAGGTCGAAACGCCGCTGGGCGAGTTCCGCGGCCTGCTCGTTGATCAGGCTGAAGGCGAAGTTGGGCGCCCAGGTGATGGTGGCGCGGTAGCGCTCGATCCATTCCAGCCAGCTCAAGGGATGCTGCAGGACGGCCTCGGTCGGGGCGTGCACCTGCCGGCAGCCGATGATCACGTCGCGAAGGTGAAACATGACGATGCCGCCGACATGATCCAGTGGCATCCAATTAATGGATACGTCGGCCGGGGTGAACTGGCAGCACACCGCCGTGCTGGCGGCCCAGGAAAGCAGGCTGCGCTGGGTCTGGCGCACGGCCTTGGGCAGGCCGGTGCTGCCGGAGGTGAGCAAGAGGAGGGCGAGGTCGTCAGGCTGGCTGGGATGCCAGACGGTCGCCGGAGGATGGACGCGCAGGGCCTCCGGGGTTTCGACCCGGAACCCGGCGAGGGCTTCGCGTTCGGCGAAGGCCCGCAGCCGCGGGGCCAGGCTCGACCCGGCCAGCGTGGGCGGTTCGCCCAGCATGGTCCAGGCGTTGCGCAGCTTGGACAGGACACTGTGCGGCTCCTCGTAAGTCGGAGCGATGGAAATGGGGACCGGGACGAAGCCGCCGAGGACGCAGGCCCAGAATGCGGAAACGAATTCGGGGTTCTTTTCCAACTGGAAAAGAACCGGATCGCCCGGCTTGAGCCCCAGGGCGCGCAAGCCGCCGAGCAGCCGGGCCGCCTCGGCCAGCAGCTCGGGATAGCTTTGCTCCAGCGTTCCGCCCGCGCCATCCAGGCAGATCACGCCATGCCCGGGAAATTCCCGGGCGGTTTTTTCCAGCGCCTCCGCCAGGCTGGCCGGATGACCCGCCGGCAGCGATAACGCGCCCCCGTCCACTTCGGAAAGATTCGCGGGCGGAAAAATCTCGGTTGGGCATTCGATGTTCATGAGAAAAAAGATTCAGGTTGGCTACGGGGCTGATTCCGGCTGGAGGCAGCGGCCGAGCTTTTCAGCCAGCTCCCGGACTTGGGGCTCCTGCAACATCGTATGATGATTGCCCTCGATCCAATGAGTGGCGCTGCCGCCCCGGGCCAGCCGGCCCAGGATCAGACGGGAATCGCCGGCTCCCTCAAATTCATGCCGGGAATCCGCGGCCAAAAACAAATCCGCCCGTCCCGCATACGGCTGCAAGGTGTAGCCTTCATGCAGAATCCGCAGCCGCTCGATGGTGTGATCGAGGCGCTGGCTGGCGACGACCTTGTGGTTGATAAAATAACTGACAAAGACGAACGGAAATTTGATCTTATCCGCGAGGCTCATCCGCCGGTAGAGCTTGAGAAAGAAAAGGAACTTCGCCCGCAGCGAGCGAAAGATCCCAAAATCGAGGGTGGTGGTGGCCGTCGGATCGAGCAACGCGAGCAACGCCACCGGCTGACCCTGGGCGTGGAGCTGCCGGGCAATTTCATAGGCCAGCAGCGCGCCAAAGCAGTGTCCGCCGAGCCGGTACGGGCCCTCGGGCTGGATCGCCCGCATCTCCTTGATGAAGTATCCAGCCAGCTCGGTGATATGAATAATGGGCGCATCCGTTTTCGTGCCGTCGAGGCCCTGGGCTTGCAGGCCATAAAAGGGTTGATCGGGACCGAGCAGGACGGAAAGCGGGCGAAAAACGATGATGTCGCTCGCCCCGCCGGGGATGCAGAAAAAAGGCGGACGCCTGCCGTTGGGCTGCAGCGGTTCCACCCGGCAGACGGATGACGCGCCGGTCCCGCCGTCGATGACCGCGGCGAGCTGCTCGATGGTCGGGGCCTTGAACAAGGTCGCCAGCGGCAGGCTCCGGTTGAAAATTTTGTCGATCTGGGCAAAAATCCGCGCCGCCATCAGCGAGCGTCCGCCGATTTCGAAAAAATTGTCCCGTATGCCCAGGCGAGGACGCTTGAGCAATTCCTGCCAGATTTTGACCAGTTTGCGTTCTGTCTCGGTTCGGGGCTCGACGCAATCTCCCTCACCGGACGAATCCTCGGCCGGAGGCGCCTCCAGATGCGGCCGGATGTTCGCGTTGCGTCCGTTGAGTCCGATCACCAGTTGCGGATGGTTGGTGCGCAAAGCAAAACCAAGGGCTTCGAGGCCCTGCGCCAACGTGAGCGAAAAATATCCCTTGGCCTGCGTGGCCGCCTCTTCCTCCGCCCCGCCCTGGTTCATGCCGGTATTGGACCACGAACTCCACATCAGACAGAAGCTGCGCAGGCCCAGCGAGCGTTGGTGTTGTGAAAGCCCCTCGAGAAACGCATTGGCCACGGCATAGGCTCCGTACTGATAGCCGCCAAAATAGCCGAGCAGGGAAGAAAAGTTCACCACCAGCAGGCCGGGCCGGCTTTGCGCCAACTGGTGCAAGACCCAGGCTCCCGTCGTCTTGGAACGCAGGCTGCGCTGCAGCGTTTCGCGGGTTTCATCGATCAGCAGGCGCGTCTCCAAAACGCCGGCCAGATGAAAGATCCCGTCGAGGGGTCGTCCCCAACCGGCCTCGGCTCCGGCGATCGCGGCGTTCACCCCAGCCTGATCTGCAATATCAACGGACACATAGGCGATTTCACCGCCCAGATTTCGCAGTTCGCGCAAGCGCGGTTCCACCGTTTCGGCCGGGGAGCGGCCGATCAGCAGCAGTCGGGCTTGAAATTCCGCGGCCAGGTAGCGGGCGATTTCGCGCCCGATTCCGCCCACGCCGCCGCTGATCAGGTAGCATCCGCCCCTGAGCAGGCCCGGTTCGCCGGCGGCCTCCGCCGTTTCCACGCCGGCCAGCCAGGCCCTGTACCGGATGCCGGCGCGATAAGCAATCTCCGCCGGCGTTTCCGGGTCGCCGAATTCGCGGGCCAAACGGCCGACCTGAGCGGAGACCTCCGCATCGGCCAGATCCACCTGGGTGCAACTCATGCCGGGAATTTCCTGCGGCAGCGTCTTCAACAGGCCGGACAACCCCGCCTTTTCGAATGCCACCCCTTCGCCGGCCTGCACGGCGAAGGCGTGATTCGAAACAACCCAGAGATGATGTGGCTCCTCGTCTTTCTTTCCCCGGGCGATGGCTTGCGCCAGACCGAGCAGGCCGAGCGCGCCGCGCTCCGGCGCGCCCTCGAACTCGGCCGCGGCAGCCGCCGCAAATTTCGGGCCGTAGCTCCACAAATACACGGTTTGACGCGGCGTCCGTCCCTCGGCCTTAAGCGCGGCCCAGACGCGGTCATAATCAGCGGGGGCATGAGGATTGACGGAAAATTGGCCGGGCGTCAGCGATGCGAAGGCCGGCCCGGGAATGACCATGGCGCAAAAGCATCCTTTGGCCCGCAAGGCCTCGGCCAGCATCTGGCCCACGCCCAGTTCGTCCGCAAGCACCAGCCATGGTCCCTCCGGCCAAGGCCGCTCGGCGGGAAGCGCCGTCTCCCGCCAAACCCGGCGGTAAAACCAGCTCGATGCGGCGGCGGGTTTCGCCGCCGGCTGGACGCGGGCGAGAGCGGCGGCGAACTCCCCGGCCTCAAACTGCTGCTTGAGCTGGGCGCGCTGAATCTTGCCGATCGCCGTCTTCGGAATTTGCCCCTTGGTCAACGGCACGATGAAATCCGGCGCCA
>DATJYF010000236.1:0-2407 GCA_035499715.1 Opitutaceae bacterium | reverse complement strand
AGCGTTGCCGGATTCGTATCGCCACCATCGATAAATTGCATGGCGTCGCGGCCCAGCGCCTCGGTCGCGGTATAGCCGCTGAGCCGGGAGAAACTCTGGTTGACCCATTCGACCTTGTTGTCGGCGGTGACGACCATGACGGCATTGCTGGTGCGGCTGGCGATGTGCGCGAGCTTGCGCGCCTCGGCCTCGGTCTGGTGGAAGTTTTGCGTCATGATGTCGGCCAGTCTCCGGGCGCGGACGTGCGCCGTGCCCAGCGACCAGATCAGCCCGCCCACCAGCAGGCTGGCCAGCAGACCGCCGGCGAGGACGCTGTCCGCGAACGGCTCGCTGCCCATCGCACTGAATCCCGGCGGCGAGACGAAAACAACCGTCCACTGCCGGCCGAAGAGGTCGAGATGCCGGAAAGTGAAATATCTTCCGTGGTAGAAAAGCGATTCGCTGGATTTCGCGATTTTTTGCGGCAGGGCGACGGCCTGCGCTTCATGGTCCGAATCGAAGAGGAGGGATTCGGCCGAAAATTGATTGTGGCCGTCGTAGATTTCATAGGTGAACTGGCTGCGCGCCAAGTCGGCCCCCTCGCTGATCAGGCTTTCGAGATGAAGCGGGATCATGACCCATCCTTGCAAACGCGCGTGGCGTTCCTCCGGCGTGACCGGCGAAGCCCCCTTGCCATATATCGGGGCAAACAGGACATAGGCCGGGTGCGGCGCCGATTCGGCCATGAGGTTGACGTGCCGCGTGAGCACCGGCTCGCCGGTGAGCATCGCCTGCTCAGCCGCTTCGCACCGGGCCGGTTCGGTCGCAATGTCGAAGCCGAGCCGTTGCGGTTTGACCAGTGGCTCGAAATAGCGGACCAGATACAGGTCCGGACGGTCCCCGCTGGTCCGCAGGACAAAGTCCCCCGGCGACTCCTGTTGCTCTTGCGCCAGAAAAGCCGGTACACTCGCGCGCGGCACGCGCTCGACGTAGCCCAGGCCGACCACATATCGGTCCACCAGCGGCATCATCCCATTGGCGAAGGTGCGCCATTCCGAACGCTCCACATTGTCGCTGGCCGCAAACAAGGCCTGCCCGGCCTTGGCCACCAGCTGGGTCTCGTTCAAACGTTCCTTCATCCCCGACATGAAGCGATCGTTCTGGCGGCCAAAAGACGCCGCGTCGGCGCGACGGGTCTGCTCCCGCGCGAACCACCAGCCGCCGGCCGACAGCGCCATGCCCACACCCACAACCGCCCACGGCAAAATCAAGCGAGAACGTTTTTCCGCGTGAGCCGGTTCCGTTTTGATCATGGGTAAAGCCCCCTTGGTTTGCGCCCGGGGATACCCCTCTATTAACGGCAATCCCCCACTCTACTCAAAGCAAAATCCCATTGAACAGGGTAATCACCCTAACCCCTTACCGAAAAACTGTTGCAAGAGCCAGTCCGCCGCCGTCCCGCGGGTTCCCGGCCGAAGAACTTTGCGCAACCGCGCCGCCAGCACGGCGGTCTTTTCGCGCCGCGCCGGATCGTGCACACACGCCGCCAGCTCACGCGCCAGGGCTTTTTCCTTCGCCGCGCCCTGGATGAATTCCGGATACATCGGCTCGCCCAGCAAAAGATTGGCAATACCGAGATACGGCACGCTCACGAGCATGCGGCCGAGCAGATAGGTCAGCGGATTCGCCCGATAGACAATCGCACCCGGGATGCCGGCCAGCGCGCAGTGCATCGACATCGTCCCGCTGCTCGTCAGCACCGCCGCCGCCGCCACGGGCTCGCCCGCAGCCTGGAGCCGGAGATTGGTATCGCGACTTTCGATACGCAAAACCGACGCAATGTCCCCGCTGGGATAGATCGCCACCGCCGCGCGCTCGCCAAAAGCGCGGAAACCTGCCAGCATGCGCGGAAAAATCCGCGCCACCGCCTGCCGCCGGCTGCCGGGCAAAAGCAGGATCGGTCCGTCCGCCGCATACTGCACCGGCGCGGCATAACCCTCGGCCAGGAACGGATGGCCGACAAACTCCACCGGGAGTTTGGTGTCGGCGTAACTCAATGTCTCGAACGGAAAAATCACCGCCAGGGCATCGAGATGGCGGGCCATGGCAAACCGGCGTCCCGGCTTCCACGCCCAGATCTGCGGGCTGATGTAATAAAGCGCCTTGATCTTGCCCCCGCCCTTTACGCTCAGCCCGCGCCGGCACAGTTCGGCCGCCAGCCGGAGGTTGAAGCCGGGATAATCGACGAAGCAGACCGCCGCCGGCCGGTGCTCGGCGATCCAGCGCAGCGTTTCGTGAAACAACATGCGGAAAAACCAGAAATGTTTCAGCACCTCGACCAGTCCGACGACCGAGGACGCGGTCAGGTCGTACAGCAGCTGCGCGCCCGCCGCCGCCAGCTCCGGTCCGCCCAGCGCCGCCACGCGCA
>DATJYF010000235.1:0-12147 GCA_035499715.1 Opitutaceae bacterium | reverse complement strand
CCTCGAATTCCGCGTCGTGTTTCTCGTCGGCTGCGAAGACGGCCTGCTGCCGCATCGTTTCAGTTTCGACGGCGAAGTCGACATGGCGGAGGAGCGGCGCCTGTTTTTCGTCGGCCTCACGCGGGCCCGCGAGCGGCTGTTTCTCACCCACGCCCGCCGGCGCCACTGGCAGGGCGGAGTGCGCGACCGCCGTCCCTCGCCGTTTCTGGCCGACATCCGCGAAGCCCTGCTCGACCGGCAGAAAGAGGATGCCCCGGCCGCGCCCCGCCCGCGACAGATGGAATTTTTCTAAACTTGATCCTCGTTCCAAGACCGTCCCATGAACCGTGCTTTGCCGCCGGCTAAAACATGGATCGCCCGTTGCAGATTGCGCGCCTGCGCTTCCGCTGATTTCAGTCCCGCAAAATAGCGCAAAATTTCCTTTTTCCGGCTCGGAATCAGTTCGCTCCATGCCTGCTTGGCCGGGCCATTCTGTTCGAGCGCCTGACGAAACCACGGCGGCATCGGATGGGCCGGGCCGCCCCGATATTCTTCGTCGAATTCCACCTCCACCATGACGGCGTCTCCCACCTTGCTGCCTGACGCCTTGCGCACGTCGCCGTGCAAATAAAGATAAAAACTTCCGTCGCCGACCGGCATCAAATTGATGCGCCATGGCTTCTCCGGCTGGCCATCGATGCAGACGCGGACGGGCATCGGCCGGCGCCAGCCCGGGTAGAGACGCGCCGCCCGTCTCGCGCTGACGAGCACATAGGGATTGATGCCCTCAATCCCGATTACGGCGCGAAATCGCAAGCGGCACATCGTAGTGGCGGGTTGGGCTCTTCTTTCAACCTCCGCAATTCGCTTCAGCCAGATTTGCAAGCGCCTTCAACACGTCGGGAAAATCCGCCGAGACCGCCGGGCCGACTTCGTCGCAGCCCGGGCCGCTTGCCTCGACCGCGTAGGTCACTCGCGTGCGCTGCCGGTCGATGCGCTTGATCCGGTGCGCGACACGCACAACCAATTCCCCCACCCACGTCTCGTCCACGAATCCTTCGTTCTCCCGCACCTCGATCAAACGCGTCATCAACGTTTCCTGGCCGGGTGGCGTCATCAAGAACTCGGTGCCGGTGGTAAATGGACCGTTGA
Organism: Opitutaceae bacterium; assembly: GCA_035499715.1. GTDB lineage: Bacteria > Verrucomicrobiota > Verrucomicrobiia > Opitutales > Opitutaceae > DASRHD01. The sequence goes on along the minus strand of DATJYF010000235.1, from coordinate 11,016 downwards.
TTTCGATCTGCTCGATGCCGGCGTTCCATTTCTTCCAGCCTGAGACATCTCGAAAGAGCGCCCAGATCTCTATTGTTGGAAAGGTGAGGAAGGCGGAGACAGATACAAACTGGAAAAAAAGTCCCCGACGTCGTGAATGGACAGATTTCATTAGTCAAAACGTTGGCAAGATTTCGGCTCCCTTCCCTTGACTGCCTTTCGCTCACCTGTTCTATTCTCCATGGGATTCGATGTTATTGTCTACAGAAACGTTCATGGTGAAATATATTCATGCATAACACAGTCATAAATCGCCCAGTTAAGGCCTTTCGCCGCTCTGTTGCGGCTTTTATTCTAATGCTTCTCCTCGCTGTTTCCGTTGCGCACGGTCAAATTTTTGTCGGGTATCTTGGTAATGCTGGCGAATTCAATCTTGATGGAACGGCGCTGAATGCATCGCTACTCTATCATCTGCCGGATACAGCGGTTGGTAAAACAGACGTAGCCGCATCCGGATCGAACCTCTTCGTCTCAGAGGTCAATGGTGGCGCTCCGCTCCTTCGCTCGTTTCTCATCGACGGAACGGGAACAATAGGCGGTGGCTCATGGCTTCCGTATGCGGGCTTCATTCCCGACGGTATGGCTGCGTCCGGGTCGAACGTTTTCGTCACAGATGGGGTCAGGGTCGGCGAGTACAGTGCATCGGGTGCAACAGTGAATGCCTCGCTGATCTCGGGATTGAGTGCATGGTCGGCAATCGCGGTGTCTGGGTCGAATCTATTTGTCGCGGGTATAACCACTGGTACGGTTGGCGAATTCACCACCTCGGGAGAGACGATAAACGCCTCGCTGATCACAGGATTAAAAAACCCGCAATTTCTGGGATATAACGGCCCATCGGCAATTGCGGTGTCTGGATCGAATCTGTTCGTTGCAAACGAATCCGCCGGCACAATCGGCGAATACACCACGTCTGGAGAGACAGTGAATGCCGCGCTGATCACAGGATTGAACGGCCCGTCGGGCCTAGCGATCTATGGATCCAATTTGTATGTGGCCAACTACAACGATGGCACGATCGGCGAATACACTCTCTCTGGAACAACGGTGGATGCCTCATTGATTACGGGATTGGATCACCCCACGTCTGTCGCGGTCGTTCCCGAACCGGTATCCTGCGCGGTTTTTCTTGGCGGTATTGCATTTTTGCTTGCTTTAGCTGTTCGCGAGAAACAGCGGGCGACAACTATGATCCCTTTAGATGTCACGACCGATTACAATGGCTAAGATGAAGTCTGTCTGAATGACAAAAGCATGACAGCAAATTTCAATTGCGTTCTATTCGGTTCAATCCGACCATTTCGGCGTCTGAATGGAAGTGAATCACAGCTGCGTGCTTGTGAATCCAGTTGAAATCCGCGGCTCCCGTTAGAGCTGACCCACGCGAGAATCAATGCCGCCGAAGCGGCCCCGGTCGGTCCGCGTTGGGCCGCGGCGAAGGATTTGGGCGAGGGGCTGGAAGCGCGATCTAATCAAGGCGTCGCGGAAAGAGGCGTGTCATTGCGACTGAGTTTTAGCTCTTCCTGTTTTTTGCGGAGAGGTTATTTTCCGGACGATGACTCGCGATGAAGCCAGACCCCCGGGCGTGAAGACCTGTCGTCAGATCGCCTTGCTGCTGGCGTTCGCGCTGGTCCCAGCGCTGTTGGCGGGCTGGTTGCATCCCAAGCGGCCGGCGTGGGGGTGGAAACGCCCCGCCGTGGCCGAGATTGCGCTGGAGGATGCGCAGCACCTGCCGCCGCCGGTCATCTGGGTCGATGCGCGGCCGGAGGTGGAATATCAGGAACGGCACGTGCCCGGCGCGATTTCGCTCGATCAGAGCCACTGGGAGGAATTGCTGCCGGACTTCATCAAAGTCTGGCAGCCCGGGACACGGGTTGTGGTTTACTGCAACACGCAGGAATGCGACGCGAGCCACGAGGTGGCGCTGCGCCTGCACCGCGAGCTGCAGATCGACAACGTCTTCGTGCTGCAGGGCGGCTGGAAGGCATGGCTGGAGGCGCAGAAAAAATGAACGGGCTCGCGCGCATTCTGCGGACTCTCGCCGGCGGACTTTTTGTCGTCGCCGGCGCCCTCAAGGCGTTCGATCCCGCCGCTTTTGCCACCGACATCGATCACTACCATCTGCTGCCGTATTTCGCGCTCGCACCGCTCGCGCTCTACCTGCCGTGGCTGGAAATCATCTGCGGCTCGGCCGTGATCGCCTGGCCGGCTTTCCGACGCGGCGCGTTGATCCTGTTGTTTGCGCTCATCATCGGTTTCACCGGTGCGATCATCGCGGCCATGGCGCGCCACCTCGATATTTCGTGCGGCTGCTTCGGCGCGGCGACCGCCATGCCCCTGTCGTATGCGCTGGTTCGCAATGTCATTCTCGGCGGCATCTTCTGGTGGCTGTTGCGCGTCGAATACCGGTGCGCGAAGCCGGGTCCGGCCGACGCCGGATGATTTTGGGTTGGCGAAGACAGGCCGATGTTGTTGGGTGAGCGTCTCCGAAGGCCGGATCTCTTCCGGCATGAACCCCGCATTACGAAAGAAGGCTCCCCATGAACCTGCGTTGTTACCTCATGGTATTTATAGCCGTGAGCGCGGTCTCGATGTTGAAAGCCGGCGCGGCCAGTGATGCTCCGCCGCCGGTGCCGGGCTATCCCATCGGCTGGTGCATTCGCGCCAAGCCGGAGGTTTTTGCCGACGCCAAATCGGCCGGCTTCGAATATGTCGAGCTCGCGCTGCAGGACATCATTCACCTTTCCGACGCCGACTTCAAAAAACTAGCCGGCCGGCTGCAGGAACTCCAGCTCACGGCGTTGTCCGGCTACAATCCAATTCCGAAGGACCTCAACCTCATGGTCGTCGGGCCGGACGTGGACAAGACGCGCGAGGAGGAGCACATCCATCTCCTGCTCGCCCGGGCGTCCGCGCTCAAGCTCCGCTATATCATTCTCAACAGCGGCGGCGCCTGGCGCGTGCCGGACAATTTTTCGCGCGAGCAGGCGTTCGCGCAACTCGCCGGCTTCTCGCAGCGTTTCGCCGGTGAAGCGGACAAGCAGGGCATCACCGTGCTAATCGAGCCGCTCCGCAGCAGCGACACGAACCTGATCACGACGATCGCGGAGGCGCTGAAACTCGTCGAGACCGTGAACCGGCCGAATTTCCAGATGATGGTCGATTATTCTTTTCTCCGCATTCAGAAGGATAATCTCGACGACCTGCTCAAGGTCGGTCCGCACCTGCGCGACATTCATATTTCAAATCCGCCCGCCCGGACGTATCCGATGAGCGCGGATGAATCGGATTACGCATCGTTTTTCCATATTTTGAAACGAATCGGCTACCGCGGCGGGCTCAGCGTTCACGCCGGTACAAAATCGTTTGCGACCGAGGCGCCGCGCGCGATCGCGTTTTTGCGCAAGATGGCCGGCGACCTCGCGGCCGCCGGCCCGGCCCAGCCGTAAGCGTCAAGGCGCCGGGCTGAAGCGCACGGCGTAGCCGCCGCCCGGAGCGAGCCGGGCAATGAGGTGCGAGCTGCGGTCGACCGTCTGTTTGCTGATGGCGACGTTCTTCGGCGCGCGGTCCGCATCGGCGGCATCGGCATAGATTTCCGCCGTGTAATGCCCGTCGCCGAGGAAGCTGAGCGGAAGATCGAGCTCGCGCGGCGTCCAGTTGGTCATGCTGCCGAGAAACCATTCGCCGCCGTGGCGCCGGGCGATCGTGACGAATTCGCCGGGCCGGCCGTTGAGCACGTGGGTTTCATCCCAGACCGTGGGCACGTCCTTGATGAACGAGAAGGCGGGCTGGCCCTCGTAGTTGCCCGGCCAGTCGGACACCATCTGGAACGCGGCCTGATAGACCACGTACATGGCGAGCTGGTGCGACCGCGTGCCCATGACCATCGGCTGATCCATGCGCGGCACGAACTGCTCGCGCGTGACGTTGTCGAAGCCCCCCGGCGTGTAGTCCATCGGGCCGGCGAGCATGCGCGTGAAAGGCAGGGTGACGTGGTGGTCGGGATTGTCGCGCGCACCGGCCTTGGATTGCTCCATGCCCGCGACCGCCTCGTAGCCGAGAACATTGGGCCAGGTGCGCTCCATGCCCCAGGGCTTGCTGGCGCCGTGATAGTCCATCATAAGATGGTGCTGCGCGGCCTCTTCCGCGGTGCGGTAATAAAACTCTATCCCGGCCTGGTCATCGCGCTCGATGAAATCGGTCTTCACGCCGGCCACGCCCCATTTTTCGTAGAGCGCAAAAGCCTCGTCCATCTGGCGGTTCAAGTCCGCGTAGCCGGCCCAGATCCAGATTTTGACGCCCTTGGTCGCGGCGTAGCGCACGACCTCGGGAATGTCGACTTTGCCGTTCATTTTCGTGATGTCGCCCTTCACAAACCAGCCGGCGTCGACGAGCATGTAGGGAAAGCCGGACTTCGCGGCGAAATCGACGTAGTATTTCATCGTTTCCGTGGTATAGGCGCTTTGGTGGTCGGCGCCGCGGCTGCCGCCCCACCAATCCCATGCCGCCTTGCCCGGCTGGATCCAGGACGTGTCCTTGACCGCGGATGCGGGATTCAGGCTGGTGATGACGTTGGATTCGATCAGGCGGCCGGGATCGTCGGCAACCAGGAGCACGCGCCAGCCCGAGTGGCGCGGAAGCGTGCCGGTGACGCACATCGAGGGATCTTCAACCTGCGGCGCGAGCCGGCACTGGAGCCAGTGGCCGGTCCAGCTCGCCGACGGGTTGGTCAGGTACATCGCCGCGTAGCCCTGCAAATCGGCTTCGGTGATGGCGACCCAGGCTGTGCCGGGCAATTCGAGCAACGTGGGCAGGCCGATGAGGACGTTGCTGGCCACGCCGCCCTGGTTTGAAAAGGCGCTGACCGGCAGTTTGAGAAATTCGCTTTCGTACATCGACCGGAAGTTGGGCAGCACGAGCGCATAGCTGGTGGCATCGTTGGGCAGGCGGAATTCGGTGGCTTCGTTGGCGAGGTGCAACTCGCTGATTTTTTTCTGCTGCGGAATGACGTAGCGGAAGGCCACGGCGTCGTCGTAGGCGCGCGCCTCGAGGTTGAACGTCCGCCCGCCCTGGTCCGGCGGCTCCGCCAGCGCGAGGGTCAGCGCATTGCAATGGTCGCGGACCACGCTCGCCTTGCCGGCCATGAGCCGGTAGGTTTCATCGACCGTCGCGGTGGTGGTGCCGACCAGCGTGACTTCCGCGCCCAGCGTCTGCTGGCTTTGCAGCTCGAGGCCGAGCGCCGAAGTCATGATGACCGGCTTGCCGTGGAAAGTGACGGAATAGGTCAGCTGGCCGGCGCCGGCTGCGGAGCTTTGATCCGTCTGGATCTGGAAGGAGATGGCCAGCTGCCCGTCGGGCGAGGTGAGCGCGGCCAGGCCGGAATCGGCGCGAACGGGCCCATTCGAGAACAAGCAGGCGGCGATGACCAAAAGGCCGCCGGCGGCGCGACGCGCGGATGGCGCGGAAGAGTGGGATTTATGATTCATGGGGTTGAAGGGACGGAAATTTTTTTTGCCAGCCGGCCGGATCTTAGGCAATCCCCGATCCGATCTTGGAAAACGCATCCGCGAGTCACGCAGGGACGTAATATCCGCATGCTTTCCGATCTTTTGCCCTCGTCGTCGCGGACGGTCCTGGTCACCGGCGCAACCGGCTATCTGGGCGGGGCGCTGATTCCGGCGCTTGTCGTGCGCGGCCATCGCGTGCGCGGGCTGGTGCGCCCCGGCTCGGAACGGAAATTGCCGCCCGGTGCCGAGCCGGTGGCGGGCGATCCGCTCCAAGCCGCCAGCGTGGCGGCGGCGCTCGCCGGCGCGGACACGCTGGTTCATTTGGTCGGCGTGCCAAAGCCGAGCCCGGCCAAGGCGCGGCAGTTTCGGGAAATCGACCTGGTTTCAATCCAGGCCTCGGTGGCCGCGGCGTCGCAGGCGCAATCACGGCCACATCTCATCTATGTGAGCGTGGCCCAGCCCGCGCCGGTGATGAAAGCTTATGTCGCCGTCCGCCAGGAGGGCGAGGGGTTGATCCGCGCGAGCGGTCTCGATTCGACCTGTCTGCGGCCGTGGTACGTGCTTGGCCCCGGCCATCGCTGGCCATATGCGCTGCTGCCGGTTTATGCCGTGCTGCGCCGGATCCCGGCGACGCGGGCCGGCGCGGAGCGGCTTGGTTTCGTCACGCTTGCGCAGATGGTCCGTGCGTTGGTCGAAGCCGTCGAGTCGCCGCCGCGCGGCACACGGGTGGTCGAGGTGCCGGAAATCCGGCGGGCCTGAAGGCGATCAGGCGCCTTGCGCCGCGGCGCGCCGGGCGAGTTCCTCGTCCGAAATATCTTCGACGTGCGTGGCGATGAACCAGCGGTTGCCGCACGGATCCTCGATGTCGGCGCCGCGTTCGCCGTAGAAATGATCGATGGGTCCCGATTTCGAGACGCCACCGGCTTTGAGCGCCCGCGCATAGGTCGCGTCCACGTCCGGCACATAAAGATGGAGGGAAAGCGGCATGGCCGGATATGCCGGGCTGCCATCCGACAGCTCGATCATCGAATCCTCGATTCTCAGCGAGGCGTGATGAATCCGGCCGCCGGGCTCGGCGAATCGGGAAATTTCCTCCGCGCCAAAGACTTCTTTCATAAAGGCGACGAATCTGGGCGCGTCGTTGACGATGAAGTAGGGCGTGATCGCATGGAATCCCGCGGGAATGTGGTGGACATTGGTCGGCATGATTTTTTGGCGGTGTTCGCGTGGCAAAACGGCCTCCGACTTCAGCCGGAATGCGCCTGCGGCATCAGAGTCGTTCCAGCGCCTGCCTTAACTCATAAGGGAAGATCGGCTTGCGGAGAATATTGTCGATTTTCAAGTTATGGTAGGCCTCGCAGGCCTCCGTGCTCAGGCCCGAGCTGAAAATCAGGATTTTCCCCAAAAAAGGCAGGGTGCGCAGCCGGGTGACGAGTTCCAACCCGTTCATATTGGGCATCTGATGATCCGTGATCACCAAATCGAAAGCGCCGGGATCCGCCACGATCCGCTTCCAGGCAAGGAGACCGTCCGCTGCACACTCGACCGAGTGTCCCGCGCGGGAGAGCGTGATCTGCACCATGTCGCGAAGCTCCTGCATGTCATCGGCATAAAGAATGCGAAATGTGCGTTTGGCCGGTGTGATTTCTTTTTGGGTCGTTGCTAGCATGACGGCAGCTCTCGCGGAATGTTTTCCTCCACTATACTCAACAGACTTGGTTTTTCTTAGGCGGTTCTGCAAAAAAAGCGCAAAAAATTTGCGGCAGCTTGCGTCGGGCCAAATGCATTGCGCGTGCCAGCGGATGCGCGCGGCCCTACTTTTTGACGGTGATCAGCCGGTCTTCCTTTGGGTCGGTTTCGATCCGGATGTCTTTATATTCGACAATCGATTTTGCGGAGTGAATTTGCATCCCGACCGGGCCTTTTTTCCAGACCGAGGGATCGGAAGCCTTGTAACGGATGATTTCCACGCCATCGACCGCCATGCGGACTTCGCCCGTCTGCAGGTTGGCGAGAATCTCGCTGGTGTGCCAGTCGTGGTAGAGCAAATTTTGCCGCGGGATGACGCGGATGGGCTTGACGTCCTTGTTGATGCGGTAATCCCACATCGCGCCGTGCGGCGGCTGCACCTGGAGCGCATGGGCGGTCCCCCAGTTTCCCGGCGCGGGTCGATCGCCCCAAAAAAGGATGCCGAGATGCCCGCTGCCGGTATTGATTTCCGGCGTGACCACGCGCGCGGTGACGATGAGCCGGAAGCTGCCGTAATCCGCCTTGCTGAAAATCTGACCGTACTTGCCGGTGCCGCGCATGGTGCCGTCCTGAATGGTCCAATTGTCCGGATTGTAGTCCCAGCCGTCGAGCGACTTGCCGTCGAAAAGCACCGTCATGCGGTCCAGCTCGGCACTGGGCAGGAGAGGAGGGGCGGGTGCGGACGGCTTCGCCGCCGGAGCCGGCGATATCTCCGCCGCCGGTGCGGCGGGGGCGGAAGCCGGAGTTTCCGCGCGCAAATCGGCGAAAGCGGCCAGCGCCCCGGCGCAAATCAGCAGGTTCAGGGGTCTCATGGGTGCAACGACACTTTCACCGGCCGCCGGTTCGTCAAGCCGGGCAATCCCTCAGGCCGTCCGGTGCGCCCGTACGGCCCTGCCTCCGGCCGAGAGATTGGCCAGGCGCATCTCGGAGTATTTGCGCGAGAAAAGCACGCCGTCCGCGCCGGCTCCGAGCGCGGCGGCGGTCGCGGCATAAACGTCCTCCGGCGAGGTTTTTTTCTGGCCGGCCTCAGTCGGCACGTCGATGTCGAGGCCGGGATAAATCTTCGACTTTCGCTGCACGCCGGGTCTCTCGCGCCACGTAATCGGCCGACAGGCCGCGCGACTCAGCCCGCGGCCAGCTCGTCGCGGGTCATCGTGCCCGGCACGTGGCGCTTGCCCCATTTCACGAGCGCGCCCAGCACCGGCTGCAAATCGCGGCCCTTCGCCGTGAGGTGATAGGCATGGCGCGGCGGATGCCGCTGGTAGGGTTCGCTCTTGATCAGGCCCGCTGTCTCCAGCCGCTCCAGCCGTTCGGCCAGGATGTTGGTGGGAATGCCCTCCGGCGAAGCGAGGAATTCGCCGTAGCGCGTCTTGCCCCAGAAGAGGTCGCGGATGACGAGCAGCGTCCAGCGGTCCCCGATCAGGTCGAGGGAACCGGCGATGGGGCAGGGCGAGCGTAGGGCAGTGGACGGGCGGCGGGCACGGGTCATCGGGAAAGCTTGTTTTTTAACTTGCAAAAAGCAAGCGACAAGTCTCCCTGTCACTTGCAAATTAAAAGTAACAACCCACTCTCCTCGTCATGAAAGCACCGCTTCCCCGTTTCCTGCTTCTGCTCGCCGCCTGGGGCCTGGCCGCGACCGCGGCCGGCGTTTTCCATCTGTTTTTCCGCGTGCCGCCATTCGTTATTCCCGTCCTCGTCGCCAGCCTAACCACCGCGCTGACGGTCGCGGCATTGCGCCCCACCTGGATTGGCGACGCCGTCGGCCAGATCCGCCTTCGCCCCCTTCTCGCCATTCATCTTGTGCGCTTCATCGGTTTTTATTTTCTCTGGCTGCACACCCAGGGACGGCTGCCGGCGGAATTCGCCGACCGCGCGGGCTGGGGCGACATCGTGGCTGCCGCCGGCGCGCTCGGGCTGCTCTTCTGGCCGGATGGCCCGGGCTTCCGGCGCGCACTGGCGGTATGGAACGTGATTGGGTTGGCGGACTTGGTCGTCGCCGTTGGCACAGGCGGATGGCTCAGCTTCGTCCGGCACGGCTCGATGGCGGAGTTGCGCGTCCTGCCGATGGTGCTCGTGCCGCTCTGGCTCGTGCCAATGGCGATGTCCAGCCACTTCGTGATTTTTCGCCGGCTCGGCGGGAGAACGGCTGTCGCGGCGGTCTAGATTCAGGCTTCAACGTGCGATGGCCTGGGCCTGCGTCGCCGGGTCGTTCGGATCCGGCGGCAGCAAGTCAATGTTGTAGACCGCCAACCGGCGGATGACCGGCTCGGCGGCGGACTGCGTGATGCGCAGCCGCACGGCTGCGACCTTCACCCGGTCGAACACCTGGATGCGCTTGTGGCCGACCGATTCGCCCGTGCCCAGCTCGCGCCACTTGCCGTCGACCAGCCCGTCGATGGCATAACGGCGTATGCGCTGGCCCTGGCGGATGTCCTCCATGACCGACACGCAGTTGATGTCCTGCGGCTGCGGCAGCTTGAGCTCCAGCACGTCGCCGTTTCCGTCCGTCTCGGCGAGGCTTCGGCCGAACGATTCCCGGATCTTGGCGCCGAATTCCGCCAGCCGCCGGGCGTCCGCCTCCGGCACGCGGCCGTCCGGACCAATGTTGGCGTTGATGATGAAATTGCAGCCGCGGCCGACGGAATCGAGGTACATGGTCATGAGCGAACTCAGGCTCAGGATCTTGTTCTCGTCGTCCGCCTGCCACATCCAGACGTGGTAGCGCAGCGGCACGTTGGTTTCGACCGGAATCCAGAGTTTTCCCTCCGGCGAGCCCGGCCCGCGGTCGCTCTGGTCGTCGGTGAAATCGATCGTGTTCCAAAAGGGATAGGCGACGAAGCCCTTTTCGTTGCCGGACCAGCGCGCCAGTCCGCCGGGCACGCCGCTGGCGGGGCCGTTGAAGACCACGGCATGCGGTTCGTATTTTTCAAAGATGGGCCGCAGCCGGTCGCCGAACGGCTTCACGCCGCCGTCGAGCCAGACATAAAACAACGGGCCCGCCTTCTGGAAGAGCTCGGTGTACATGCGCAGGTCCAGATCGAGGAATTTTTCCACGTCCTCGGGCCTGCCGGTGAGGCGGCCGCCCCGGTATTGGACGGGACCGTTGTGGAGATTCCAGTAGCTGTTGCCGCCCGCGCTGCAATAGAGCCCGGGCTGAAGGCCGTATTTCTTGCACGAGGCGAGAAAATCCTGGACCACGTCGCCGCGGCCGTCCTGCCAGGGCGATTGCCGCACGCCGTAGGGATAAAGGTCGCTCTGCCACATCAGGAAGCCTGAGCTGTGCTTGGCCGTGAACACGACGTAGCGCGCGCCGAGCGCCTGCGCGACCTGCATCCACTGGTCGGTGTCGAGGCTGGATGGATTGAATTCGGCGGGACTGATCGCGCCCATGGGCGGCCGCGAAGAGCCGCGCGGATGCGAATACTGGTAGTTCTTGTCAAAAACCTCGATGTCGAAGTGGACGAACATGCCCAGCTCGGCGTCCTCCCAGGCGGCCTGGTCCGCCGTGGGCAAGGGCAAATCCGTGGCGGCAGCGGGTGCCGCGGTCTGGCTCGCCGCGTCCGCGAAAATTTCCAGCGCGGCGGCGGCGCACGCCAGCCAAAAGAGGGGTTTCATGGAATCACCTGACGATCCTTCGGCCCGGAAGTTTCGTCAAGCGCGGCTTCCAGTCCGGCGCAGGCGCCGCGCCTGGTTCCGCGTCGGAGGCGGCCGGATCGCTCTT
>DATJYF010000234.1:0-7550 GCA_035499715.1 Opitutaceae bacterium | reverse complement strand
TTTTCGGAAAATATCTCGTGGAACGCGGCGAAGGCGGCTCGATCATCAATCTCGGCTCGATGTCCGGCCTGGTGCCGCTCTCGCGCGTCTTCACCTATTCGGCCACCAAGGCCGCGGTGCACAATCTGACGAAAAATCTCGCCCGCGAATGGGCGCCGAAGCGCGTGCGGGTGAACGTGCTCGTGCCGGGATTTTTTCCCGCCGAGCAGAACCGCAAAGTGCTCACGCCCGACCGGGTGGCGGCGATCATGGGCCACACGCCGATGAAGCGTTTCGGCGAGGCGCGCGAGCTGGTCGGCGCGACGCTGCTGCTGGCCAGCGAAGCGGCGGGCGGCTTCATCACCGGCGCCGAAATCGTCGTCGATGGCGGATACCACGCGATGACTATTTGAAGCCGGTATTGATTGGCTTCATCGCCGCGGCGGGATGAGCCGAAACCGGCGCAAGCGCTGGCGCCGCTTGATGAAAATGCCGTATTATTTCAAAAAAATAGAGCGGAAATCATCTATATTTTGATGGCAAAGTAAGCTGATGTAAAATCGCATCATATTACAGTATAATAGTTTATAATAAATATTATAAATCTGAAAATAATTTGGAACTCGCTTCGTAACAACGTTCATTCCCGCATGAACAATCTAAAATATGCTTGTATAAAGGATATTGATGCATTTTTAAGACGTTATGGTTACGGATAAACTCAAACAACTCGCCGAGTATCAGGACAAGGTCGAGAAACTTAAACAATCAGTTGCCGGTCAGCTTCGGCAGGAGCTGGCGTCGTTGTACAAGAAATACGGCTTTGAATCGCCTCAAGCTTTGATCAAGGCGATCAAGGATTCCGCGGGTGGAAGACGCGCGAGCCGCGCGGCCAAGCCCGCAGGGGCCAGGAAACGCAAGCGCGCCAAAATCACCCCGGAGATGAAGCAGAAGCTGAAATCCCAGGTCGAGGCGGGCAAGACCGGCACGGAGATCGCCAAGGCTCTCGGTATCTCGCTGCCCAGCGTGCAGAACATCAAAAAGGAGCTCGGGCTGGTCAAAGCCCGCAAAAAGTAAGGCCTCCGCTTTGGTCCGGCCCCGTCGATTCCCGGCGGGGCTTTTTGTTTGCCAGCGCCGCGATTGCGCGAACGCTGCGCGTTGATGTCCGCATCTTATATTCAAGCCAACACCAACGGCCGCTTGCATGACGCGCGGGAGGCGGCCGTTTCTCCGCTCAATCGCGGTTTTCTCTACGGCGATGCCGTTTATGAAGTCTGGCGCAGCTACCATGGCGTCCTCTTCGCCTGGGAGGAACACTGGCGCCGGCTCGAGCGCTCGGCCGCGGCGTTGCACCTGGCTCTGCCGTTCGCGCCGGACCAGGCTGTGGCCGAGATCAAGCGCACCGTGGCGGCGTTTCTCGGCGTGGCCGGCGGGCAGGCCGACGTTTATGTCCGCCTGCAGGTGACGCGCGGCGGCGGCGCCATCGGCCTCGATCCTGCGCTGGCCGACCGGTCCGACTTCACGCTGCTGGTTCAGCCCAACCCGGTCTGGACGCCGCGGCAGCTGGCCGGGGGCTTGCGGCTTTCCGTGGCGACCGGGCTGCGGCGCAATCCCATTGCCGCGCTCAGCCCGGCCTGGAAAACCGGAAATTACCTCAACAATATCCTCTGTCTGCGTGAGGCCCGGGCGCGCGGCGCGGACGAGGTCGTCATCCTCAACCTGGCCGGCGAGGTCGCGGAAGCCGCCGTCTCCAACATTGCCTTTGTGCGCGACGGCGGGGTCGTCACGCCGCCGATGGAGGCCGGCATCCTCGGCGGCATCACGCGCCAGCTGCTGCTGGAGAAAATCGCGCCCGCCGCCGGCGTGCCCGTGCGCGAGATGGCGGTGCGGCCGGAAGATTTTCCGCACCTGGAGGAGTGTTTCCTCCTTTCCAGCACGAAGGATATCTCGGCGGTCGCCGCCATCGACGATGCCCTTTTCAAGACCGGGGAGAACACCGTCACGCTGCGGCTCAAGCGCGCCTTTGCCGATTATGCCCGCGCCTACGGCCAGGCCCATCCCGGGTTGCGCGTGATCTGAAGGCCGACCCGACGATTTGATTTTACTGTCCGGCCAACACATCTTCCGATTTGTCTTCGATGCCGCAAAAATTCGTTGTCATTCTCGCCGGCGGGAAAGGGGAGCGCTTCTGGCCGCAGAGCCGCCGCCGCAGTCCCAAGCACCTGTTGCCCATCGTCGGCGACCAGCCGATGCTGGTCCAGACGCTGGCCCGCGTGCGCCCGCTCGTCCCGGCCGGGAACATCTTCATCATCACCGCCGCCGATCAGGCGCAGGCGGTGCGGAAACAGTGCCCCTCGCTGCCGCAGGCCAATATCGTGGCCGAGCCCACCGGCCGCGACACCGCGCCGGCGGTTGCGCTGGCGGCCGCACTGGTCGCGCAGCACGATCCGCAAGGCCTTTTCGCCATCCTGCCGGCCGATCATGTCATTCATGACACCCGCGCCTACCAGGCCGACCTGCGGGCCGCCTTCGCCGCCGCCGGCTCGGCTGCGGTCATGGTCACGATCGGCATCAAACCCCACGAAGCCGCCACCGGTTTCGGCTATATCCAGCGCGGCGCGCGCTGGAAGAACGCCGGCGCCCGCACGTTTTACTCCGTCCGCCGCTTTGTGGAAAAACCCTCGCTCAAGGTGGCGCAGCGTTATCTCGCCGCCGGCGACTATTTGTGGAACGCGGGCATGTTTGTCTGGAGCGTGCCGGTGGTTTTGCAGGCCCTGGAACGCGACGCGCCCGCGCTGCATGCCGGCTTCGACCAAGTCAGGCGCGGCCTGGCTGCGGGCCGCCCGCTGGCGCCGCTCCTCGAGAAAATCTATCCGGCGCTGCCGAAGATTTCCGTGGACTACGCGCTGCTCGAGAAGGCCGGCAATGTGGTCGTGCTGCCCGCGGCCTTCGACTGGGACGACGTCGGCTCATGGTCGGCGATTGCGCGCCACCACAAAAAGGACGCCGCCGGCAACGTCCTGCGCGGCCGGGCCATCGTCGAGGAGGGTCGCAACAACATCGTGGTGGCGGACGACGGCCATCTGCTCGCCGTCGTCGGCGCCGACGACCTCATCGTCGTGCACACGCCCGACGCCACCCTCGTTTGTCCGCGTGGCCGCGCGCAGGACATCAAACAATTGCTCAAGCGCATCGGGGCCGAGCGGGATGCGCACAAGTGGCTTTGAGCGGCCATGCGCTGCCTCGGCATCGACCACGGCGAGAAACGCATCGGCCTCAGCTACGGCGACGAGCTGGGCGTGGCCACGCCGCTGCCGGCCCTGACCGGCGCCAGCGCCGACAAGCGCTGGGCCGCGCTGGCCGACATGGTGCGCGCCCGCCGCATCACCGATTTTGTCCTCGGCCATCCGCTCAACATGGACGGCTCGGCCGGCCCGAAGGCGAAGGAGGTTGAAGCCTTCGCCGCGCGCCTGCGCGCCGAATTCGGCCTGCCGGTGCATCTGGTGGACGAGCGGCTGACCAGCTATGAGGCCGAGGCGACGATCCCCAAATCCCGGCGCCGGGGCGTGCGCGCCAGCGGCCTGGTCGATTCCCGCGCCGCCGCGCTGATTTTGCAGGATTTTCTCGATCAGAAAATCCCGCCGCCTTCCGCATGACGGCCGGCCCCGCAAAGCTCCCGCGCTGGAAGTGCACCGTGGCCTACGATGGCACGGAGTTCCAGGGCTGGCAGAGCCAGCCCGGCGGCCATTCGATCCAGGATGCGCTCGAGCGCCGGCTGCGGAAGATTTTTGGCCGCGATCTGCGCGTTCACGGCAGCGGGCGGACCGACGCGGGCGTGCACGCGCTCGGGCAGGTGTTTCATTTCGACGCCGACTGGCCGCACGGGCCGGAAAAACTGCTGACCGCGCTGGGCAGCGGCCTGCCGGATGCGATCCAGCTGCGCGGCGTGCGGCGGGCGCCGGCCGCCTTTCACGCGCGCTTTTCGGCGACGGGAAAAATTTATTTCTACAATCTTTATTGCGGCGGCCGGGCCGATCCGTTTGCCGCGCCGTTCTGCTGGTCGCTGCCGCGCCGGCCCGACATGGCGGCGATGCGAAAGGCCGCGGCGCGGCTGGCCGGCCGGCACGATTTCCGCGCCTTCAGCGCCTTCAACGGCGGGGAGAAAAACGACACCGTGCGCGATCTGCGGCGGATCGACCTGGCCGGCCGCGGCCCGCGGCTGCGCCTCACATTCGAGGCCGACGGATTTCTCTACAAGATGGCGCGCAGCCTGGCGGGCGCGCTGGTCGCGGTCGGGCTGGGCAAGCTGACGCCGGATGAGGTCGCCGCCATCCTGCATTCGCGCGAGCGCACCCATCAGGTGGAGACCGCGCCGGCGCGCGGACTTTTTCTTGCGAAGGTTTTTTACCGATGAAAACCCTGCTGGCCGAATTTGTCCGTGGCGCGGGCGATGTCGTGTTTCCGCCGGTCTGCGTGCATTGCCGCGGGCTGGTGGAGGGAAGCGGCTACCGCCATCTGTGCGCGCGCTGTGCGACCCAGCTCGCCGTCGTTTCGCCGCCCTGCTGCACGACGTGCGGCCATCCGTTTTACGGCGAGGTGCACGGCGGGCGGCTCTGCCCGCACTGTGAAGGCCTCGGGCCGGCATTTCGCGAAGGCCGGACGGCGGTGCTGCTCAAGGGTCCGGCGCGCGCGCTGGTGCACGAGTTGAAATATCACCGCGCGTTGCACGTCCTCGACGACATCGAGGTGATCCTGCGCGGCGCGCCGGGCCTGGCGGAGTTCGCGCGCGGGGCCATTCTTGTGCCGGTGCCGCTGCACCCGCGCAAGGAGCGGGAGCGCGGCTACAACCAGAGCCGGCTTATCGCCGAGCGGCTGGCACGCGCCGCCGGCGCCAGCGTGCAGCCGCTGCTGCGCCGGACGGCGGACACGGTTTCGCAGACCGGATTCGACCGCCGCACCCGCCGGCAGAACCTGAAAAATGCCTTTGCTTTGGCCCGTCGCGCCGTGATAAATTCCGAACATCATTATATTCTCGTTGATGACGTCTTCACCACGGGTTCGACCCTCAATAGTTGCGCCCGCGTGCTCCGCCGCGCGGGTTGCCTGAACCTCGACGTCGTCACCTTCGGTCACGGTTAAATTTCCCCCGCCGCCATGTCGCTTTTCAGCAAGCCGAAATACTCCACCATTGTTCCCAAAAAGAAGGACATTCCGCAGGGTTTGTGGGTCAAATGCCCGCTTTCCGGCGAAATTGTCTTCAAAAAGGAGCTGGAGGACAACCAGATGGTCGTTCCGAAAAGCGGCTATCATTTCAAGATCGGGGCGCGCGAGAGGATCGCCGGGTTGATTGATCCGGACGGCTTTGTCGAGGCCGACATGGGCGTGCGTCCGGCCGACCCGCTCGGCTTCGTCGATTCGCAACCGTATCCCACGCGCCTGAAAAAATACGAGAAGGAAAGCGGCCTGCCCGAAGCCGTCGTGAGCGGCACCGGCCGGATCCACGGCATCGAGATCGCGCTCGCGGTGATGGACTACCGCTTTTGCGGCGGCTCGATGGGCTCGGCCACGGGCGAAAAAATCACCCGTTGCATCGAGGCCGCGCTGGCGCGGAAAATACCCTGCCTGATTTTCAGCGCTTCGGGCGGCGCGCGCATGCAGGAGGGGATTTTTTCGCTCATGCAGATGGCCAAGACCAGCGCCGCGCTCGGCCGGCTGGCGGAGGCGCGGCTGCCGTTCATCTCGGTGCTGACCGACCCGACCATGGGCGGGGTGACGGCCAGCTTCGCCGCACTCGGCGACGTCATCCTCGCCGAGCCGGGCGCCCTCATCGGCTTTGCCGGCGCGCGCGTGATCAAGGAGACGACCAAGCAGACGCTGCCGGCCGGTTTCCAGAGCGCGGAATTTCTGCTCAAGCACGGCCTCATCGACCAGATTGTCTCGCGCCTCGAGATGCGCGACCGGCTGCGGGACCTCCTGCTCGCCTTCCATGTGAAAAAGAACGGCACCGCGGCCGCCGCCGCGGCCAAGTCCGCCTGACGCGCCCTTCGCCATGCCTGCGACCGAACTGACGGACTATGCCGCCGTGCAGGATTATCTGTTCGGCCTCAAGGCGACGGGACCGAAGTTCGGTCTCGACCGCATGCGGATTTTCGCCGAGGCGCTCGGCCATCCGGAGCGCGCTGTGCCGGCGATCCACCTGGCCGGCACCAATGGCAAGGGATCGGTCGCCGCCATGCTCGACGCAATTTTCCGCGCCGCCGGCTGGCGCACCGGACTCTACACTTCGCCGCACCTCGTCAGGCTCGGCGAGCGCGTGCAGGTGAACCGCGAGCCGCTCGGCGAGGGCGAAATCGCGGCCTACACGCGCGAGTTGCGGCCCGTGGCCGAGCGGCTGGGGCGGTTCGATGCGGGCGATCAGCCGAGCTTTTTCGAGTTCATGACCGCGATGGCGTTTCTGCAATTCGCGCGGAAACACTGCGACATCGCCCTGATCGAGACCGGCCTCGGCGGCCGCCTCGACGCGACCAACGTCGTGCAGCCGGAAGTCGCGGTGATCACCTCCATCGGCCTGGACCATTGCGAGCTGCTCGGCGACACGATCGAGGAGATCGCAGGGGAAAAGGCCGGCATCATCAAATCCGGCCGGCCGGTCGTGATCGGGCGCATGCCGGCGGCGGCGGAAAATGTCATCCGTCGCGTGGCGGCGGACCGGGCGGCGCCGACCCTCTCCGTCACGGAGATTTTTGGCGATGACTTGGACCGCTGTCCGCCGACCAACCTTCAAGGCGACTACCAGCGCTGGAACGCGGCCACGGCTGTGCTGACGGCGCGCGCCATGCCGGCGCGCTGGAAGCTGAGCGACGAAACCATCGGACGCAGTTTGCAGAATGTCGTCTGGCCGGGCCGCTGGCAGCGCCTGCGCCTGGCCGACGGCCGGTTGCTGGTGCTGGATGCCTCGCACAACCCGGAGGGAGCCCAGGCGCTCGAGGCCAACTTGAAAAAGCTCGCTGTCGAAACCGGCCGCGCCCCGCTTGTCATCACCGGTGCGCTGGGCGCCGCGCGCGCGAAGGCCCTGCTTGAAACCATCTGCCGCCACGCCGGCGAAATCCATCTGGTCGTGCCGAACCAGTCGCGTGCCTGCTCCTTCGAGGAGCTGGAGTCACTGGTGCCGGCGGATTTTTGCGGCACCACGCACCGGGCGACGGTGGCCGGCCTTTTTCCGGCAGAAAACATCTGCCGGGCCGGCTCGGCGGACGATGTGATCGTGGTGACCGGTTCGATTTACCTGCTCGGCGAGGTGCTGGCGCGGCTCGAACCGCAACGCGGCGCTGGCGAGGGGCGGTTGCAGGATTTTTGAGAGGATGAAAACGATCGAACGGCCCGCCTGTCCCGTCTGCCATGCCGCCGGCGTGGAACGATACGGGGCGCTGGAGGATCATCTTTTCGGGGTGCCGGGGACGTGGCGGATGAAACAGTGCACGCGCGGCGGCTGCGGCACGCTGTGGCTCGATCCGGCGCCGCATCCCGACGATTTGTGGATGGCTTATCAAACTTACTACACGCATGCGCCG
>DATJYF010000233.1:0-4568 GCA_035499715.1 Opitutaceae bacterium | reverse complement strand
CTGGGCATAACAAGATGGTTTGTCCTGAACGTTCATGGAGGTCCGCTGATCAATTACTTTATTTCCGTCCTGTTTAGCATCCCCAGCCTGTTGATCGCCGTTGCGTTTTATCTGATCATCGAAAAACCCAGTCATCGTCTGGCGCGCAGGTTCAAATAAGGGCACCGGCCTGCAGGCCGGCCATGGCCCGGCGTGTGTGGGGCCGGCCGCTAACCGCCCGATCCCGCCGAGCGCCCGCCGCATTATTGAATTCTCAGATCGGCTTTGTTCAGCGAAATAAAACGGCGAATCATGCGAGATGGAAATCGGACGACCGCCATGATGAAATGATACAGACCATTCAAGAAAAGAACCCAAAGGATGGCGGAAAGTAACATCGGCAGAATCTTGGGTGCGAGAATAAGCGTGCAAACTACGCCGGCCACAAAGCCCAAAACTGCCGGCGCGCGGCATATGAAGGGGATAATTTTTTGTCCAACGTTCATATATCGTAATTGGGTGATTTATTTTCCTAAGAGCGATCTTTCCCCGACTCAACTGTTTTGCCTGAGTGAAGAATAAACCAGTGCTTCATCAGAACGCCGCGGTCACTTCCGCCTGCTGGCCGGGCTCGACGGTGAGCGTGCCAAGCGCGTCGCATTCGATCTCGTCGTTCTTATAAAGCTTGGCGCGGACGGCCGCGGTGGCATCGGACGTTTCCCAGCGCCATTTGCCGATGGAGACAAAACTCAGCGGCACGCCTTTGTCCCAGCTCAGCCCCGGACCTTCGCCACGGAGAAAAAGCCGGTTGCCGATGCCGATGTAGGCGGTGACGAGCAGGCGCGTGGCGCCATCGGCGGACAGCGCGGACACCGGCGCGGCTTCGTCGGGCGAGGACTGGGAAAATTCGCCGGCCGCCGCCGGCTCGTGAACCGCGGGCGGCCCGGGCGAAGCCGGCACAGTGTTTTCCGCCGCCGCGGCCAGGCCGAGGGACGGCTCGACCTCTTCCGTTTTTGGCTTTTTCGGCGTGCGCTTGCGCGGCATTTTGGGCTCTTCCGGCGGCGCCGGGTCGGCCGGTTTTTCCGCGGGGTCGGACAAAGCCGGGGCGGGATCGTCCGCCGGCGCTTCGATTTTTTCGGCGGGAGAGAAGCGGAACGGAGCGTTGGTCTCCATCGGAACCGGGCGCACGGGAGCCGGCAGTTTTTCCACCAGCGCGGCCAGCGCGGAGATTTTGGCGTCGAGCTGGCTGAGCACCTGCCCGGCCTTGGCGTCCAGCTCGGCGCGGGCGGCGGCGAGATTTTTCTGGGCGGCGGTTTCGAGCCGGGCGAGTTCGGCCGCGGCCTGGCGGATGTGATCGGCCGTGGTTTCGAGGCGCGCGCTCTCGGTGCCGAGCGCGGGGTCGGGCGCGGCCGGGCGGGTCTTGGCGGCCGGCGTTTCGGCGGGGCGCTGTTTCAAGCCGTCGATTTTTTCCTGCAGTTGTGCCGGGATCTGTTCGACCAGCTTGGCGCTTTTGGTGGCATTTTCGGCCACGCCGTGCAGGCCGATGGTGGCGATGCCGATTTGCTCGGCCGAGGTGGCGACGGTGCGGGCCAGCGCCTCGAGCGCGCGCTGGCGTTCGTCGAACGCCTCGTCCTGCTTGCGCGCGTAATCGGTGACGAACGGGATGGTGGCGAGGATGGCGCCGAGCGCGACGCAGGCGACGATGACAACGAGCGGCGTCCCCCCAAACGGATTGCGGGCGTGGAAGATGACGAGTCCGGCGAGAATCAGCAGTGCGGCATCACCGGCGAGGAAGGGCCATTTCGGAAGGCGCGGAGTATCGGCTGGAAGCAAGGGCATGGCGGCGCGGCGTTGGGAAGTTTTGTGAGCCGTGCGCCGATTTTCTCAAGGCCAAAGGTGGGCTAAAATCAGCGTTGTATATATTACGATATATGTTAGAGCAGGATGCAGTGGATTTTTCACACTATCTGCGCATCGAACGGAGGGAGTGCGGCGGCTCGCGACACTACGTGGTGCACACGGTCGAGCCAAAGTTCACGCTGGAGCTGGCGCCGGACGCGGAGGCGCCGGACAAGATCGGCCGGGGCATCATCCGGCGGGTGTCGCTGCCGAATTCGTGGGCGGGCGATTACGGCAAGTGCGCGCGGGCGCTGGTCATCGCGCAGGAATTTTTCCGGCGCTCGTTCGCGGAGCCGGCGCCGAAGGTGGAATCCCGCCGTTTCAGCCGCTGATCAGGGCGGGCTGAATTTCGCGGCGAGGGCGGCGCACAGCCGGGCCCATTCGGCCGGGGCCAGGTCGTTTTTGCGGCCGGGCGCGACCTGGCGGTGGTCGGCCATGCGGTCGAGCGTCCAGCCGTGGAGGCGCCAGCGAGGGGCGATCCACTCGAGGGCGGAGGCAAGCTGTGCTTCGGTGAGCGGCGCGGCGTAAGTGTCGCCGGCGAAGCCGACGCCGAGGAGGAAATCGTTGCAGCGCGTCCGGCCGAGAAACGACGAGGCGCCGGCGTGCCAGGCAATGTGCTCGTCCGGCACGAGCGTGCAGCGCGCGCCGTCGCGATCGATCAGGACGTGGTAGCTGACTTTGCTGCTCGGATCGAGCAGGTGCGCGAGCGCCTCGGCAAAAGGCGTGACGCTGTGGTGAAAGAGCACGCCGAGGCGCTCGTGCGGCGGCGCCAGGTCGCGATTCGGGGACAGGCGGGTGACTTCCGGGAAGGGCACGGCGAAAGATTCTGGCGGGGGCCGCGGGACTCGTTTCAACCGTGCGCTCGCCGCCAGGCGATCAGGCAAAGCGAGCCGAGCATGCCGATCCGCAGCGCGCCTTCGAAGGTGAGGATGACGAGGACCCATTTGAGCGTGCAATTCCGGCGCAGAGAGAAGCCGGCGAGCGTGACCACCACGAGACAGGCCGCCTGCGCCCGGCCGAAGGGCTGCAGAAGCAGCGCGAACATCCACACCCAGTAGAAGACGAGCCCGGCGGTCCAGAAGAACGCAGTGATTTCGCCCAGCCCGAGCTTGCGCGGATCGGCCCCGCGGGCGATCTGCTTGATTCCGAGATAGCGTTCACTGATCACGAGCTGCCAGACCTCGAAGGCGATGAAAACCGGCGCGAGCAGCAGGAGCGGGGGCATGGCGGGCGGGTGCCATTAATGCAACGTGATCTCGTGGAGGTCGAGTTCGCGCAGAATCTTCCGCGCCGTCTCGTGGTTGAGCGAGCCGGCGTTGCGCAGATGCACGATGGCTTGGCGCTGGGTGTGCAGGAGCTGGCGTTCGAGGTGGCTGAGCTCGGTGAGAAACGATTTTCTCCGCTGCGACGAGGTGATGCGGTGCTCCTCGCACAGCACGATTTCCTCGTGCAGGACGCCGCGCAGGCGCGCGACGGCGGCGGGCGAGGCGCGGCCCTCCTTTTCGATTTCGGCGAGCCGGGCCAGGGCGGCCTCCGCGGCCCGCCGCCAGCCGCGCTCCTCCTCCTCGGTGCTGTGCCCGGAGGCCTGGATGCGCAGGGCGCGAACGACCAGCGGCAGGGTGAAGCCTTGCAGCACGAGCGTGGCGAGGATGACGGCGAAAGTGAGGAAGAGGATCAGCGCGCGGTCGGGGAAAGGCGAGCCGTCCGGCATGGCCAACGGCAGCGCGAAGGCGGCGGCGAGCGAGACGATTCCGCGCATGCCCGTCCAGGCCACGAGCGCGATGTGGTTCCAGGGCGGCAGCGGGTCGCGCCGGCGCAGCGCCGCCGACAGCCACCGCGGCAGGTACGTCGCGGCGAAAACCCAGCCCACCCGGCCGAAGATGACGGCGGTGCAGACCGCCGCCGCGGTCTGCCAGATCACCGCGCGCGGCAGGCCGCCGAGGCCGTGCATCACTTCCGGCAGCTGCAGGCCGATGAGGATGAAGGCGCAGCCGTTGAGGACAAAGACGATCATCTCCCACATCGTCAGCGCGGTCATGCGGGCGCGGGCGTTGATGATCTCGGCGCTGTTCCAGCCGATGGTCAGGCCAGCGGCGGCAACGGCGATGACGCCGGAAGCGGCGGCGGCGTCGGCCAGGGCGAACGCGGTGAACGGCGTGAGCAGCGAGAGCGTGGCCTGGACCGAGGGATTGTCGAGGCGGCGGTGAATGGCGAGCACGCCGCGGCCGATGAGAACCCCGATGATGACCCCGCCCGCCGCCGTCCAGACGAACCCGGCGGTGGCCTCCCAGAAGGAAAACACGCCCGTGCTGACCGCGACCACCGCGAATTTGTACGCGACGAGGCCGGTGGCGTCGTTGATCAGGCTTTCATCCTCGAGCACGGTGACCACGCGCCGCGGGATGGGAAGCTCCTGCAGCACGGCGATGGCCCCGGCGGTGTCGCTCGGCGAAACGATGGCGCCGAGCGCGAAGGCCGCCGCCCACGGCAGTCCGGGCACGAGCGCGTGCGCGACCCAGCCGACGAGCAGTGTGGTGAAAATCACCAGCGCCACGCCGAGGAGCAGAATCGGCCGCAGGTTTTGCTGAAAATCGCGCCACGAGGTGACGATGGCCGCCTGATAGACGATCGGCGGCAGGAAAAAAATGAGCACCAGGCTGGGATTCAGCTGTACCGCGGGCAGCCGGGGC
>DATJYF010000232.1:0-2532 GCA_035499715.1 Opitutaceae bacterium | reverse complement strand
CAACGAGACAAATGATTCCCCAGATATGGATCGTCTCAATGAGAGGAAAGAGCCAGAGCGACTCCGAGACGTTGACGCCCACGCCGGTGTGCTGCAGCCAAACGCAGAAATGGTAAAGCCACATCATCTGGACCCACCCCCTGGGCTCGAATGCGTTGATGTCCTCATCAGCGCCGAAATCATGTTCGCAAAAACCGTCCTACATTAGGTGCGGCGTGAAGTCCTGTCAAGCGACAGGCGCGGGAGCAACTGCGCCGCTGTTTCACAATCTGAAACGAGGCGAGATCCGCTCCATCGAAGTTTCGGACTGCCAGAACGCCGCGGACACCGATACTGCAACCCCGAATACGCGCCGCGCGAAAGGTGAGCGGCCATTTGCAACCCCGGGCTCGCCGGGCTCGTCTCAATTAACGAGAGCCGTTTGCTATGATGAAGACGTTCTGATGGATGTTGCGTCCAAAATCCCAGGGGGATAGGCACGAGATGAGCGCGCGCGGAAACGAGAATGCTTGGAAGCGGAACACGAAGACGTTGATTCTCTGCGGGCTGGCGATCGGCATGGGGGCCTGCCTGGCCGGTGAAATGAGGGCGGCGCGTGCCGCGAGCCCAGCTCCGGCGGCGAGCCGACCGAGCCCGAGACCCGGACCGGATACGGCCAAGACGACGCTCGATGGCGTCTTCACGGGTGACGAAGCGGCGCGCGGCAAGACCGTCTACACAAACAACTGCAGCGCGTGCCACATGGAAGACCTGAGCGGCAGCGGGCAAGCGTTGCCTTTGGCGGGCGATGCGTTCATGGATATCTGGGAAGGCCAGACGATGAACGATTTCTTCCAGCTGGTGCAGGGCACCATGCCGCAGGACAAGCCCGGCAGCTTGACGGCGGATCAGACGCTCGACGTGATGTCCTACATCCTGCAGTACAACAAATTCCCCGCCGGCAAGGATGAGTTGAAGAACGATCCGGATGCGCTCAAGGGGATTTTGATTACGAAGAAGGCGCCGGCCGCGGCTCCTCCGTCCAAGTAAATTCGGCAAATTCCAAAGGCTTCACCGCAGAGACCCGGAGGGCGCCCAGGAAACCCGGGGCGCCATTGCGCACGCAGACCGCGCGCTATTGCGCTGAGAATGCCAGAAGCACGTTGCCGGCCTGGTCACCGCTAAATACCGCGTAGCCTGAACCTACGAAAAGCATTCCTCCGGCCACCGTCGGGCCTGCGGAGCCCATGGCGCCGCCTTTAGCTTTTACTCCATTGACCGTTTTGAAGTCGCGGGCGGTGTCGAACTGCCAGAGGACGTGGCCGTCGGCGGTGGAAAGAGCCTGCAGCTTTCCATCCCATCCGCCAGTGAAGACCGCGCCCGGGACAGCCGTGACGGCCGCGGAATGCGCCGAGCCGGCGGTTTCGAGCGGCACGGCCCAGACTTGTTTTCCGGTGTCGAGCGCGAGGGCGATCATGCGGCCGCTGCGCAGGGCGAAGTAGGCGTTCTGGTCGTCCATCGCTCCGCCGTAGACGATTTCGCCCAGAGAATCAGGCGGTTTTTGGCCGGGCAGCAGGACGTTGGTGCTCCAGAGCACCGCGCCGCCTTTGTCCGGATCGAACGCCCAGACGGTTCCGCTTTTTTGCCCGGCGACGAGGATGCGACGGCCGCCGGGAAGCGCGCCCAGCATCGGCGAAGATCCAAAATCCCAGTCGGGACCCTGCGTTTGCGGGCAGTTGTCGGAACGGTTCGGCAAATCCTGGTCGCAGCCGCCGAGGAACGAATCCTTCGCCGTGCCCTGCCGGAACCAGAGGCGCTTGCCGGTTTTGGCGTCGAGGGCCATCACCGCGTCGGTGGTTTCGGGCGCGGGATCGGTCTGGCCATCGCCGGTGCCGAAGTAAAGCGCGTCGAGCTTGCGGTCGAAGCTGGGCGAGTTCCACACCGAGCCGCCGGAGGGCGCCCAGAGCTGGGTGCCTTTGGAATTTTTCTTCACCGGCTTCGGCTTCTCGTCGATGGTGTAGGTCTTCCAGAGCTGCTTGCCCGTATTCGGATCGAGCGCGACCACGCTGCCTTGAAATGTGCAGCACGGATAGAGCGGATCGGACGCCGAAAATTCCTCGAAGGTCGAGACTGGCACGAATAACTTTCCTCCGGCTAGCGTCGGAGCGCCGGGATCGCGAGCGGTCATGTGATCGTCCACCAGGCGCGTCCAGATTTGTTTTCCGGTTTGTGCGTCGATGGCGTAGACGTTGGCTTTCTGGTCGCCGAAATAGGCGGCGTACTTCGCGTCGCCCGCGCCGGTAACCGGCCCGACGCTGATGGCGGTGCGCATCGCGGCCTTGGCCTGGAACGACCAGTAGACGCAGCCCGTATCCGCGCTCAGCGAGTAGACGTAGCCGTTGTCGCTGGCGATGAACACGCGGCCCGAAACGACGGTCGGCTGGCCGTAGGTGGAAAGCCCCATCGGAAAACCGAAAGCCCATTTCAATTTCAGGTGCGGCACAGTGGCGGCGGTGATTCCGCCCGCTTTTGCGGATTGAAATCGCGTGTTGC
>DATJYF010000231.1:0-4100 GCA_035499715.1 Opitutaceae bacterium | reverse complement strand
TGGTCGCGTGGAAAGCCATTGCTTGGGTTGTGAACGCGCTTTTGACGGTGAACACGCCCAAGGCATCGCCGAAAAAGTTTTTACTCAACTCGCTCGCTCGCACCCCAATAAACCGCAGGTTTATTATCTGTTGGGTTATCTCCGCCAGGAGCAGGAACGGTATGACGAAGCCCGGACCCATTATCTCACTGCTGTACGGCTCGACCCTGACTACCTCAACGCTTGGGTGAGACTCCAGGAAGTAAGTGAACAGACACTCGTGTCTCCTCAGGAACGTGACGAAATAATTTTCAACATATTGCGCCTCGATCCATTGCAAAAACATGCGCATGTTGATTTTGATCATGTTAGCAATCTCAATCGTCTATGGAATGCGATGGCTGACGCAGCCAGTCATCAACCTCCGCGTGCATCCAACCTTTTTACTCTTAGTGCCAGCAAGACTGTATTGGAGAAAAAAGAGGCGGAACCTGCATCCTCCCTGCAAGCGATGCAATTTGGCATGATGGAACGGATACAAATGGAGCGCGAGAATCTGTCGCCGGCTTTTATCTTGGGACAAACTCCATTTGTTCACATCGCGGGCGAGATGATTGTGAACGGCAATAACGATCCCGAAAGCGAATAAAACAGCATAGGGCAGGAAGGTCCTGCGCCTTCGGCACAAGGACGGTTATCTGCTATTTGATTTCCACATGGCCCTCTCGCAGGAGCGCCGCAACTGACTGTTTCACTCTTCCGCAGCCTTGAGCTCGTGGCCGGGCGGTCCGGAGGCGAAGGTTGAATTTTCCGAAAAATCGCGCACGGCGCGCAGGATCTCCAGTACTTCGGATTGCCGGACCGCGAAGACGAGCAGCTCCATCTGCTCGCGCGTGAGCTGCCGGTCCTGGATCGCCGCCAGCAGCTCGTCCTGGCTTGCCCGGATGGAACGCCGATAGACAGCGCGCAGTTGTTCGGCCGTTTTCTCCGCGTCGGCCGGCGAAAACTTCAGGCCGCTGACCGCCTCCAGCCAGAGCAGCGCCATGCCCCTGGTCTCGGTCGATTCCCGGCTGTAACCCATTTTTTGCAGCAACTCCGCGATGGTGCGGAATTTCACGGGCCGGCCCGTCTCGACGTTGATGACGGTGTTGCGGTGGCAGCCGGCCAGCGCGGCCAGTTGTTCGCGGCTCAGATTCTTTGCTTCCCGCAGCTGGCGGAAGTGGCGGGTGTAATTCATCACTCCGGTTAACGCTGCCCGGGCTTTTTTTGTCAACGCGTACGGTGCGGGTTTGATGGTTGACAAAAAATATCACAACTACAAAACGTTTGCAATGCCATCGCCCGCCTCTTCTGCCGCGCCGTCACCGGACCGGATCTGGCGGCACAAAGCCGGTCTGCTGCGGGCGTTGATCGAGGTCTGCGAAAGCCTGGGGCGGATTCATTCCGATCCGGACGCGCGCCAGGCCTGCGCGGAAGTCTCGGCGTTGCTGCGGGCGCAACTGCGGGGATTGCGCGGAACGGGTCAGCGATGAACGCGACAGCCGGCCAGACCGACCCAAGCCGGCGGCGACCGGCCGGAAAATGGATTTTGATCGTGGGGGATCAGCCGGTGCTGCGGGACATTCTCGAGCGTTTTTTTCAAGCCGCCGGCCACTTTGTCTCCACCGCCGCCGACAGCCGCGAGGGCCTGGCCAAGGCGCACATGCTCCCCATCGATCTGATCGTGCTTGATCTCGACATGGCCGGCAGCTTCGCGCTCGCCGTAAAATTAAAAAATGAGCCGGCGACGGCACGGGTGCCACGGCTTTTGATCAGTGCCCGCCTTAAACCGCACGATCTGGCAAAAATCCCCGGCGCCGAGCCGGATCTTTTTTTGTCCGTGCCCTTTTCTCTCGCCGATGTCCGCCGGCTGCTGAAAGGCATGAGGGAAGACAAATGAATCAGCGCAGCGCGCGCCCGGCGGCCGGCTTCGCAGCGGGGACAAAACTCGCGCGGTGAAACGGCAGGCGGGCCGTCCCCGCCAGCCGTGATCCGGGTTTCACCCTAATTTGTCACCTATTTGTCACGGGCCGAATTTGCAATTCCGGTGGCGAAATATCATGCAATACGCTGCAGGATTGGCTTCGCGTCCACTTTTCATTTTACCTCACATGAATCGCCGCATGACTGGAGTGACGAGCTCAAGGGATTCCGCCATCACCGTGGAGGGGGAGGCATACGTCCTCAAGGTGGGGGGAGAAAACCGTCCATCAGTCCTGACGCAAGATATCAAATGGTATGTAGTTGCATTTCCTTGCAAGCTCGGGCGACCGCAGGTGCCGCTGGCTGGTCCGTTTGAGAGCAAATCCGAAGCCGCCAAGGCTCTGGACACTTATCTGGATCAAGCTTCCCATCAGGCGACATGCGAAGCCATACGGACGTTTCATCGCTGAACGGTGTGATTTTCCGGACAAGGTGGTGGCGGGCGCTGTGGATTGAGGGCGGGGAGATTGCCGTCACAAGCCTGTAACGATGCGGTCCGCCCATTCGTTTTCCAAATCGTCACCAAGTCGCTGCAAATGTGACATAAAAGAGGCCTAAGGTGTCCGGGCATGGATATTTATCCCCAGATCACGAGTCTGAAAACCAAAGGCGATGTTTATGTCTTTGGCAGAGTTGTTACCGCCCTTCCAAAACTTCACTACTGACTAAATGAACCCGCCCCCGCCCCGAGTCGGGATCGCAGCCATCACTGAAAATATGCTCAAGCGTAAATGGTCGGCGATCATTTTGCGCTATCTCGAAAAAGGCATCACCGATCCCGCTGAAATCACCAAACGCGAACTCGATCTTTCCCCCATGGTTATGAACGAACGGCTGCGCACCATGCTGCGATATGGGCTGATTGCCCGGTATCCGCGGCCCGCGCCGTCGAGCGTGATTGAATACCGTCTCACGCCATTGGGGAAGAAAATCCTCGAGATGATCAATGCCATCAACGAGCTGGATCAGCAAATCAGCCGGCAACTCCTCAGAAAATCCGACGAAGACATCGCCCTGGGCTCCGGTCCGATTTCGGAATCCTCCAGTGGAGGTTGATTCCCGCTCGCAACCACCTCCGCCGCACAAACCCACCAATCCGCACCTTCTTTCCCTGCCACTCCATCATGAAAACTTCTCTTGCCCTCTTCGCCTTCCTCCTGTCGTTCTCCCTCCTGCCGGCGGCCGAGCCGGCGCCTGCCAGTGATCAAACGGCGCCTCCCGCAAAAACCGCGGTTTCCGCCCGGGCGTTTGTCGCGCAGATCCGCGCCATCGAGGATTCGCCGAAGCTGACACCCAAGGAAAAAGCGGACCAGATTACGGCCGCGGTTCGCGACACGATTGCGAATGCCATCGGGGAGCTCAAGGATGCGCCCGCGATTCTCAAGACCACGTTGCGCTTTGCGCGGCTCGCGGCGGCCGCGGCACCGCAGTTCACGGATGCCATCATCAGTGGCATTGCGGCCATTCCGTCGATTTCCGCCATCAACGGCGCGTTGGCCCAGATCCAGGCGGTCGTCGTTGACACCGCGACCAGGGCCGCGGAGGCGAATTTCTCATCCGACGACGATCGGCGAAGAAACAGGCACAGGGACAGAGAACCCGATGGCGACGATGACGATGTTGTCGTCAGCCCCTCCCGCTAACCCTGTCCTATCGCGCCCTCCCTGTCTTCGATGATGAAATGTCTCCTTCGCGCCCCGGTCCTGGGTTTGGTCCTTTATTTTCTTTCCATGCACATCGGATTTAGCGCCGACGATCTCGCCGCCCTCGGCGCGGTGCCGGACGCGCAATCCACCCAGTCGCCTCCGGCTGCGGCGCTGGCGGCTGAAGTGAGCAAAATCGCCCATTTCGGAATGATGTCGCATGCCAAAAAAGAAAAAAGGATCGCGAGTGCCGTCCGCATCGCGGTGGACGGCGCGACCGCTTATAAAGATCCGGCCGAAATCCTGAGCATTGCTTCCGATCTGGCCGTCGCGGCCGCCACCGCGGCGCCGCCATTCAAGGACGCAATCATTCACGCGGTTACCTTTGCCCCGGCGGTCGCGCGGATCGACGGCGCCTCCGGCCAGATCCAGGCCGCGGTGGATTATGCGGTGGCC
>DATJYF010000230.1:0-24982 GCA_035499715.1 Opitutaceae bacterium | reverse complement strand
TGTGCCCGTGCAGCATGATGCCGTTGGGACTGAGCAGGACAAAGCCTTCGTCGATCTCGGCCTCGGGTTCGACTTCAAACGCGAAAAAGATCAAGTTGGCCAGGCCGAGGAACTTGTTCAGGATCGGAATGCGTTTGCGGTGGATCAGGGCCTCGAAACGCCAGAGGGCCAGGGCCAGGCTGGCGGGCGCAAGCAGTCCGCCGATCCCGGCCCAGAAGCCGGGAGCACCGCCGGTGTAGCGGATTCGCGCCGCCACATCGGATTTGATGAGGCGCAGGGTGCGACCGAGTGACAGGGGGGAGGCGCTCATGCTTTTTCCGCCTGAAGCAGGCGCATCATTCCATCGCGCTCGTGGCGAGTGAAAGTGCCGAGCGCGCCCAGAACTGCGAGGTAGGCGAGTCCACCGGCGGCGACACCGGCCAGCCAGTGAATGCGCATCGCGGCCGTGGCGGCGGCCATGGCGGCGGCGGCGGCGGCGGCCGGCCGCCATAATAATTCGAACGGTTGCAGGCCCCCGATCTGCCGGCCGACCAGAATGAAGCGGGCCGCGACCTGGATGACAATGGCGCCCAAGACGGCATAAGCCGCGCCCATAAGGCCGAAAATCGGGATCAAAATAAACAGCAGGAGAACCATGGCCGCAGCCCCAACAGACAGTGTCTGCAGGTCGACCAGCTGTTTGCCCTTGGCGACAATGGCCGCGGACAGCACTTGGTCGATGGATTGCAGGCAGCAAGTCCAGATCACGACCTGAAGCACGTTGGCGGAAACGGCGTAAGAAGCCTTGCCGGAGAAAGCACTGGCAAACATCGGTTGCGCCACGACCGCAAGAATGGCGACAATGGGCAGCACGCCCATGGCCATGACCTTGATGCCCTGCCGGCAGGACTCAACGAGGACCGGGCCGGGTTCCCGTCCGTTGCGCGCAAGCACCGGAATGAGGTTGATGGTCAGCTTGGTCGGAACCAGCATGACCAGGTCGATGAAAATATAAGCGGCGCCAAATAATCCGGCGGCGGCATCGTTCAGTATCCAGGGCAGGATCAATGGCGCGGCATACCGGTTGATTACGGCCAGCACGGAGATGCCGGCAAACGTCGGCACGTGCCGGAGGAAATTCCGGAAGAACGCCCAATCTACTTTCCAGGGCTCATCCGAAAAGGAATTTTTCACCGCGCGCCAATAGGCGAACGGCAGGACCAGCCGGACAAGGCACATGGCCCCGATCACGGCCAAGATGCCATAACCGAGCAGGATCAAAACGATGCCGGCCAAGGTGCGGACCACGGCTTCAGTTCCCTGGATAAAGCTGCAGGCCGGGGCCTGGCCCAGGCCGATGAGGATGGAGATGCCGACCAGGCTCGCCGCCGTGGCCGGCAGACTGACCGCCACGATAAAAAGGCCGTGGCGAATGATCGGGCTGTAACCGCCGCCAAAAAAAGCCAGCCAGCCCATCAGGATGATGCCGGCCAGAGCCACCAGCTGGGCGAAGATGAAGGCATGCAGGCCGTTTTTCTTGATGTTTTCGGGGTGCAGTGAAATCTCCCGGATAAGGTAGGTTTGCATGCCGAGCAGCGCGATAAAGTCGCCGATCAGCAGGTAGGAAAAAAGCGTCCGGAAAGCGCCCAGCGCGCCGGCCGACTGGCGCGCGATCAACCAGGTCAGGATGAGCGAGCTGGTGGAACCGAAGAAGCGTGCTCCGACCTGGGTGATGGTGTTGAACAAGGGACCGGTGCGCGAGGTCATGCGGAGGCTCCTCCGGTCGTCGTTGCAGTGGCGGCAATGCGGGAGAAGCAGATCGTCAGCGCATTTATAAACAGCGGCATCAGCACGGTCTTGTCGTCGTAGAAGAGCTCGAGGTTGTATTCGGTCAGGGTGGCGCCGAAGGCGCCGAACAGGGCCACGCCCACCCACCACAAAAGCGGATCCCTGGCCCGAAGGTTGTCCAGGACGGTGCGCAGCAGCCGCCACTGGTACCAAAGAAAAAGACCGAGCCCCACCAGCCCCAGCTCGGCGCCGGTCAGGAGAAATTTGTTATGGGCCGGTAGCGACGAGTGGTACGATTTGTTGTCGACCTCGAGATCGGCCACCTCCATGTTGCCGATAAAGTGGCTCGTCCGCACTTGTCCGCGCGGCAGCCAGGCGTTGTACTGCCACTGGATGCCGTTGCTGATCGTGAGCTTGCCGTTGATGAAATTTCCCGGCCCCACCCCCATGATGGGATGATTGCCGATGTGTTCGAGCGCCAGCAAGGCGAGGTGGACACGCGAGAGGGACGCCCCTTCATCGGCCTTCGTTATGCGCGTGACAATCAGAGGGGAAAACGATCCCACCAGAATCAGGCCGAACAACGCGCCCACCCCAAGTCCCAGCCAGCCGGCGCGGTTGATCCGGCCATACCGCCAGGCGGTCGCCACGATGATCGTCCCCGCCAGCGAACAGGAAATCCATGACGTGCGCGATACGGTGACGATGATCGCGCACAGGCTGGCCAGCAGCACGAGGGCCACAATGATGCGCCAGATCCAGTTGCGTACCATGAACAGGGCGACAATCGGCACGGTGAAAAGCACGTGGTACATCGCCTGTTGATTGGGATGCCCGACCGTCCCGGTCGCGCGGGTGATCACCGATTCTTCTGCGCTGCTGGTGGGCACGGAGATCAAACTCGCCTCGGCGGCCTTGGGAGAAAACCCGACGTGCTTCTTCAGCACATAGGACACGCCCAGGATGGCCGCCTGCACCAGCACCGCGGCGGCGACGGTCACCAGCACCGTCAACAATTCTTCGCGGGTCCGAATGGACGACGAGAACACCACCAGAAAAATGAGCATCTTCGTCCAATGAATCACCTGGATGACGCCTTCGCCGGTCGGCCAATTTAAATAGTAATCCACCCAGACCCACCCGACCAGGAGGGCGAAGGGAGTAATGGCGGCCGACCAGTGAAAGACCTTGCGCCGGAACACGGACGCTTCCAACAACAGGCCCGCGATCAGGAGATAGAGGGCAAGGTCCGTGCCGGACACGATAAGCGGAGAGATCCTGAAATCCGGATACTCCGATTTGAAGATCGGAAATACTTTTTCCAGACTGAGGGGAAGGGCGAAGGCCCAGGCGCACACCAGCCAAATGCGGCGATTGGGCAGGACCAGCAGGCACGCCAGCCCGACGAAGCCCAGAATGACGATGCCGAGGGTAAGCATCTTCACGTCTCCCCA
The DNA here is from genome assembly GCA_035499715.1 of Opitutaceae bacterium. GTDB lineage: Bacteria > Verrucomicrobiota > Verrucomicrobiia > Opitutales > Opitutaceae > DASRHD01. The sequence continues at coordinate 21,761 of DATJYF010000230.1, read as the reverse complement.
CATCGGAACGAGCAATCCGATGGCGACGGCGGTGCCTATCGCGACGGCCTGGCAAAGCCGGTGCGGTGCGAGCATGGGAGGGAGCGCGATGTTCATGACGGGATTTTTCCAGGTTCGGTGCGCCCTCGGCGCTCAGGATTTCAGATCGCAGTGGATGACGCCGAGAGCCGGCGCGCCCATGCCCGCGAGCACGGCGGCCGCCTGCGCGAGGCAGTCCCTTCTCGAGGCGTGGCGATTCGTCACGATCAGCGATTGATCGGCGTCTTTCGCCAGTACGGCGGCTTCGCGCGAATTGAGCAGGCCGCCGGCGTGGATCACGACCGTCCCGTAATTTTTGCGACCATGTTCGAGCCAGCGCGTCCAGCCTTCCCGGCTCGAGCCGGCTTCGTCGCGCAAATCGAGGCGGCCGGTGCCGATGAACGCGAGGCGCGGAAGCTTGGTTGGCCGAATGGCGTTGCTCACGGGGCAGGATCCGGCCAGCACGTCCAGCAGGCCGGGCTCGGTTTTGGCGGCGGCGGCTTCGGTCAGCTCCGCAGCGTCGAAATTGGCCTCAGCCAGCAGTACGTTCCCCTCCCGGTCGCGGGCCAGAAGCACGGCGAGTTGCAGGGCGACCAGGGCGGTGGACGCCTCGTCTTCCGCGCTCGTCACGACCACGACGCGGGAATCTTTTCGCTCGAGGAGGTCGAGCCGGCCCAGCGCCTGGAAGAGGGCCGGACGCGCGCCGGCCATGGGCAGATCATTCAACCGGGCAAAATCGAGCGAGCCCACACCGGAATGAGGGATGACGCCGAGCACAGGCAGGCCGGAGGCGGGCGTGATGTCGCTGGCCACGAACAGGCGCGGATCGAGCACGTTGAGGAGCAGAATCGCGATGCAGCCGATGAACATTCCGCCGATCAGGCTGCCGCCGACCGGCAGGCCGTAATGCATCAACGGCGTAAGTTTGGTTTTCTTGGGAGTGATGCCATGCTCGACGATGGAAAGATTGTTCTGGCCGGTCTCATACAAGTCGGCGACCAGCTTGAGCTGGCGCTGTTTTATCCTGATCGCGCTGAGCTGCTCGCTCGCCGCGTCGATGGCTTCCTCCTGGGCGAGGAGGAAACGGTCACGCTTTAACTCGGCCTCGTCCTGCGTGATCTGGGGCGCGTTCTCGGCATAAGTCTGGCGCAAGACCACCAATTCCGCCTCCAAGTCCGAGATTGTCTTCGCGAGCCCGGAGGTCAGCGGATTGGTATTCAGGTCTTCGGGCCGTTCGTCCGGCGGCGCAATCTCCGCGTCGGGCGGAGCCGAGCGCAGGCGGTCGATCTCGGCCTGCGCCGCGGCGGCCTGTGCTTCCAGCGTCTTGCTGGCCGTGAGGGCCGCATTTTTCGCCCGCAGGCTGTATTCCTTGATGAAGGCGTCACACAGGCCGTTGACCTCGGCCGCCACTTTTTCGCGGGTGTTCGATTTGATCGAGACGTTGATCATCTCGTCGCGGGAGCTGCCGGCGCCGTGCTCTTCCACCAGCAGCGTGGTGGCATCGATCGAGGGCTTGAGGTCGTCGGCCAGGTACATGTATTTGAGTTTGGGGTTTGCCGCCAGCAGCTTGTCCTCGGGCTCGCGGCCCAGGAGCGGCAGGATCAGGGCCATCGCCTTGCCGAAGAGTACCTTGTAGGCGGGCCGGGCGATGTCGGCGCTTTCCACGCCCACCGCCTCGATCATCTGGCTGGCCACCGGCAGGCTCTTGATGATCTCCGCTGTGCTCGCCCCGGTCGGCGCCACCAGGGGCGGCGCGATGCCGCCGTAGAGCATATCCGTCCCGCCCTCGTTCCGGATCAGCAGTTGGGCCGTGCTCTTGTAGGTCTCCGGCACCAGATAGCAGAGCCAAAGCGCGATGAGCGGAACGATGAGCGTGCAGGCGGTGAAAAGTTTCCAGCGAACGAGAAACTTTTGAATGATGTTTTCGGCCGAAACGGCCGGATCGGCATCGAGGCTGGCAGCAAGGATGCGGGCTGGGTCGAGTTTGGGTTTAGTCACGTGGCAAGCTCGATGGTTGGGTCGTGGACAAAGGCGGGCGTCGGGCGGACGGCGGATTCGACCAACGCGTCCACCCCGCCGACAAATCTGGACCAGTCGTATTTTTCGACGCTGAGGCGGGCCTGCTCGCCCATCCGGCGCACCGTCTCGGGCTGGTCGGGCAGGCGGCGGATCAATTCCGCCCACGGTTCGACCTTCGGCTCCAGCAGCCAGCCGGTCACGCCGTTCTCCACGCTTTCCTTCGGTCCGCCGCTGGCGTTGGCGAGAATCGGCTTGGAACGCAACATGCCTTCGAGCACCGCCATGCCCCAGTCTTCGTTCAGCGGCGTGAACAGCACGGCGTAGGCGGTTTCATAGAGGCGGTGCAACTGTTCGTCCGATGGAGCAACGACAAACTCGATCCGAGCGTCGACATCCGCGCGTTGTTTCAGCTCCTCCAGGTAACGCCGGCTTTTCTGGTCGACGAATCCCGCGACGACCAGGCGCCACGGCGCCGGCAGCCCGGCGGCGCGAAAAGCGTCGATCGCCAGCTCGATGTTCTTGGTCCAGGAAATCCGTCCCGGCACGAGGAGAAACGGCTCGTAGCTGACCTGCTTCGGTGCTTCCCTCACATCGATGCCCGGATGACACAGGACCATGCGGCGGTTGTCCGGGTAAAGATGGTTCCGCACGATGCGCTCCTTGACCTCGAGACTGGTGGCCACGACCCCGTCGAAATGCCGCCAGGCCAGCCGATCCACCAGGCGGAAGACGTGTTTGAAAAGATGATACGCCAGCCGGGCCGGCAGCTTCCGGCTGCGCAGGGCTTCCCGCGCATAAAGCGGATCGTAGGCCGCCCGCAGCGGCGTGGAGCAGATGCACAGCGCCGGCAGGTTGTGGTTCCGGAAGGTCGTGAGCGGGCCCAGGCCGTCGCACCAGACCGCGAAGGCGTCAAAGCCCTCGAGCGGCAGACGCGTACGGACGATGCCCAGCGCGGCGGTGAAGACCGAGCCGATGTCGCGGCGGACACTGACGTCACCCACCGGCACGACCTTGAAGTCGGCGAACTCCCGGAAGGTGCTTTCCGGTTCGTAATGGCTGGTGAATACGGTCCACTCATGGCGGCTGCGCGAGATCAGCGCCACCATGGAACGCTCGATCCCCCCCTTAAGATAGACCCACGGATAATAAACTGCGATTTTCAGCGGTTTCACGTCTGGATATGATTTCGAAATAAAACTCCTCCTGCTGACGGGCGATGACGTCCCAGCGGTATTCTTTTGCCCGCCGGCACGCTTCTTCGCCCATCCTCTGGCAGTGCTCCGGGCTCAGCCATAACCGTGCCACGGCCCGGCCGAACGCCTCGCTGTCGAACTTCGCGATATGCTCCGCCCAGGGTGGCGCGGCCAGCTCGTTGAGATGATCGATATTGAAGCAGACGACAGGCTTGCTCGCGGCCATGGCTTCGGCCCCGACGATCCCAAAGGTCTCGTACCGCGACGGCATGGCGAAGAGCCGGCAACGGCCGAGCACATCCCGTTTGGCCGCGCCCTCCACCCGCCCGATGAACCGGACCAAGCCGGCCAGCCCTTCCCGCTCGACCGTCGCCTCAAGTTCGGCCCGGGCGGGTCCGTCACCGGCGATGATCAGGGGTATTTTCGCCGGGCCACAAACTTTTCGCCACGCCTCGATCAACAGGTCGAGCCCCTTGTGCTCGATGTCCAGCCGGCCGAGGTACAGCACGTAATCCCCCTCGCCCCGGCTCTCGATGAAGGCCTCGTCGTCGATCCCGGATGCGATGCGCCGGATGGTGGCGCCGGGCAAAAGCGACTGCATTTCGCGCCCCATCGCATCGGACTGCACAATCACGTAGCGATAGCGGCCGGAGCGGGCCAGGCGCTTCATCCAACGGCTGAAGGGAAGATGGTACCGCTTTTCCCACTGGTGGAAAAAATTCCATTGAACGTTAATAACGACGGGCGCTCTGGTCCACCAGGCGAGACCGCAAAAGCCGACCGGCGGCGTGAACTCCTCGACCACCAAGTCGTGCGGCGTCCGCGCCACCACCGGGCCCAGCGCGGCGAGAAAGGACAGATGCGGCGACAGGCCGAAGGGTGGCAGGCGGAAGCCAAGGCGCCGGTAGCGCACGCCGCTGCGCTCCAATCGCCTCTGGCAATTTTTGTAGACGGAGGTGAACACGGTGATGTCATGTCGCGCCGCCAGACGCGAATTCACCGCAAACGTGCGCACCGGCTGGCCGCCGCGGAGCGGGTTTCCGAGGTCGTCCGTGTCCGCATGGAGGATCCGGAGTCGATCGGTCGGTTTCATGGCCGATGTTCGACGTTGATCGCGGCGCGCAATGGAGGCGCCGGCTTCAAGTTCCGATGCTTTCCCGAAAAGGCCGCACACCGCCGGCCGGGCTCTGGCAGTTCGCGCGGCCGGAGTGGCCGGCGGTTCTGAAAAATGTCGTGGGAGTGGTCTGCATCAAAGTTGAAGGAAAACGGCCGGGGAGTTCAGCCTATCGCATGCCAGTTCCATGCCGGGAGCGGCCCCCGCCCCGTGTTGCATCATCGCAGAATGGCGCGAAGACCCGACGCGGTCAGGCCCGGGGCCGTGGACGGCGCGGCTCCGGCCAAGCTGCCGCCCTTGCCACCGGAGACGGTGACATTGGCACGGCCCATTTTGGAGCCCGGTTCATATAAATTTTATTTGCGCGCGGAACGCGGTTCAGGCGCTCATCTCCGGCCGGGCCAGCAAGCCCGGCGGATAATGCGCATGCGGAGCGGAGGCGAACGTCACGCCTCGCGCCGGCAGGTTTACCCGGACCGTCCGGCCCAGCAGCATCAGCAGAAGGCGGACGCGCCCGGCCTGGGGATCAAAATGCAAGACTCTTCCCTCCATGTCATGGAAGCAGCCGGTGGCAATTCTCACCCAGCTGCCCTCCTCAAGAAGCGGTTCGCCTGCATTCCGGCCCGCCTGCTCGATCTCGTTGCGCAAAAAATCGATCACCGGGTCGGCCACGGCCGGAGGGCGGCCGTCGAAAGCCACGATGCCGGTGATGCCGGTCGTGCTCAGGACGTGGCGGGACTGGTCCGGGTGAAGAAACCGCGCGAAAATATATCCGGGAAAAAGCGCCTCGGTGATCAGGCTGGCAATGCCGTGGCGCGTCGAGCGCCAGATCCGCAGCCGTGGGGCAAACACCTCGATTTGCACCCGTTTGCGAAGATTGACCGCAGCCACATGCTCTCGCTTCGGCTGGGTGCGGAGGCAGAACCAGCTGGGAGAAGCGACAGACCGGACGATGGTGTTCATGGAGTGGTCAACCGGATGCAACATGGCAGGGTTTGCGGGGGTTTTTACTTGGGCAAGAGCGTTCCCATCACCCGTACGAGAATCAGGGTTTTCCTGATGGGGCAGAACGGGTGGAGATTAGTTTGAGGCAAGCCATCCGCCGATTTCGGCATCCTTTCACTCCTGTTACGCTCAGGGGAGTCAAATCCCTAGGAAGATGCTAAATGCTTAAAGATCGTAAGGATGGAGTTTTGTACCTGCACTGGTGCGCGTTGAGCGTGACGGCGGTGGGGGTGTATTTGGCCTGGGTGTGGTTTTCGCACTCCGCCCATGGGTTCCGCGGGGTGGAAGGCCCTTATGTCCTGACATATTTGCTGGGCGTGGTGGTGGCCAGCTTCTGGGTGCACCAGGGCATGCACGGCGTGGCGCACCGCCTGGGCAACATGGGCCTGATCGAATCGATGCGGCTGTCCCGCCAGCAGCTTTTGCGCTTCATCGCGGTACTTTTCACCTTGGCGTTTGTGATCAAGGACAACGATCTGCCGCGGCGTTTCCTCGTCGGCTACATCATGCTCATGGCGGCGGTGCTGACGCTGGCCAACCTGTGGTTTCCGATTTTGATCGTGCGGCTGTTTTTCCGGCGCGTGCTGATGCGCACGGTGCTGGTGGCGCGGCCGGAGGAAGTGATGAAGCTGCACGACTTGATGACGACGCGGGAGCATCTGGGGATCAAAATCGTCGGCTGGGTGGGCGCGGGAACGGCGAACGCAGGATTGCCCAAGCTGGGCGAGCTGGCCGAGCTGCGGCGGGTGCTGGGGGAGCACGCAGTGGGCCAGGTGGTGATTTCGCAGCACAGCTTTCCGCCGGAGGAGGGCCGGGCGATCGCGCAATGCGCGGAAGAGGCGGCGTGCCGGGTGCGGTTTTTCGTCCACGTGCAGCGGTATTTTCCGGACCAGCCGGTGAGCGTGGAGCACGAGGGGCCGTTCACCTTCGTGACCCTGACGCGCGAGCCGCTGGAAAATCCGGTCAACCGGATGCTCAAGCGGCTGCTCGACATTGTGGTGGCGCTGCCGGTGGTGCTGTTCGTCCTCCCGCTTTTGACGGTGGTGGTTTGGTGGATGCAGCGGCGGCAGTCGCCGGGACCGGTGTTGCACCGGCAGTACCGCTCGGGACTGAACCGCCGGAAGTTTCTCATCTACAAGTACCGCACGATGCATGTGGCTCAGAACACGGCTTCCCTGGCCAAGCAGGCGCAGCAGAACGATGCGCGGATTTATCCCTTCGGCCGCTTTTTGCGGCGCACCAGCCTGGATGAATTCCCGCAGTTTTTGAACGTGCTGATCGGCGAGATGAGCGTGAGCGGCCCGCGCCCGCACTTGCTCGAGCACGACGAGCGCTTCGCCAAGATCGTACGCGCGTACTACAGCCGGCATTTCGTCAAGCCGGGCATCACCGGACTCGCGCAGTGCCGGGGCTTTCGCGGGGAGATCTCCGAACCGGCGCTGCTGCACCAGCGCATCGGCTATGACATGATGTACATCCGCCGCTGGAGCCTGGGGCTGGACTTGCATATCCTCCTCCAAACCGTCCGCCAGGTCATCTTCCCTCCCCGCTCCGCCTACTGAGGCCGGCCGGATTTCGCCGCGTTGGCTCCCGCCGCGAAATCCCTTCTCAGGCCGCGGCGGCGTGTTTGCGGCGCCCGCCCGCCTGACTCAGGGTAAGCCCCAGACGGGCGCGACGCAGCAATCGCGCCGGCGCATCACCTTTGCGGCAGAAAACACATCGTCCGATCTGCTGCAGATCCTTGCTGCTCGGCGTCACCAGCGACGAGATGAAGAGCACCGGCGTGTCGATGCCCTCTTTGCGCAGGGTCTCGGCGATGTGCAGACCGTTTTCCTCGCCCAGCATGATGTCCAGCACGATCATGTCGGGGTTGGATCGCTTCACGGCCTGAAACAATTCGGCGGAAGATCCGGCCAGACCGCACACCTCCATGTCCGGCTCGCCGTTGATGAGGCTCGTCAGCGAATGGACAAAAAAACGGTGATCATCGACGAGGAGCAGGCGGCGGCGGCGGCTCTTGCCGGGACGGGTTTTGATTACGTCTTTGCGGGGTGGGGTCGTCACTGTCGGGCCGAGTATGCCACCGATCGTGAAATGGATCGATCCGCTTTCAACTGATTGCCCCCTATTGCTTTGCCTGAGGGACGACTCAGGGGGAGCGAGCGTTTGCCGGCCCCCGCGTCGGATTGCGGCGGCGGTGACCGCGGCGGGCGCCGGATCGCCCCGCGCCCGCCGGCCCTCAGGCCGTTTCCGCCAGCGGCGGCGCGTTTTTTTCCTCCACCCACCGCACGCAAAACTGCACCAGCTGGGTCGCATTGCCGATGTTGAGCTTGCGTTTGATGTGCGCGCGGTGTGTCTCCACGGTTTTGATACTGATGTGAAGTTTCGCGGCGATTTCGCGTGTGGGCAGCCCGCTGCCGATGAGATTGACGATTTCCAGCTCGCGGTCGCTCAGGTTGCCCACCGGCGAGTCGTCTTCCACCGACTTGCCGCTGACCAGCTGGTTCAGCATCTGACTGGCCACCTTTTCGCTGACATAGAGATGGCCCTTGCCGATGCGGCGGATGGCTTCGATGATTTTCTCCACCAAATCATTTTTCATCACATAGGCCCGCGCCCCGGCTTTGAGCACGCGCAGGGCATAAATCGATTCATCGTGCATCGAGAGCACCAGCACCTGAATGCCGGGATCGAAGGCCTTGATGTTTTTGATCAACTCCAGGCCGGAATTGCCCTTGAGGGAAATGTCCACGATGACGACATCGGGCCGCAAGGTCATGATGTCGGTCGTGGCCTTCCCGGCGTCCTCCGCCTGGCCGCACACCTGCATGTCGGGCTCGCTTCCGACCAGCGTGGCCAGGCCGCGCCTGACCAGGGGATGGTCGTCGACGATGTAGATTTTTGTTTTCACGGCAGGACGGGCTCGACCGGCAGCGGACGCGCGCCCAGCGGATACTTCAACCTGACAAACGCGCCGGCGGGCGGGCGGTTGCCGAAATCGAGGCTCCCACCCAGGATGCGCGCGCGGTACTCCATCACGTGCAGACCGATGCCCTCGGGCCGGCCGGCCCGGGCGGGAAACCCGGTGCCGTTGTCTTCAAAACGAAGCTCGACGTCGCCGGCGGAGATTTCCAGCGCGATGCCGATGGCCGTCGACCGGCCATGGCGGATCGAATTGCCCACCGCCTCCTGCGCGATGCGATAAATGTGGATGATCTGCTCGGGCGTGTGCGGGGGCAGGCGGCGGGGCAGATCGAGGGCGATTTCCAAGCCGTACCGCGCCTTGATTTGCCGCGCAAATTCGCCCAGGGCCTGGCGCAGGTTGGCGTAATTCAGCCGGGCGGGAAAAAGTCCGTGGGCCATCGAACGGGTCCGCTGCATGGCGGCCATCACGTCGGCCCCGAGCTCGTCGAACTCGCGCTGCAGGCCGGGCGCCTCCCGGGCCAGCTTGCCGCCCAGCACCTGCATCATGTAGCCGAGGCCCGCCAGCACCTGGCAGACATCGTCGTGCAGTTCCTGGCCGATGCGGTTTTGCTCCCGCTCGCTGACCCGCAGGCATTCCCACTCCAGGCGCTTTTGCTCGGTTATGGCCATGACCAGTCCGTGCAGCCGGATGCGCCCGCCGTCGCCCGCCGACCGGCGCAAAAGCCAGTGGCGCACCCAGACCAGCTCGCCACTGTCAAGAATCACGCGGTAGTCGATCGCCCGGCCGGCGAGGTCGGATTCATCCAGGGTGAAAAATGCCTGGACCTGCCGAAGATCGAGCAGACAGACCCGTTCGAGCCAGCAAAGACCCGGCCGCTGGAGCGAGGCGTCGAGAAATTGCGCGCCGCCTTCATCGCCGCCGGCAGCGATTGCGATGAGCTCAAGCGTATCCGACCACGCTTCCCAGACCGCGGCCGGGAGCAACGGCAGGATCGCAGGCAGCCAGTCTCCCCTGCCGGCGACCGCTGGATTTTGGCCGGCAGAAAATTGTTTTTCCGCGAGGAGCGAATGATGCTTGGCCTTTCTTTTTAGATAACTGGAAACAATGGCAGGCATGGTTTGGGTCGTTTCGGCCAACAGCCGAAGATCCGCTGGAGGGTGGGCGCGCGAGACCGCTTTTTTGTGTCTGGATGTGGTTGATAGGTCTGGATTCCCGGCAATAAGCACGAGTTGAGCTTAAAATTAGAGGAGCAAATTGCTTGCCACCTGTTTGGCCTGTCAAGGCGAAGGACCGGTGATCCAATCTGTCCATAGCCATTAACATTCTCTTAGCATGACCACGGGCCGCGCACTCATCAGCACCATGTCTTTACCATATTTTTTTGATTTTTGTGCTGAGGCAATATCGCGGCCAGCTTAATTTCATTTTAGGGGCTTTCTGTTTCCGATTGGTTACGCGAAGATCACATTTTTGAAAAATTAGTCTGCCCGGCGCCGATTTTTCCCAAACTGGCCCGCTATCCCGGCGCCACCTGCCGCGATAGCTTCGGTTCCAACGAATGCTACCGTGCCCCCTCCGGAACGCCATGCAATTGCATGGCCTCTGATTGAAAAATTACGCCGGTGCTTTTTTATCGCTGCATGCGAAAGACCCCGCCCCCGCGCCGTTCGTCCGCGTCCGGCCTGCCCATCGCCGCCGCGTTGGGTCTGGCCGCATTGCTGGCGTATGCCAACTCCTTCACGGGCGACTTCGCCCTCGATAACAAGCTCATCATCCTGAAGGATCCCCGGCTGGGCGCGGTCACGGCGGAACACCTCCGGCAGATTTTCCAGCAGGGTTACTGGTGGCCGAACATCACGAGCGAACTTTACCGGCCGCTCACGACGCTGAGCTATTTGTTCAATTATGCGGTCTTGGGCAACGGCCCCCGCCCTGTCGGATACCATGTCGTGAACTTTCTTCTGCATTGGGGCAACGCCGTCCTGCTCTTTGCCTTCATCCGGCGGATCGGCCGATCGGTCCGTCTGGGCGCCATCGCGGCGGTCTTGTTCGCTGTCCATCCCGTCGCTGTCGAGTCAGTCACGAATGTCGTGGGTCGGGCCGACCTGCTGGCGACCTTTTGCGTTCTGCTCAGCGCGCATTTTTATCTGCGAGCGGCGGGAGGACCGGGGCGCATCGGCTGGCTGCTCGCCCTGGCGGCCAGCTCGACCATCGGCGTGCTGTGCAAGGAAAACGGCGTGATGATCCTCGGGCTTGTCTTGCTTTATGATCTGGTTTTTCAGTGGCCGCAGCTGGCTGGAAACGTGGGTGAAAAACTCCGCCGGGTCTGGCTGGATTTCGCGCTGCGCCGGTATTGGGCCTTCCTGCCCGCGCTGCTGGTTTTCGCCTATACGCGGTACCATTTCACCATCGAATCGACGATTCCCTGGCAATACTTCGTCGACAATCCGATCGCCCGCGCCACGCCTTTTCAGGGCTTCATGACGGCCATGAAAGTGCAGGGCGAATATCTCGCCCTGCTCCTCTGGCCGGCGCACCTCACCTGTGACTATTCCTACGACCATGTGCCGCTCTACGGCGAGGCCGGCGCCTGGTCGGACGCCGCGGCGTGGATCTCGCTCGGCCTCGTGCTCGTGCTGCTCCTCCTCGCCTGGCGTCTTCGCCGGCAAAAACGCGAGTTTACCTTCGGCCTCTTGCTCTATGCCGGCATGATGCTGCCGACGGCAAATCTTCTGACCGTCATCGGCAGCATCATGGCGGAACGGTTCCTTTATCTTCCCGCCGTCGGCTTTGCCTTGGTGGCGGCGGTTGGTTTTGACCGCCTGGGCCGCTGGTTGGAAAAACGGTTCACCGGCCGGTGGGCAAATGCGGCTTATGCCGCGCCGGTGGCGCTGGCCGCGATCGCGCTCGGCGTCCGCACGCATCTCCGCAATGCGGATTGGCGGAATGAGCTCGCCCTGTGGACCAGCGCCGTCCAAGTCGCGCCCGACAGTTTCAAGACGCACAAAAATCTGGCGGAATCCATTCTCGATGCCGATTCCTCCGAGCGCGGCCTGGACGCCGCCATTGCCGAGGCGGAAAAAAGCCTCGCGATTCTCGACCGGCCGGACATCGACCGTCACATCGAACGGCGGGACAATACCCTGTTCCCGGAGCTGGGCGTCTACTACGCGCAGAAGGCTCGCGCCTGCCGCAAACGCGGAGCCAATGCCGAGGCCTTACGTTACGACGAAAAGGCCGCCGCCATTTATCGCCGCGCCGTCGCCGTGGACAAATGGGTCGATCAGGAGTCGCACCGCATCCGGCTCGCCCGTGGAATCAAGCCGGAGGCCATGCATCCGGCCGGACAGCACGATATCTATCGCAATTTCGCCCTCGTTCTCATCGATCTCGGCCGTTACGACGAAGCGTTGGAAAATGCCCGGACCTGCAGCCGCCTCGCGCCATTCGAGGCAAGCCCGTGGCATATCGCCGGCGGATGTTTGCGCATGCTCAACCGGCCGGCCGAAGCCGTTCCCTGCGAGATCATGGCGATCCTCATCAAACCGGACTATACAACGGCGTGGCAGGACCTGTATCAAATCTATGCCCAGCTGGACCCGGCCCAAAATCCGATCCAAGCCGGACCGGGCGGACAGTTTCGCTGGAATCTCGGCTCTCCGCGCCTGCGGCAGGACCTGGTCGCGGCCTGCACCGCCTACGTGCGCCTGCTTTGGGAAGACAATTATGACCAGGATGCAAAGGCCTTTGAACAAGTCGCCATCAGCCAGTACGGCTGCCCCATCACGGCGTTTGACGGCCAGCCGGCGTTGTCCGGCCGAAGATAAATTGCCGCGTTATTTTCCGCCGCGCAGGCCCGGTTGGGCGGCCTGCAAGCGCGCCAGGTTTTCGCGTGCCTCCGCGAAATCGGGATTGAGGCGCAACGCCTCTTCGTAGTGGGCCACGGCATCGGAAACGCGGCCCGCTTGCGCCAGCATGTTGGCCAGATCGCAGTGAATTCTGGCGTTGTCCGGCTGCCATCGGAGCGCCTCCTCGCATTGCGCAATCGCGTCGATGGTCCGGCCCAGCTGCGCGAAGGCCGCCGCCAGGCTGGTGTGTGCCGCCACAAAATCGGGCTGCAGTCCGATTGCCTCCTGATAATGTTGCGCTGCCTCCGCAAAGCGGCCCTCGCGGAACAAGGCCGAACCGAGGTTGCACTCGGCGTCCGGATAGTCGTGTTTATACGCAAGCGCCTTTTCATATTGTTCGATCGCCTCCGGGATCCGGCCAAGGAGGAACAAACTGGTTCCGGCATTGTTGTAGGCGTCGGCATAATCCGGCTTGAGCCGGACCGCCGCTTGGAAATGCGCCAGCGCCTTGTCCACCTGTCCGGACTGGGCCAGGGCCAGCCCCAGATAATATTGCGCCCGCGGGTTTCCCGGCCGCTTGTCCACCGTGTCGCTCCAGATCCCCAGGTTGCTGCGATAATCGTTGTTGCGCCCGGCGGTGAGCGCACCGAACCCCAGCGCCAGCATTGCGAAAACAGCGATGCTTTTCCGGCCCAGTCCGGCATGAATCCCCGTCACCAGCGCCACGGCCACCGCCGCCATCGGCAGGTACATGCGATGCTCCGCCATGGGCTGGAACGCCACCGGCACCACGCTGGAAGTCGGAGCCAGGATCGCAAAAAACCAAAATCCGAAAAATCCCCACTCCGGCCGCCGCCACAACGCCACCATCGTGCCCGCCACCAGCCCGAGCAGGATCAACGCATAGGGCGCCGCCTCGGTCACCTGTCGCACGGCATCGTCGCCGTAGTCGATCACCAGCGGATGCGGCCAGATCGCCAGCCGGAGATAATGCACCACCACCGGACATTCCGTCAGCGCATAGGTCCACCATGTGAAACCAAGGTCGAATCCGACGCCACGGCCGCCCAGTCCGGCCATGAGGCCGCCCAACACCAGCCAGGTGGCCGCCAGGCCCAGATGCGCCCGACGATGCCGGCGCCATGCTTCGCGAAAGGAGCCGGCGACGAATGTCCGGTCGTAAAGAAACACGACCAGCGGGGCCGAGACCATCACCTCCTTCGTGGCCATGCCGAGCACGCAGCAGAAGACCGAGGCTAGAAGCCAGCGGCCGGAAATCGGATGGCCTTCCGCTTCCAATTTCCGGTTTTTTGCCTCCGGATCTTCCACGCTGCGGATGAAACAATACAGCGTCAGCAGATAGAACATCGCCATCAACGACTCCGCCCGCTGGATGACATAGGTGACCGCCTCGGTTTGCAGCGGATGAAGCAGCCAGAGCAGCGCGGTGAAAAACGCCAGTGGCGTTGAACGGGCGCGCCGTGTCTCCGTTTTACCGAGGAGCAGCGTGCGGCGCACAATGCCAAAAAGCGCGAGCCCCGCCGCGATATGAACCGCCAGATTCAGCGCGTGATAACTCCAGACATCTGCGCCGCTGATGGCATGGTTGATCGCCAGCGACAAATTGAGCACCGGCCGGCCGCAAAAAATCGTGCCGGCCGGCGGCCAGAACACGGATCCAATCGGCCAGAGCCGCTGGATCGTCGGATTCTTCGTGATCCAGAGCTCGTCATCGAAAATGAAGGGTCCGCCAAAACTGTTGAGGTAAGCTCCCAGCACGGCCAGAACGAGCAGCACCCCTGCCGCGGCCGGAATCCAGCGGGGCTCCCATAGCGGGATTGCGGCCGGCGCGACTTTCGCCGTCGGGGTTTTGCGCGATGCTGCCATGATCACATCCCTGTCGGGAAAAGACGCCAGCGTGGCTTTGCTTTTCGCACCGCGCAAACGAAACCTTCAGCCGGAAAGGCCTTGAAGCGCATTCTCCGGCTTCGCGCTGCGCAGTTGCCAATTCGCATCAGGCATCCGAGATTGGCTGTTTCCATGAGCGAACTCGACGAGCTTTACCAGCAGGTCATCCTCGATCACAACCGCCGTCCGCGCAACCGCGGCAGGCTGCCCGCCGCCAACCGCGTGGCCCACGGCGACAATCCGACCTGCGGCGACCAGTGCAGCGTCTTTCTGCGGCTGGACGGCGACCGCATCGCCGAAATCAGCTTCGAGGGTGACGGCTGCGCCATCTCGCAGGCCAGCGCCTCCGTCATGACCACGCGCCTGAAAGGCAGGACCGCCGCCGAGGCCCGCGCACTCTTCGACGAATTTCACGGCATCATCACCACCGGCAAGCCGGCCGACGAATTCAGCGACCTCGCCGCCTTCGCCGGCGTCCATGCCTACCCGGCGCGCATCAAGTGCGCCACCCTCGCCTGGCATGCCGCGCTTGACGCGCTGAAACAGGATCCGCCTCCGGCGGCCTGAGCCGCCGCGCAAAAAATTCCTCTTTTTCATGTCAACCTGGACCGACCTCCGCGACCAGTTTCCCGCCCTGCACCAGACCGTGCAGAACGGCAAGCCGCTCGTCTATCTCGACAACGCCGCCACCACGCACAAGCCGCGCGCGGTGCTCGATGCGCTCGCGCATTTCTATGAGTGCGACAATGCCAACGTCCATCGCGGCCTGCATGCGCTTTCCATGCGCGCGACCGACGCATACGAGGCCGCCCGCGCCCGCGTGGCCAGTTTCATCCACGCCACCGAGCCGGCCGAAATCGTCTTCACCCGCGGCACCACCGAGTCGATCAACCTCGTCGCCGCCAGCTGGGGCGCCGCCAACCTGAAAAAAGGCGACGTCATCCTTCTCACCGAGATGGAACATCATTCCAACCTCGTGCCCTGGCAGCTTGTCGCCCGGCGCACCGGCGCGCAACTCCGCTACCTGCCGGTGACCGGCGACGAGGGACTGCTCGATCTCGCGCAGCTCGACCGCCTGCTCACGCCGGAAGTCAGGATTTTCGCCTTCACCCACATTTCCAATACGCTCGGCACGATCAATCCCGTCGCGGAACTTTGCGCCCGGGCGAAAAAAGCCGGCGCCATCACGGTGGTCGACGCCGCGCAGTCCATCGGCCATCTGCCGGTCGACGTGCAGGCGATCGGCTGCGATTTCCTCGCCTTCAGCGGCCACAAGATGGCCGGCCCCACCGGCATCGGCGTCCTCTACGGAAGGCACGCGCTGCTCGACGCCATGCCGCCGTGGCAGGGCGGCGGCGGCATGATCGCCAACGTGGATTTTTTTGAAACGCGCTGGAAGCCGGCACCCGAGCGCTTCGAAGCCGGCACGCCCAATGTCGCCGACGCCGTCGGCCTCGCCGTCGCCTGCGATTTTCTCGACGGCCTCGACCGTGCCGCCGTCGCCCGCCACGATGGCGGCCTCGCCCGCCGCGCCTACGAAATGCTGGGCGAACTGCCCGGCATCCGCCGGCTCGGCCCTCCGGGCGAGCGCGGCGGCCTCGTCAGCTTCGCGCTGCATGATGTGCATGCGCACGACATCGTGACTTTTGCCGACCAGGACGGCATCGCCCTGCGCGGCGGCCATCACTGCAACCAGCCGTTGATGCGAAAACTCGGCATCACCGGCACCACCCGCGCGAGTTTTTATGTTTACAACACCGACGCGGAGCTCGCCTCGCTTGCCACCAGCCTGCGCCGCATCGTGAAATTCTTCGCCGGCTAAGCCGCACCGAAACTCCGCCAGCCGTCGTATCCTCAACCGGCAGAATTTCCCCCCGGCCGCAACCATCAGTGTAACCATGCTGGTTACACTTTAAACTGGTCGGGCCGGCGGTAATTCGCCGTCGGATTTTTTAAAAAACGAGCCGCCACGCCAGTCCGAGCGCCCCGCCCGCCAGCACGATGGGGATGATGCCCAAGTCCCATCGCAGCATGGCGGCAAATGCCGCCAGCGCCAGGCCGAGTGCGAACCAATCGATCCCGGCCGGCGGGAAAAAAATGTGCAGCCCGAACCAGACCGCGAGATTGAGCACCACGCCGACCACCGCCGCGGTCACCGCCGTCAGCGTGCCGCCCAGCCGGGCATTGCCCCGCATCCGCTCGATGTAGGGCGCGCCGAGAAAAATCCAGAGGAAGCACGGCACGAACGTCGTCCAGGTGGTCAGGGCCGCCCCCAGCGTCGCGGCCGCGAGGCGCGGCAGCACGCCGGGATGATTCCAGCCGCCGAGAAAGCCCACAAATTGCAGCACCATGATAAGCGGGCCGGGAGTGGTCTCGGCCAGACCGAGGCCGTCGAGCATTTGCGGCGCGCCCAGCCAGGAAAATTTTTCCACCGCCTGCTGCGCCACATAGGGCAGCACGGCATAGGCGCCGCCGAAGGTGACCATCGCCGCCTTGCTGAAAAAAATCCCTTCCTGCGCCAGCGGGCTGCGCCAGCCCTGCCATAGGCCGGCCGCCACCACCGGACCCCACCACAGGACCAGTGAGACGGCGAGCACCTTGAGCGCCCGCCGCAGCGAGGGCCGGGTGTGGACCGGCGATTCCTGCGCGTCGTCGATCACCGTGCCGCTGCTGGCCGCGCCCTGGCCGGAGGTGGCCGGAAATTTGTCCGGAAAAAATTTCCCGCCAAGAAAGCCGGCCAGCGCCGCCGCCCCGATGATGGCGGGAAACGGCGCCTTGAAAAAATAAATCGCGACAAACGCCGCCCCCGCCACGCCCCACATCACGCCGTTTTTCAGCGCCCGCCGGCCGATGCGGATGACCGCCGCTGCGACAATCGCCGTCACCGCCGGCTTGAGGCCGTAGAAAATCGCCGCGATCCACGGCACATTCCCGTAAGCTGCATACATCCAGCTCAGCGCCCACAGCAGCACCGCCGACGGCAGCACAAAGAGTGCGCCGGCCGCGATCCCGCCCCGCGTGCGGTGCAGCAGCCATCCGCAATAGGTCGCCAGCTGCGTCGCCTCGGGCCCCGGCAGGAGCATGCAGTAATTGAGCGCATGCAGAAAGCGCTGCTCGCCGATCCATTTTTTTCTCTCCACCAGCTCGGTGTGCATGATGGCAATCTGCCCGGCCGGTCCGCCGAAGCTGATGAAGCCGAGCTTGAGCCAGAAACGCAGGGCTTCGCGAAAGGTGGGTGCGGCGGCCATCGTTTTACCTCCTCCCGCCGGCACGCTTCATGGGATCTTCAACTGCGTGCCGATTTTCAGATCGTTCTCGCTCTTCATCACATCGCGGTTCGCATTGTAGATGTCGCGCCATTTGCTGCGCGTGCCGTAATAACGCTGGCTGATGTTATAAAGCGTGTCACCCTTGACTACGGTATGGACGCGGCCGGACGCGGCGGTGACCGGGGCCGGACGCACCGGCTCGGGCGCGGGCGGCGCGCGGGTGATTACCGGCGGCGCGGAATCATCGGCGGCCGGCGGCGCGACAGTGACGGGAGACTCGATCGAAGCGGCCGGCGGCGACGTATCGGGAACAGCTTCTCGCGCCGGAGCGGACTGCGGCGAGCGCACCGCGGCGAGCTCGGCCCGGAGATCGTCGTTTTCCTTCTGCAATCGCGCCACGACGTCGGTCAGATCGGGTTGGGGCAGACCCACCCCGAGCGGCTGGCCGGGCAGCGTCCGGGCAAACTCGCGCATGCAGGCGGCAATGTGCTGGCGCGCCAGGTCGGCCTTCGGATCGTTCGGCCGCAGCTCGAGGAATTTGCGGTAATGGTAAATGGCCGCGATGGGATCCTTGATGTGCTGCTCGTAAATCGTGGCCACTTCGATGTGCGACTCGGGCGCGTCCTCGCCGCGCTTGGCGATGACTTTCAGAAATTCGCTCAGCGCCTCCTGCTCGCGACCCTGCTTTTCGAGTTCTTTGCCCCGCTGGTAGGCCGGCTCGTCCGTCTCGGTCGCGTAGGGATAATCCTCGTTGCGCGAACAGCCGGCCCACAGCAGAAGACCGAGCACGACCAGGAGAAACAAGCGAAGGCGGCGCATTGGAAAGGAATTGAACGGTAACGGGAGTTCGCCGTAAGTTCCGCAACCAACTCCCGCAACTCAATCCTAAATGACGCTCGACTCAAAATCCGCGCTGGCCCGCGCCCGCGCCTGCCTGCAGCTGGAAACGGACGCGCTCGCGGCCACGGCGGACGGCCTGGGCAACGAATTCGTCGAGGTGGCGCGCGCCGTCGAGTCCCTGGCCGCGGCCGGAGGCAAGCTGATCTTCAGCGGCGTGGGCAAGTCCGCCCACATCGCCCAGAAACTCACTGGCACGTTCAACAGCACCGGCATTTCCTCGTGCTTTCTCGATCCCGTCCACGCCTTGCACGGCGACCTCGGCCTCTGCGCCGAGGGGGATATCGCGATTTTGTTGAGCAACAGCGGCCAGAGCGAGGAAATCGTGCGGCTCGTGCCGCTGCTCAAGCGCTTCGGGGTGAAAATCGTCGCGCTCACGAGCCAACCGGAGTCGGACCTCGCCCATAGCGCCGACCTGCGGCTGGTTTACCGGGTGCCGCGTGAGGCCTGTCCGCTCGAACTCGCGCCCACGGCCAGCACCACTGCCGCCCTCGCCCTCGGCGATGCGCTCGCCATGGTGCTGCTCGAAAGCCGCGGCCTGACGCGCGACGATTTTGCGAAATTCCATCCCGCCGGCGCGCTTGGCATGCAACTGCTCCTGCGCGTCAAGGACATCATGCGCACGGGCGAACGCGCGCCGGTGGCGAAACAGAGCGTGACCACGCAGGAGGCGATCCTGGCCATGACCAAGGCCAAGTCCGGCAGCATCGCGCTGGTCGATCCGAAAAACGGAAGGCTCACCGGCATTCTCACCGACGGCGATTTCCGCCGCAGCGCGCTGAGCGGCCCGGATTTCCTGAAAAAACCGGTTTCCATGTTCATGACGAAATCGCCCAAGACGATTCCCGGGGATGCGCTCGCGGTCGACGCACTGCGCCTGTTCGAACAGCACAAGATCGACGACCTCATCGTCATCGATACGCGCGGCAAGCCCGTCGGCCTGATCGACGGCCAGGACCTGCCCAAGCTGAAAATCGTGTGATGTTCCGGCTTCCCGGCGTTTCACTCGCCGATGAAGGTCAGCATGATGTTGCGCGGGTGCGCGGCGCGGCGGTGCTCCCAGAGATAGATTCCCTGCCAGGTGCCGAGCAGGAGGCGGCCGTCGGCGAAAGGCACGGATTCGCTCGTGCGCGTGAGCGCCATCTTGATGTGGCTGGGCATGTCGTCCGGGCCTTCGAGCGTGTGCTCGAAACCCGGATCGTCCTCGCGCACCAGCCGGTCGAACCACGCCTCGAGGTCGCGCCGCGCCGTCGGGTCGGCGTTTTCCATGATGACGAGGCTGGCACTGGTGTGCTGGCAGAAGACCGTGGCCACGCCGTGGCTGAGTTTGCTGCGGACCAGCTCGCGGGCCACGGCATCGGTGATTTCATGCAGACCCGCGCCGTGGGTGCGGATCGTGAGCGTGGCCTGGTGGACGGACATAATTCAGAACGCGCGGTTGAAAACGCGGCGCCAACAAAATGGATTTTTCGCTGCCCTCAGAATGACAAGTTCAGCCGCCGCCGGCGCCGAGCGCGCTTTCGCCGGGCTTGGTCATGGAGAGCGGCTCGAGCGCTTTGTCGAGCGCGGCCGCATCCATGAGTTTTTTCTCCAGCACGACCTCACGCAGGGTCTTGTTCTTTGCCAGCGCCTCCTTGGCCACGGCGGCCGCGGCGTCGTAGCCGATGAAGGGATTGAGTGCGGTGACAAGCATGAGCGAGCGGTTGACCAGTTCCTGGCAGCGGGCGGCGTCGGCCTCGATTCCGTTGACGCACTGCCTGGTAAACGCGCGCGCGCCGGCGGCGAGGCAGTGGATGCTCTCGTGCAGCGCGTGGGCGATGAGCGGAATGGTGACGTTGAGTTCGAAATGCCCGTCGCGGCCGCACATCGCCACGACCTGCGAAAGTCCCTGCGTGTAAATGCAGACCTGGACCAGCATCTCGCTCATCACGGGATTGACCTTGCCGGGCATGATGGAGGAGCCGGGCTGGGTGGCGGGGAGGCGGAGTTCGGCAATGCCGGAGCGCGGGCCGGAGCCGAGCAGCCGGATGTCGTTGGCGACCTTGGTCAGGCTGGCGGCGATGGTGGCGAGGTGGCCGGCGACCTCGACGGCGTCGTCGCGGCCGCCCTGGGCTTCGAAATGGTTGGCGGCCTCGCGGAAGGCGATGCCCGTCCGCTCGGTCAGGATGCGGCAGACTTTTCCCGGAAACTCCGGATGGCAGTTGATGCCGGTGCCGACGGCGGTGCCGCCGATGGCGAGCTCGCCGAGCGCGGCGATTGATTTTCTGGCGCGCTCGACCGCCTTGCGCGCCTGCGCGGCATAGCCGGAAAATTCCTGGCCGAGCGTGAGCGGGGTGGCGTCCATCAGGTGGGTGCGGCCGATTTTGACGATGGCGGCGAAGCCGGCGGATTTTTTCTCGAGCGCGGCGGCAAGTTCCTCCAGCGCCGGCACGAGGTTGTCCTTGAGCGCGACGGCGACGCTGACGTGAAGCGTGGTCGGGATGATGTCGTTGGACGACTGGCCGAGGTTGACGTCGTCGTTGGGATGCACCGGTTTTTTCGAGCCGATGGGATGGCCCGTGAGCTGCGCGGCGCGATTGGAGATGACCTCGTTGGCGTTCATGTTGGTCGAGGTGCCGGAGCCGGTCTGGAAAATGTCGACGGGAAAATGTGCGCTGAGCCGGCCGTCGATGATTTCGCGCGCGGCCTGCTGGATGAGGCGGCTTTTTTCGGGGTTGAGGCGGCCGAGCTCCTCGTTGGCCAGCGCGCAGGCGAGCTTGACCAGGCCGAGGCCGCGGAGGAAGCCTTCCGGCATGGGCCGGCCGCTGACGGGAAAGTTGAGCACGGCGCGCTGGGTGGAGGCGCCGTAGAGCGCATCGTCGGGGACCGGCATCTCGCCCATGGAGTCTTTTTCAATTCGCATAATGCGGTCAGCCTAAACGGACGGCCACGGCGAGCGAAAGGGAAAACGAAAAGCCCCGCGATTTGGCGCGGGGCTTGAAGCGAGGCCGGGGATCTGACCGGCCTAAAACTTGAACGAGACTTGCGTACCTTCGACGCCAAGACGGCTGATATCGTCGGCCGCAAAACCTTCGCTGGCCAGCCGGCTGGCGATGCGTTCGCGGGTGCGGGAAACCGAGGCCGGCTCAATCTCGCTGACCAAGCGCGTATCGGTCAGCGCGGCGAGGATGCGTTCGTGCCGCGTCTCGCCGGGCGCGGAAACCTGAGCGAGCGGATCCGCCGCCGGGCGCGTTTTGGCACCGCCGATGGACTCCAGGCTGGCCGGTTCGGGCGTGGAATCAGACAATTGCACCATTTGCGCCAGGGCCAGGCCGGCGGGCGTGGGCCGGGCCGACGGAGGCGCCGACCACAGGGCAGCTGTCAGTTGGGAGAAAGCGGAGGAGGGCTCATGTGCGCCGGAGGCAACCGCCGGCACGACGCCGGCAGCCGGGACGGCGGAACGAACGGAGGCGGCCGTCTTCTCGCCGGTCATCGCTTCCGGTGGCGAAGTCAAAGGCATGGAGGCGGCCGGCGTTGCAACGGCGGCCGGCGGCGGCGCGACCGTGCGGGCAATCCTCGGAGCCC
>DATJYF010000229.1:0-7608 GCA_035499715.1 Opitutaceae bacterium | reverse complement strand
CTTCTAATCCGGACCGCTTGCTTCTCATCCCAACCCGAAATAACCATGAATCATCACACCCGTCTCTGTTTGCTCGCACTCATCGGCCTCGCGCTGCCCGCCAGCCTTGCCTTCGCCGCCGAGGCCAAGGACAACTGGGCCGAGAATTGCTCCCGCTGCCACGGCGCGGACGGCTCCGGCCAGACCAAGATCGGAAAAAAACTCGGAGTCAAGGACTACACCAGCGCCGACGTGCAGGCCAAGATGACCGACGACGACATGCTCAAGACCATCCTCCAGGGCGCGACCATCGACGGCAAACAGAAGATGCCCGCCTACGCGGAGAAGCTGTCGGCGGACGACGCGAAGGCGCTGGTCGGCTATATCCGGTCCTTCAAAAAATAAGACCCGGCCTTCGACGTTGTGAGCACGGATTCCCCGCCTGATCAGGCGAGACGCTCCATCTGGCGCAACTGGATCACCCTGACCGGCGGCGTGATCGCGGGCGGAAGCTTTTTTGCGTTCGTCCTGCTCTTCGCCATCGACCAGTTCGGCTTCAGCCAGAAAAACCCCTACATTGGCATCCTGTCCTACGTCGTTGCGCCGGCGTTTTTGTTTCTCGGCCTCGGCCTTGTGCTGGCCGGTGCCTGGCTGCAGCGCCGCCAGCTCGCGCGCGACCCGGCTGCCGCGCCGCCGCGGCTGGCCATCGACCTTTCGCGTTCGCGCGACCGTTGGATGCTGCTCTGGTTCGGCCTCGGCACGCTCGCCTTCCTGCTCTGCACTGCCCTCGGCAGCTACAACACCTACCAGTTCACCGAGTCGGTCCAGTTCTGCGGCCAGGTCTGCCACTCCGTGATGAAGCCCGAGTTCACCGCCTACCAGCGCGGCAACCATGCCCGCGTCGCCTGCGTCGAATGCCACATCGGCTCCGGCGCCACGTGGTTCGTGAAATCCAAGCTCAGCGGCTCCTACCAGGTCTATTCCGTCCTCTTCGACAAATATCACCGCCCCATCCCTACGCCCGTCGCCGACCTCCGCCCGGCCCAGGACACCTGCGAACGCTGCCACTGGCCGGAGAAATTTGTCGGCAGCATCGACCGCACCTTCCACCACTATCTCACCGACAACAAAAACACGCCCTTCACCGTCCGCCTGCTGCTAAACGTCGGCGGCGGCAGCAATGAAAACGGCCCCGTTGGCGGCATCCACTGGCACATGAATGTCGCCAACAAAATCGAATATTACGCCACCGATCCGCAACGGCAGAACATCCCGTGGGTGCGCGTGACCAGCAAGGAGGGCGAAGTCACCGTCTATCGCACGCCCGATTTCAAGGGCGAGCCCGATCCGCAGAAAATCCGCGTGATGGACTGCATCGACTGCCACAACCGCCCCGCCCACCGCTTCAAATCTCCCAATGAAGCCGTGGACGACGCCCTTTATCTCGGCCGTATCGATCCGCGGCTGCCGGCGGTCAAACGCATCGCCGTCGATCTGCTCACCCAAAGCTACGCCACCGAGGCGCAGGCCGTCGCCGCCCTCGACGCCGGATTACGCCAGCATTACGCCGGCCAGCCCGGCCTCAATCCCACCGTCGCCGCCGTCCAGGATGCTTACCGGGATAATTTCTTTCCCGAGATGAAGTCCGACTGGAGCAAATATCCCGACAACATCGGCCACAAGGATTCGCCGGGCTGCTTCCGCTGCCACGACGGCAACCACCAGGCGGTCGGGAGCGCGACCCGGATCGTGCCGAACGACTGCAACATCTGCCACATCATCCTCACCCAGGGCCGCGGCGCCGACCTCTCCCAGCTTTCCACCGCCGGCCTCACCTTCAAGCATCCCGAGGGTTCGATCGAGGGTCTGCTCTGCAGCGACTGCCACAACGGCAAGAACCAGGGCCAGTAGCCGGCCCGCCGCCTCGCGACAAAATCACTGCCCGAGCAATTCCTCCGCGTGGGCCAGCGCGCTCTTTGCCTTGCTGTCGCCCAGCATGCGGGCGAGTTCGCTCACGCGCTGCTTGCGGCTCTCGTGGATCGGCGCGATCGCCACGACTGCGCGGTCGCCCGACTGATCCTTGGTCACGACCAGGTGGTTCGCCGCCTGCGCCGCCACCTGCGGCAGGTGCGTCACGCACAGGACCTGGTGGCTGCGCGCGATCGCCGCCATCTTCCCGCCCACGATCCGGCCAATCTCGCCCCCGACGTTCGCGTCCACTTCGTCGAAGACGAGCAGCGGCACGCCGTCGAGGTCGGCCAGCACGGTTTTGAGCGCGAGCATGACGCGCGCGAGCTCGCCGCTCGAGGCGATGCGCGCGAGCGGCAGCGGCGCCTCCCCGACGTTGGGCGAAAACAAAAATTCGCAGCCGCAGTCGCCCGCCGGCCCGGGCTCCGCCAGCGGCACGATCCGCACCTGGAATTCCGCCTTCTTGAAGCCGAGTTCGGCGATCGTTCCCGCCGCGGCCCTGGCCAGCTCGCGCGCCGCCTTCTCGCGCACGGCCCGCAGCGCCTGCCCCTGTTTTTTCGCCGCGCGCTCCGCGTCGGCAATCTGTTTTTCCAGCCGCGCCAGCGCGCCGGCCAGGTCGCCCTGCGCCTCGAGCCGGCGGCGCAGATCGTCGCGCGCGGCCCGCACCGCGCGCACCTCGCCGCCATGCCTGCGCTTCAGCTCCAGCCAGGTGTTCATCCGCGCCGTCAGCTGTTCCGCCTGCTCCGGGTCGAATTGCAATTGCTGGCCCAGTGCGCCGAATTCCGCGCCGAGGTCGTTGATCTCCACCGCCAGGGAGTTGATCCGCTCCGCCAGCGCCCGGCTCGCCGGGTCGAGGTTCGCCAGTTGCCGCGCCTCGCGCAGCAACGCCGCCACCCGGCCCTGCAGGCCGTCTTCGCCCGTCAGCCCCCCGGCCAGTGTCTGGGCCAGTCCGATCAATTCCTTGGCGCGGCTCATGCGCTGGAAATCGCGCTCCAGCGCGTCGATCGCCTCGTCGGTCAACTCCAGCGCGTCGATACGCGCGAGCTGGTTCTGCAAAAAATCGATCTGGTCCGGCGGCAGCCTGGTCTCATTGGCGAGGTGCTCGCGCTCAACGATCAGGCCGCGCCAGGTCCGGTAGGCCGTTTCATAGGCGGCGAGCGCCCCGCCCGCGCGTCCGAACAGATCGAGCAGCTCGAGCTGGCAGGCTTCGCGCAACAGCCGGCGCGGCTCGCCCGGACCGTGAAAATCGATCCAGTGCTCGCCCAGCCGCTGCAGGGCCGCGAGCGTGGCCAGCCCGCCATTGACCGTGATCTTCGGCGCCTTGTCGCGCGGCAGGCTGCGCTTGAGCAGCAGAACGCCGTCCTCGCCCGGCGGCAGGTCCAGCTCCGCCAGGAGCGCGTCGATTTTCGTCGGCGCGCGGAAAAACAGCGCCGCCTCAACCTCGGCCACCGCCGCGCCCTGGCGGATGACGGTCTTGTCCGCCCGCTCGCCCGCCAGCAGGCTGAGCGCGCCGAGGAGGATGCTCTTGCCCGCGCCGGTCTCGCCCGTCACCGCGGTGAAGCCGGGCTCGAAATCGAGCGAGACCTCCTCGAGCAGGGCCAGGTTGCGGATGCGGAGCGATTGCAGCATCCGCCTATGGGGCACAAAAACCGTCCGGGTTTCAAGCGGACGATTGCGGGCGTCCCGCCGCCCGGGCCGGGCCCAAAACCGGCTGAAAAGCTTGATTTTTGATCCGGTTGGTTATTATGCAAGCAACCACTTGCATGCAAAAGAGACGCCCAGCCCGCCGGACCGACGCCCGCGCCCGTTTGCTGGCCGGCGCCGCGCGCGTTTTTGCCCGCGATGGCCTGGCCGGCGCGACCACCCGCGCCATCGCCCGGGAGGCAAGGGTGAACGAGGTGACGCTCTTCCGGCTTTTCCACTCAAAGGAACGGCTGCTCGCCGCCGTGGTGGGAAAAACCTTCGGCGAACAAAACCCGCTGACCGCGAAGGGCCTGCCGCCCTTCACCGGCAACCTCCGGGCCGACCTGATTCTTTTCGCGCGGCACTATGAGCGGTTGCTGACCGAAAACCTGCCGCTGGTCCGGACCTTTGTCGGCGAGATCCAGCACCACCGCGGCTGTGAGCGCCAGGTGCTGAAAGGCATTTTCCGTCCGCTGCGCGCCGCGCTCGTGCAGCGCTTGGACGAGGCCCTCAGGCGGGCCGAGCTTCGCCGCGGCCCCGCCGCCGAGATGCTGGCCGACCTGTTCATCGCCATGCTCTTCACCGGCGTGCTGCGGCGTTCCTCCGCCGTGGTCAAGCCGCCCTACTCCATCGCCCAATACACCGCCGCGGCGGTCGATCTCTTTCTCCGCGGCAGCGCCGCCTGATCTGCCATGGCCGCCGCCGCCCAGGGCCTCTACGGCTCCGACCTCAGCCTGCTCTCGCCTCTCGCCGCACGCCTGGCGCGCAAGGGCACGCTGAAATGGTTCATCGCCCTCTCCGCCTCGCTCGGCGCGCTCCTCGAGGTCATCGACACGAGCATCGTCAACGTCGCCCTGCCCGACATTCAGGGCAATCTCGGCTCCACCCTCTCCGAGGCCGGCTGGGTCTCGACCGGCTACGCCTGCGCCAACGTCGTCATCATTCCGCTGACGGCCTGGCTCGGCTACCGCTTCGGCAAAAAAAACTACATGCTTTTCTCGCTCATCGGCTTCACCGTGGCCTCGGCGCTGTGCGGACTCGCGCCCAACCTGCCGGTTCTGATCGTTGCGCGCGTCCTCCAGGGGCTGGCCGGCGGCGGTTTGCTCGCCAAGGCGCAGGCGATTTTGTTCGAGGCGTTCCCGCGCCACGAACAGCCGGCGGCGCAGGCCATTTTCGGCATCGGCGTCATCGCCGGCCCCGCCTTCGGCCCGGTGCTGGGTGGCTGGCTCACCGACACCCTCGGCTGGCGCTGGATTTTTTTCATCAACCTGCCGGTCGGCATCCTCGCCGTGATCATGACCATGGCGTTTTTGCCGGCGGACCGCGACGAGGAGATCAGCCGGGACCGCGTGGACTGGACCGGCCTCGCGCTGCTTACCGTCGGACTGGCTTGTTTCCAAACCATGCTCGAACAGGGCCAGGAGGACGACTGGTTCGGTTCACATTTCATCGTCGCGATGGCGGCGGGCAGCGCCGCCGGACTGGCGCTTTTTGTCTGGCGTGAATTGACGATCGACCATCCGGTGGTGGAACTGCGCGTGCTGCGGCACCGCTCGCTCGCGGCCGGCAGCGTCTACTCGCTCGTGCTGGGCATGGGCCTCTACGGCGTGATCTTCGCCGTGCCGGTCTTCGTCCAGGACTATCTGCATTTCACCGCCATGCAGAGCGGCTTGCTGCAGATGCCGGGCGCGATGGCCTCGGCCGTGACCATGATGATCATGGGCCGGATTTCCGGCCGGCTCGACGCCCGCGCGCTCATTGCCATCGGCGCGGCGTTCACCGTCGGAGTCGCGCTGGCGCTTTCTCACATCAATCCCGAAACCAGCACGCACTCGCTTTTCTGGCCGCTGCTTTTCCGCGGCGTCGGCAGCGTGTGCATGTTTCTGCCGCTGAGCCTGGCCACCCTCGGCAGCCTGCCGCGCAACCAGGTCTCCGCCGGCGCCGGCTTCTACAATCTCACCCGCCAGCTCGGCAGCAGCATCGGCATCGCCCTCATCACCACCGTGCTCGCCCACCGCGAGGCCGTTCATCGCGCCGTGCTCGTCCGGGATCTCACCGTCTTCCGGCCGGAAACGCTCGATCGCGTCAACGCCTACGCCGGCGCGTTTGCGCAGCACAGCGCGGATCCAGTCGGCACGCAGCTCCAGGCTTTCCGCCTGCTCGACCGGCTCGTCGACGGCCAGTCGATGCTGCTCTCGTTCGCCGACGTCTTCCTTTACGTGGCCGCGGCCTTCGTCGTGACGCTGCCGCTGTTGCTGTTCCTCGGCAAGGGCCGGACCACCGGCGTCGCGGCCTCCGCCCATTGATCCTTTTTCCAACATGAATTCAACTCCTTCCGCTCCCACACCCGCCCAATCAGCCGCGGCTGAAAACGATCCGCCGTCCTCCCGGCGGCGTCTCGGCGGCCGTCTGCTCGCCGTTTTCGTCGCCCTCGGCATCGCCGCCTGGCTGGCCGACTTCGGCTGGCACGCCTGGCATTACGAGGAAACGGACGACGCCTATGTCGCCGGCCACCTGCACATGATCAGCCCGCAGATTGACGGGCGGGTGAAGGACGTGCTCGTGACCGACAACCAGCTCGTGAAGGCCGGCGACGTGCTCGTGCGGCTTGACCCGCTCGAGACCGAAATCGGCGTGGCCAAGGCCCAGGCGGGCGTGGCGCAGACCCGCGCCCAGCAGGCCGGGGCCGGGGCCGCCCTCGCCGAGGCCCAGGCCCGGGTCAGCCAGGCCGGGGCGCAAGTCAGCCAGATCGACGCCCAGCTCGAGCTCGCTCGCATCGACTTCGAACGCGATCAACATCTGTTCGGCAACGGCGGCGGCGACGGCGCCATCACGCAGGCCGAACTGGACAAAAGCCGCAGCACCTTCGACGCCGTCCGGGCCTCCGCCGAGGCGGCCAAGGCCGGTCTCACCGCCGCCCAGGCGTCGCTTCAATCCGCCCAGGCCCGGATCGCGGCGGCCCAGGCGGCCTCGGCTGCCGCCGCCGCCGAACTGCGCGACGCTCAGCGCGAATCTGCCGACACCGTCATTACCGCGCCGGCCGACGGCTACATCGGCAACAAATCTGTCGAGACCGGCAATCGCGTCAAAGCCGGCCAGACCATCCTCGCGCTGGCCGAACCCGACGCGTGGGTCGTCGCCAACTTCAAGGAAACCCAGCTCGCGCGCATGCATCCCGGCCAGGCGGTGGACATCTCCGTCGATGCCCTGCCCGGCCAGACACTGCACGGCAAGATCGACAGCCTCGCGCCCGCCAGCGGCGCGGAATTTGCGCTGCTGCCGCCCGACAACGCCACCGGAAATTTCAACAAGGTCGTCCAGCGCGTCCCGGTCAAAATCGTGCTCGACGACGACAGCCGCGCGCAGTTCGCCGGCCGGCTGCGCCTCGGCTTTTCCGCCGTCGTCAGCGTCCGCGTGCGCTGAGAGAGTCGCGCGATTTTTTCTTGCCCAGCACGGATGAAATCGTGCTCACTGACCATCCGCCATTTTTGGACCCTTAGCTCAGTTGGTTAGAGCGTTTCCTTGACATGGAAAAGGTCACTGGTTCGAGTCCAGTAGGGTCCACCAGTTGAGGGTTTTGGCGGGAAGTGTCAGGAGATGACAAATCGTGACCAATCTCCTCTGCTCCAACGGCTTTCTTGAGAATTGTCAGTTCGGTGGTTTTGTCCGGAAATGACAGAAAATGACCCTTCGCGCCTAAAACGTGTGCGTCTATTTGTGCATTGTGTGCGTCGATCCAGGGAAGCTTGGCCAACTGGTTACGCAAGGTCTCGGCAGAAATTTGTGCGTAGATGTTGGCAGTGAGATTTGCATCGGAATGGCCTAAAACCTCCTGGGTGGCCTTCTGGGCCACGCCATACTTGGCTGCCAGGGTGGAATGGGTTTTTCGGAAGGAATGAAAATGCACCACTTTCCCCGCACCGTTAGTGCGAGATATCGCTGCCTTTTTCAGATCGGCCAAAAAGGTATCCCGGTTTG
>DATJYF010000228.1:0-20963 GCA_035499715.1 Opitutaceae bacterium | reverse complement strand
GAAGGTCTTGCGAACGTCCGCCGGAGGCGGATAAACCTCAGGACTCTTCCTTCTTCGAGGCTTCGTCGAGGATGTCGCCGAGGTTCATCATGTCGCCGCCGCTCTGGCGGTTGAGCGCGTCGTAGGCCGCGGTCTCGGAGGCGAGCTGGTCGGCCGAGTAGTTGGCCGCCTTGATGCTGAGGCCGAGGCGGCGCTCCTCGCGGTCGATCTTGATGACGCGCGCGGTGACCTGCTGGCCAGACTTGAGCACGTCCTTGATCTTCTCGATGCGCTCCTCGCTGATCTGCGAGATGTGCACGAGGCCGTCGATGCCGTCCTTGAGCTCCACGAAGGCGCCAAAGGAGGTGATCTTGGTGACGATGCCGGTGACGACGTCGCCGATCTTGAAGTGGGTGTCGATGTCGCTCCACGGATCGGTCGCAAGCTGCTTCATGCCGAGGCTGATGCGCTGCTGCTGCGGATCGACGTCGAGGACGATGGCGTCCACTTCGTCGCCCTTCTTCAGCACTTCGCTCGGATGGTTGACCTTGCGGGTCCAGCTCATGTCGGAGACGTGGACCATGCCGTCGATGCCTTCCTCGAGTTCGATGAAGGCGCCGTAGGTGGTCATGTTGCGGACCTTGCCGCGGACGCGGGCGCCGATCGGGTAATTGTGGCGGACCATGTCCCACGGGTTGGGCTCGAGCTGGCGGAGGCCGAGGGAAATCTTCTGCTCCTCCTTCTGGATGCCGAGGACGACGGCATCGAGCTCCTGGCCGACCTTGAGCAGCTCGGAGGGCTTGGTGATGCGTTTGGTCCAGGACATCTCGGTGATGTGGACCAGGCCCTCGACGCCGGGCTCGATTTCGATGAAGGCGCCGTAGGGCACGAGGTTGACGACCTTGCCGTGGACCTTCGCGCCGACCGGGAACTTGCGGTCGATCTCGTCCCAGGGATTCTTGGTCGTCTGCTTGAGGCCGAGGGAGACGCGTTCCTTCTCGCGGTTGACCTCGATGATCATGACCTGGACCTCCTCGCCCTGCTTGAGCATTTCGCTCGGGTGCGAGATGCGGCCCCAGCTCATGTCGGTGATGTGGAGGAGGCCGTCCATGCCATCGAGGTCGATGAACGCACCGAAGTCGGTGATGTTCTTGACCGTGCCCTTGCGGATCTGGCCGGGCTGGATGGAGTCGAGGAGCGCGCGGCGCTTCTCGGTGCGCTGCTGTTCGATCAGCTCGCGGCGCGAAAGGACGATGTTCTTCCGGTCGAGGTTGATCTTGAGGACCTTGAAATCGTAGGTCTGTCCGACGTATTGGTCGAGGTTCTTGGGCGGCTGGATGTCGATGTGCGAGGCGGGCAGGAAGGAATCGACGCCGATGCTGACGATGAGGCCGCCCTTGACCTTGGCCTTGACGCGGCCGGCGACGACGGAGCCCTCGGGGGCCTTGGCGAGAATGTTTTCCCAGTTTTTCTTCTGCTCGGCCTTGTCGAAGGAGAGGATGGGATTGCCCTCCTTGTCCTCGAGCTTTTCGAGGAAGACTTCGATTTGGGAGCCGACCTGGAGCTCGCCGAGGTCGGGAAACTCCGTGGCGGGGATGACGCCCTCGGATTTGCCGCCGATGTCGACGACGACCTCGTTCTGGCGGATTTCGGTGATGGTGCCCGGGACGATCGCGCCTTCCTTCAATTTGTCGAAGGAGGACTGCGCGAGCAGTTCTTGCATGACTGAACTCATAAACGAAAAAACGACGCGCCGCCGCCTGCTCCGCAGCGCCGGCCCATCGCGTTGGCCTTGCGGCCGTGGGTTGATGGTTGGACTGACGTGAAAAGCCGGCGGGAGCATCGCGGCGGCGCCGACTTTACCGATAAAAAATGCCGCGAACGGTCAGAATCCCCCGCCCCGCCGCCCGGCGCAAGCGAAAAAATCACCCGTGCGGCGCGGCCAGCCGGTTCTGGATGGCGCGGAAAAACTCGTCGTAAACCGGGGAGTCGCGCAGGGCCTTGGAGGTGCCCAGGCCGGGGCTCTGGCGGGAATCCTCCTCGACCACCTCGTGCACCACCACGTCCACCTGGGTGCCCCCGTCGGGCGCAGGTGAAAAGGTGGCCTCGATCTGGAACTGCCTCGCGCTGTTCAGCGCCGCTTGGCCGCCCGTCTGCAGGCCGCTCATGGCCTCGAGCCGGCCCTGGGCCGGGCCGCCGCGCGCGTAGCCGAAGCCGATGTCGCCCAGCGCGGCGCGCGCCGCGGCAAAAGTCGTGCGCTCGTCCGCCGCGAAGACACGGGAAACCGGCTGTGGCGGCGTGAACGGCGTGGAGATGCTTTCCGGCACGGAATCGCAGCCGGCGAGGAAGAAGCACATCAGGCCGAAAAAGAACGGAAAAAATTTCATTGGTTTCATAACTGTCATTCTGGGCGCGGCGAAGAATCCAAATGGATTTTGCCGACAGAGTCACTCTGGATTCTTCGCCGCGCCCAGAATGACGCATTAACAATCGGTCAGGCGGGTTGTTGGAATGCACTGGAACGTACGCCAGCTCAAAGCCAAGTAGAATCTTCGCGGCTTTTGCGGCCTTCGGCACCTCCATTCTCTCTGTTACAATTCAGAAACGATGCCATTGTGGCTTGAGGTCGGTCGCACTGACCGTTGATTCTCGTCAACGTTTGACCACAAGACCTGCTTCTCCTGTCAGGCTCGGCTTTCAACCATCTTGCATGCCATGAAACGCTTCTTCCCGATCCTTGTCTCGATTGTCTTCGTTTCGCTGACGGCGGAGCGAAGCTTTGCCCAGGTCAGTTATGATTTTCGAGGAACAATCAGCACATCCAACTCTTCCGTCTACCACGTCGGTGATTCGTTGGAACTGACATTCAACCTGGCTTCACAGATTCCTGCCTCACAGTCTTCGCCTTTTCCCGGGTTTACGCAGTATCAATTCACCGTTTTGTCGGCGACAATGACTGTCAACGGAAACACAGTATCATTGCCCTACTCGAATCCAACTCAGACCCCTGTATTTACCGATGCTTTCACGACCGCAGTTTTTCCCGAATTTGGATTTGGCGACCAAGAGGCGAACACGGGACTTTCCAATCCGTCCGAATATGAATTCTCACTGAATTCCAGATCGGCGGCGGACGTTAATTCATACATGCTTCCGCTTCCCGGCCTGCCGGTTTCCGATTTTGCAGAGCATTTTATAAAAGCCTATGATTCCAGCGGCAATGGGGGCGAAGCCCAAATTACAAGCTATTCGGTGACGGGTTTATCCATTCCCGAACCCTCGACCTATGCGGCGATTGCCGGCGCTTTCGCACTTGGGGCGGCGATTATTTCGAAACGCAAGAAGGCGCTTGATGCAAGGCCTGACAAGGCCGGATGATGTCAGATTGGGGAAGCCGGTTGTTGTTGGGAGATGCAGTGCAGCGTACCGAGTCCCCAGACCAAGTCGAGGCAGTCGATGGGGACGATTTCGCGGCCGGGGAAGCAGCCGGCCAGGATCTCGGCGGCCGCGGCGTCGCGGCGCGGCTGGCGGAACGCCGGCATGAGCACGGCGCCGTTGAGGATGAGAAAATTGGCGTAGGTCGCCGGCAGGCGCCGGCCGTCACAATAGCAGGCGCGCGGCATGGGCAGCTCGACGAGCTGGAACTTTTTCCCCGCCGGCGTGCGCAGCGATTGCAGCCGCTCGAGGTTTTCCCGCAGCGCGCGGTGATTTTTGTCGCGCGCATTCGATTCGACGGCAGTGACGATGCCGTCGGTGCAAAAGAACCGGCTGAGGTCGTCGACATGGCCGTCGGTGTCATCGCCGACGATGCCGTCGCCCAGCCAGATGACCGTGTGCACGCCGAGCCAGTCGCGCAGGTTCTGCTCGATCTGCGCGCGCGTGAGGTGCGGGTTGCGGTTGGAGTTGAGCAGGCAGGCCTCGGTGGTGAGGACGAGGCCGGCGCCGTTGACGTCGATCGAACCGCCCTCCAGCACCATTTCGTTCCGGAAGCGGCGCAGGCCGAGCGCGGCGGCGATGCGCCCCGGCACGGCGTTGTCCAGATCCCAGGCTGCGTATTTGCCGCCCCAGGCGTTGAACTGCCAATCGGTGACCGCCACCTCGCCGGTGCGGTCATTCTTCACGAAGATCGGGCCGTGATCGCGGCACCAGGCGTCGTCCGTCGGATGATTGAAAAATTCGACGTTGGCGAAGTCGGCCCTGGCGCGGTTGATCAGCTCCCGGGCGCGCTTCTGCAGCGGGCGGGCCACGTTGACGCGGACCTTTTCGCGGCGGCTGATCCGCGCGACGATCTCGGCGAATTTCGCGGGAATCGGCCGGAAATGCCGCGGCCAGGTTTTCAGCCGGTGCGGCCAGGAAAGCCAGACGGCGGCCTGCGGCTCCCACTCGGCGGGCATGCGAAAGCCGAGCGCCGAGGGCGTTTCGGATTTTTGCTTTTGGGTTTCGGGTTGTTTGGTCGAAAGGTTCAATCGGTAAAACGTTTGGTGAGGTCGCCGTAGGCGTCGATCCGGCGGTCGCGGAGGAACGGCCAGTGCGTGCGGGTCGGATCCACCTCGCCAAGGTCGACGGTCGCGAGCAGGATTTGTTCCTTCGCCGCGCCCGCCTTGGCGAGAATCTGGCCCTGCGTGCCGGCGATGAAACTCCGGCCCCAAAACTCGATGCCATCGCCGCCGGCAGGCTTTTCGCGGCCGACGCGGTTGGTCGCGGCGACGTAGCAGCCGTTGGCCACGGCGTGGGCGCGCTGGATGGTTTCCCAGGCGCCGTGCTGGTTCACACCGAGTTTCTTTTTTTCCTTCGGATGCCAGCCGATGGCGGTCGGATAAAAAAGAATCTCCGCGCCCTGCAGCGCGGTCAGCCGCGCGCCCTCGGGATACCACTGGTCCCAGCAGATGAGCACGCCGATCTTGCCGAATTTCGTCTTCCATGCGCGGAATCCGGTGTCGCCGGGCGTGAAGTAGAATTTCTCGTAATAAAGTGGATCGTCCGGAATGTGCATCTTGCGATAGATGCCGAGCAGACTTCCATCTGCGTCGATGATCGCCGCGGTGTTGTGATAGAGGCCGGAGGCGCGTTTTTCGAAAAGCGAGGCGATGACGACCACGCCGTGTTTTTTGGCGAAAGCCTGGAACGCCCCGGTGGTCGGGCCGGGCACGGATTCGGCCAGTTTGAAGTTTTCGTAGTCCTCACTCTGGCAGAAGTACTGCGAGCGGAACAGCTCCTGGGTGCAGATGATGTTCGCGCCCTGCTGCGCCGCGCGCTCGGCGAGGGCAAACGTTTTGGCCAGGTTTTCCGCCGGGCGGGCGGAACAGGCGTGCTGCAGAAGGCCGAGGGTGACTTTCGACATTGCGGAATTACGATTGCGGAACGCGGGGGGAAATGAAACGGAACGTGTCGCGTGCGTCGGACGTTTTCATCGCCAATCCGCATTCGCCAATCCGAAATCAATACACCACCTTGTTGAGCGGATACTCGACGA
The DNA here is from genome assembly GCA_035499715.1 of Opitutaceae bacterium. Lineage (GTDB taxonomy): Bacteria > Verrucomicrobiota > Verrucomicrobiia > Opitutales > Opitutaceae > DASRHD01. The sequence continues at coordinate 15,511 of DATJYF010000228.1, read as the reverse complement.
TGCCCTCGGCGCCGAGACGTTTGAGCTCGGGGATGATTTCGCGCGCGACGTTTTCGTCGATGATGGTTTCGAGCGCGACCCAATCGGGGTTGCTGAGCGGCGAGATGGTCGGGTTGCGCAGCGAGGGCACGGTCTTGATCACGGCGTCGAGCGATTTTTTCGGCGCATTCATCTTCAGGCCGACCTTGGACTCGGCCTCGAGCGCGCCGCGGAGCAGCAGCGCGATGGTCTCGATTTTCCGGCGCTTGGCCGGATCGGCCCAGCTCTTTTTGTTGGCGATGAACTTGGTGTTGGTCTCGAGGAGCGTGTCAACGATGCGGAGCTTGTTCGCGCGCAGCGACGAACCGGTCTCGGTGATGTCGACGATGGCGTCAACCAAGTCGGGCACCTTGACCTCGGTCGCGCCCCAGGAAAACTCGACCTCAACGGGAATCTTTTTCTCCGCGAAATACCGCTTGACCGTGCCGACCAGCTCGGTCGCGACGCGCTTGCCGGCCAGATCCTCGGGGCGCTGGATGGACGATGCCTCGGGCACGCACAGCACCCATCGGGATTTTTGCACGGACGCCTTGCTGTAAATCAGATCGCAAACCTCGACGACGTCGGATTCGTTTTCCTTGATCCAGTCGTGGCCGGTCAGGCCGCAATCGAAAAAGCCATGTTCGACGTAACGGCTTACTTCCTGCGCGCGCACGAAGCGGCCGTCGAGTTCGGGGTCGTCGATCGACGGTTTGTAGGAACGCGAACTCGTGGTAATTTTCCAACCTGCCTTGGCAAACAGGTTTTTTGTGGATTCCTCAAGGCTGCCCTTCGGCAGTCCGAGCATGAGCAATGGAATGGATGCGGACACCGCGCCAAGGGAGCCTCCACCGGCGACCCCTTCAAGAAAATTCGAGCCAAGAAACGGCTGGTTCAGCGCTTAGAGAAGGCATCAAGTTTATTTTGACAAACGGCTTAAATTGTAAAAAATCCCATTCTAACTGATTTTTAACATAAAAACCCCACCATGTGCGCCGCCATTCGCTCTGAGCCAAAACCGCTGATTCTGGTTGTCGAGGACGAAGAGGAACTTGCCAAACTCATCGCCCTCCATCTCGAGGAGGCGGGCATGCAAACGCAGGTTTACAACCGCTGCGCGCATGCCTTCCGTTTTCTTAAACGTAATTTTGCCAATTTGATTCTGCTCGACGTGAATCTGCCCGACCAGACCGGATTCGCGCTGCTCGAGGAATTGCGCAAGAACGACATCACCATTCCCGCGATCTTCCTGACCGGCAACGCGCTCGAAGTGAACAAGGTCAAGGGCCTCGAGCTGGGCGGCGATGATTACATCACCAAGCCTTTCGGCTATCCTGAACTCATCGCCCGGATCAACGCCGTGCTCCGGCGCGCGGAGTCGAAGAGCGATTTCCACGTCACGAAAAACGCCAAGATCAGCGACGAGCCGTTCGATTTTTGCGGCGCGAAAGTCACGCCGGTCCGCCTCGAAGTGGCGTTCCCCAACGGCCTCATCCAGAAAATCGGCCGCAAGGAGCTGGGCATCCTCGCCTACTTGAACGAAAACCAGGGCGTCGTCATCACGCGCAAGGCGCTGATCCACGCCGTCTGGGGCCTGCACGCCGATGTGCGCAGCCGCTCGCTCGACCAGTACATCGTCAAGGTGCGCGAACTTTTCAAAAACAACGGCCTCGACCTCGGCGCCTTCCGCACCGTGCACGGCGTCGGTTATATTTTCGATCCGCAGGGCGTGTCGACCGAAGGCCGCTGAAAAATTCGCGGCCGCCGCGGCGTTAGAACAATTCCGGCTGCGCGTAGCGCTTTCGCGCCTCGGTCAGGCTGCCTTTCATTTCGAGTTCCTCGAGCAGGCGGAAGATTTCCGCCGGCTGCGGTTCGGATCTTTGCGCGGAAAAGGTCGGCAGCGCGAGGTTGAGCGTGACCAGCCTGAGGTTGCGGCGGAGGTTTTCCGCCTCGGCGCGGGCCGGCTCGCGGAAGCGCTCCGGTTTGAGCTCGCCGGCGTGCGCCAGCACGCCTTCCAAGCTGCCGAATTCGGCCAGCCATTTGGCCGCGGTCTTGGGGCCGACGCCGGCGAGACCGGGAATGTTGTCCGACGCGTCGCCAATCAACGCCAGATAGTCGGCCATCTGCGCCGGCGGCACCCCGAATTTTTCCACCACGCCGGCCGCGTCCATCAGCCGCCAGCCGAGCTTCGGCGCGGCCGACGGCGGCGGCAGCATGATTTTTATCTTCTCGCCGACGATCTGGGCGAAATCCTTGTCCGAGCTGACGATGAGCACGTCGTGGCCCGCGCGAGCGAGCGCGACCGCCTCCGCGGCGAGAAGATCGTCGCTCTCCACGCCCTGCTGCTCGATGCCGGAATATCCCATCGCGCGCGTGAGTTCCTTCAAATACGGCAGCTGCTTGACCAGCGCCTCGGGCATTTCCTCGCGCTGCGCCTTGTAGCCGGGATGGAGGGCAAGCCGGTCCTGCGCGCCGCCGAGATCGAAGAAGACCAGCGCGCCGCCGGGTTTCTCCTGATCCTCGAGCTTCCACAGCGACTTGACCCAGCCGTGCAGCGCGTTGGTGGGAAAGCCGTCGGCGCGCGTCAGCTCGGGGATCGCGAAAAAACAGCGGTAGGCGAGGTTGAAACCGTCGATGAGAAGCCACTTGGCCATGATAGCGGAGCCAAGGCTTGTGGCGGTGGGTGGCAAACCTCAAAATAATTTTCATTCAACCAACCGACCAAATCCGGAAATCAGGAATTTGATGGAAATGGGCCGTGCACTTCTTCTGATTTCCTGAGTTCCAGATTTGAATTTTTCCCGTCCGGTTCTCCTTTTGATGCTTCCATCCTCCGCTTATCCCTACAAGATCGCCGTGCTCGTCTTCTTGGAGAACGCCGCCGGCGAGCAGCTGCTGATGTTGCGCGCCAAGCCGCCCAACCTCGGCGTCTGGAGTCCCATCGGCGGCAAACTGGAGACGGCATCCGGCGAATCGCCCTTCGAATGCGCCGCGCGCGAGACGCGCGAGGAGACCGGCCTGGCCGTCACGCCGCCCGACCTGCACCTGTTCGGAATGATCGCGGAGAAAGCCTACGAGGGCGAGTCGCACTGGCTGTTGTTTCTATTTCGTTGCAAGAAGCCTTTGCCGGCGCTGCCCTGCGACATCGCGGAGGGCCGGTTCGGCTTTTTTTCGCGCACGGCCATCGACGCACTGCCGATTCCCGCGACCGACCGCACGGCGCTCTGGCCGGTTTTCGACCGGTACCGCGACCGCTTCGTCGCCCTCCGGGCCGATTGCGCGCCGGACCGCCCCTTGCACGTTGAAATCGAGCAGGTAACGCCTTAACGCGCGGCTCACATCCTGCTTTTTTAAACCCTCCTCAAATCGAGGAAACACTTGCTTTCCGGAATTTTCACCAAAAACTTATTCCTCCACTTTAGATAAATGCGTTCACCCATCAGCAAAAAAAAAACCGCCTCTGGAGAGGAGAAAATGTCCGCGCCCAAGGATGAAAATGGCGTCGACGCCTCCGGCGTTGTCAGCCCGTCCGCCTCGGCCACGATCAACAGGGGGCTTAATGCCGACCAGAAGATCGGATTTTATCGTACGATGGTGCGCATTCGCCGTTTCGAGGAGCGCTGCCTGCGCAGCTACCAACACGGCAAGATCGGCGGCTTTCTTCATCTTTATATCGGACAGGAAGCGGTGGCGGTCGGCTGCTGTTCGGTCATGCAGGAAAACGACCAGGTCATCACCGCCTACCGCGATCACGGCCACGCCATCGCCGTCGGCATGCCGCTCAATCCGCTCCTGGCCGAACTCTACGGCAAGGCCACCGGCTGCTCCAAGGGCAAGGGCGGCTCGATGCATTACTTTGATCCATCCCGCCGCTATTGGGGCGGCCATGGCATCGTCGGCGGCCAGGTGCCGCTCGGCGCCGGCCTGGCCTTCGCGCTGAAATACAAGGGCCTCAAGGGCGCCGCCCTCACCTTTCTCGGCGACGGCGCCGTCAACCAGGGCGCGGTGCACGAGGCCTACAACCTCGCCGCACTCTGGGACCTGCCGGTGGTCTTCATCATCGAGAACAACGGTTACTCCATGGGCACGAGCCAGGCGCGTTCCTCCGCCGGCGATCTCGCCCGCCGCGCCGAGGGCTACGGCATGGCCTGGGGCGTGTGCAACGGCCACGATTTCTACGAGGTCCGCGAAGCCACGGATAAATTCCTCGCCCTCGCCCGCGAAAAATCCAAGCCGAGCGTTCTCGAAATCAAAACCTACCGCTACCGCGGCCATTCGGTTTCCGATCCCGATTCCACCTACCGCCAGAAGGCCGAAATCGAGGAATACCGCCGGACCAAGGATCCCATCCAGCTTTTCCAGAGCCTGCTGGTCGCCGAAGGCGTCCTCAACGACGAACTCATCGAAAAAATCGACACCGGGGCGCACGACGAAGCCGAAAACGCCGCCGCTTTCGCCGAGGCCAGCCCCTACCCGACCGTCGCGGACATCACCAAGGACGTTTACTGGGAGGAGGACAATCCATCCCAGAAAAAATCCCGGGGCCGCATCTTCTTCGACTGAGCGCGCCATCCCGTTTCCCTCCACTTTTCTGATTTTCCGATGCCAGTCATCACCTATCGCGAAGCCCTCAACCAAGCCCTCGCCGAGGAACTCGAACGCGATCCCAACGTCGTCCTCATGGGCGAGGAAGTCGGCCAGTTCAACGGCGCCTACAAGGTCACCGAAGGCTTGCTCGCCCGCTTCGGCCCGAAGCGCGTCATGGACACGCCGATCAGCGAAGCCGGTTTCATCGGCCTCGGCATCGGCGCCTCCATGCTCGGCGTGCGGCCGGTGATGGAGCTCATGTTCTGGAGCTTCTACTCGGTCGCGTTCGACCAGATTCTGAACAACGCCGCCAACGTCCGCTACATGTCCGGCGGGCTGATCAACGTCCCCATCGTCATCCGCGGTCCGGCCAACGGCGGCACCAACGTCGGCGCCACGCACAGCCACACGCCCGAAAACATCTGCGCCGCGCATCCCGGCGTGAAGGTCGTCTGCCCGGCCACGCCTTACGACGCCAAGGGCCTGCTCAAGTCCGCCATCCGCGACAACGATCCCGTGTTTTTCATGGAGAACACGATTCTCTACAACGACCGCGGCGAAGTCCCGGCGGAGGAATATCTCATCCCCCTCGGCTCGGCCGACGTGAAGCGCCCCGGCACCGATCTCACCATCGTCGCCCACGGCCGCGCCGTCGTCCACTCGCTCAAGGCCGCGGAGCTGCTCCAGGCCGAGCACGACGTCTCCGTCGAAGTCGTCGACCTCCGCTCCATCCGCCCGCTCGACGAGGAAACCATCCTCGCCTCCGTGCGCAAAACCCACCGTGTCCTCCTCGTCGAGGAGAACAAGCCCTTCTGCGGCGTCGGCGCCCAGCTCAGCTACATCATCCAGGACAAGGCCTTCGACGACCTCGACGCGCCGATCAAGCGCATCTCCGCCCTCGACGCGCCGCAAATCTACAGCAAGCCGCTCGAGGACGAGCAGCTGCCCAATCCGCAGCGCATCCGCAACACCGCGCTCAGCCTGTTGTGATTTTTTCTTTTCGACTTCTGGATCGAGCTCTCCTTTCTGACCCATAAATGGCTGAAATCGTCGACATGCCCAAACTCAGCGACACCATGACGGTGGGCACGCTGGTCAAATGGCTGAAAAAAGAGGGCGAGACCGTGAAAAACGGCGACATGCTCGCGGAAGTGGAGACCGACAAGGCCACGATGGAGCTGGAGTCGTTCTTCGACGGCACGCTGCTGAAGATTTTCGTGCCGGCCGGCTCGCAGGTCGCGATCGGCGCCCCGCTCGCCGCCATCGGCAAACCCGGGGAAAAGGTCGACGTTCCCGCGGCGGCGCCGGCCGCCCCGCCGCCCGAAAAGAAATCCGCACCCGCTCCGGCTGCCGCCGTGCCGGCGCCCAAGCCAACGCCGCCGCCCGCGGCCGCTCCAGCCGCGACCCCCGCGCCGAAACTCGCCTCGCTGACCGGACGGATCAAAATCTCTCCGCTCGCCAGAAAACTCGCGCAGGAAAAAGGCATCGATCCGGCGCACCTCAGCGGCAGCGGCCCCGGCGGCCGCATCCTCCGCGCCGATGTTCTCGCCGCGGAAAAATCGCCGCCCGGCCGGCTGCACAGCGGCCCGGTTCAGGACGACGCGCTCGTGCCGGTCTCGAACATGCGCGCCGTCATCGCCCGCCGCCTGGTCGAGGCCAAGTCGCAGATCCCCCATTTTTATCTCGAGATCGAAATCGACGCCGGCCCGCTCCTCGATCTGCGTTCGCGGCTCAACGCCTCGCTCGAAAAAGACGGCGTCAAACTTTCCGTCAACGATTTCATCCTCAAGGCCGGCGCCGAGGCGCTCTGCCGCGTGCCCGCGGTGAACTGCTCGTGGGAGGACAACGGCGGAGCGGGCGCCATCCGCCGCCACAGCGCCGCGCACGTCTCTTTCGCCGTGGCGATCGAGGACGGCTTGATCACGCCGGTCATCCGCGACGCGCAGGCGAAGAGCCTGCTCGCCATCAACGGCGAGGCCAGGCAGCTCGCCCAGCTCGCCAAGGACAAAAAACTCAAGCCCGACCAGTTCACCGGCGGCACGTTCTGCGTGTCCAACCTCGGCATGATGGGCATCGACCGCTTCAGCGCCATCATCAATCCGCCCAACGCCGCCATCCTCGCCGTCGGCACGACCGTCGCGAAGCCGGTGGTGAAAGACGGTGCGATCATCGCCGGCCAGCGCATGGCGCTCACGCTTTCCTGCGACCACCGCGTGGTCGACGGCGCCACCGGCGCGCAATTTCTCAACGCCTTGCGCGAGCTGGTCGAGAAGCCGGCGCTGCTCCTGCTCTGAGCGGCACCGCCGCGGCGACTTCGCGCCGCCCGCCCGCGGCGCTTTTTTGTTTTCAGGCGCAACAAATCGGGCCGATGATTCGTCTTGCATGGAAATGCCCCGCTTCCTCCGCCTGCTTCTCGCGCTCGGCCTCCTCCCCACCCTTCCCCTGCGCGCCCAGACTCCGCCGCCGAGCGGCGCCGCCGCGGTTTTTCCTGATTTGAAAATCTACGACGCGCAGGGCCGGCCCTGGCGCGCCGCCCGCGAGGACTGGGACGGCGCCCGCAAACGCGTGGCGTCCGACCCTGATTGGGCCGAATGGCTCAAGGATGAGCGCGCGGAGGTCGACGCCTGGATGGCGCACAATCGCGACCGCGTGGAATGGGCCGCCGGCTGGTCGCACGATTTCGTCAGCCCGAAGGACGCCACCAAGCTTGTCTGGACCGACAAGATTCCGGGCGAGCAGACGGACCACTTTTTCAGCCCGTCGGATCCGCGCGTCGCGATCACGCCCAAGCTCTTCGCCGCCTGGGTGCGAACCTTCCGGGAAAGGCACGGCACGATGATGGAGCGCGCCGCCCGGCTTTACCGGCTGACCGGCGACAAGCATTACGCCGAGTGGGCCGCCGGCCAGATGGATTTCTACACCGATAATTATCTCAAGTGGAAACCGGCCCGCGGCGGCGCCCGGCTTTTCTGGCAGACGCTCACGGAGGCGTCGAATCTGGTCACCTACGCGCACGTCGTGCGCTACCTTGGCGACTATGCGGCGCCGACGCGACGCGAGCACTGGCGCAAGGACTTCTTCCTGCCCGAGGTCGCCGTCCTCAACGGCACCTATCAGAACGTCCACAACATCGCCTGCGCCCAACGCTGCGCCGTGGCCGAGGTCGCGCTGGTCTTCGGCGACGAAGCCATGTGGCAGGACGCGGTCGACGGCCCCTATGGCATCCGCAGCCAGGTGACCGGCGGCATCACCGACGACTGGCTGTGGGTCGAGCAGTCGTTCGGTTACGCCGGCAGTGTCGTGCGCACCTTCGCCACTTTTTTCGCCGAGGCCGGAATTTACGGCCGCGCCGACCAGTTCGACAGCGAGATGTGCAAGGTGGAAAACCTCATGCTTGCGCCGACCTACTACCGGTTTCCCGACGGCCACGTGCCCAATCCCGCCGACAGCGGCGGCATCGGCGTGGCGCCCAACCGCATGCTGTTCGCCGGCGTCTATCGCGTGTTTCCGACCACGTTGAGCCTGACGCTGGTCGCCGGCCGGAAAAACTGGGATACGCTGCTCGATCCGCCGCCGCCCTCGCCCCGCCCCGTCGCGCTGCCGCCGGTCACGAGCCACAACCTCGAGACCAGCCGCATGGCGATCCTCCAGAGCGGCCACTGGCAGGTCTTTTTCCATTACGGCCAGATCACGCGCTCGCACACGGAGGCCGAGGCGCTGAATTTCACCGCCTATTACGACGGCACCGACATCACTCATGATCCCGGCACGGTCGGCTACGGCTCGCCCATGCACCTCGGCTATTTCACGCGCGGCCTCTGCGCCAACGTCCCGCTGGTGAACGGCGAGGGCGAGGATCTCGGCCAGATCGGTGAACGCCGCGAATGGGTCATCGAACAGATCGATCCCTACTGGCCCATGCGCGGCCAGCTCGACGCCTATTCCATCGTCCCGCCCGTCCGCGTCAGCGCCGAGCAGCCGCAGTACCGGCATGACGCCAGCGCCCGCCGCACCCTCGTCATCGACGGCAACAAACTCACCGACACCGCCACGATCGAGAGCAAGGCCGGCGGACCGCAAAAACTCGGCCTCGCCCTCCATCTCCAGGGCAAGGTGCGGCTGCCCGCGACCTTCCGGCCCGATCCGGATTTCGCCCGCGGCCGGCCCGAGCCGTTCAGCTACTGGCGCGACGCGCAGGTCGCCACCTTCCACGACCGCGCCGAATTCGACGTCGATTACGGCAAACTCGTCCTGCACGTGACCCTCGCCGTGCCCGGCGAGTTCAGGCTCTGGCACGCGGACACCCCCGACGTGGTGCCGGCGCGACGGGAAAGCTTCTACCTGGAAACGACCGGCACGAGCGCGACCTTCACCAGCACGTTCGCACCGGCGGCGAAACCGTGAGACCTGAAATTTGAGCCGACCGGGTTGATTTTGAGTCCATTCCGGCTTTCTCCGCCATGGAGGAGCCGCAAAATTAGTTGAAGCGCCAGAAAACTTCAGGCTCCTGCGCTCGCAAAAGCCATGCTCCATAAACCGCGGAACCCGGAGCGTTGAGTCCGGGATTTTTGAACAGATCCAGGACCAAAAGATCGTCCCTCTGGCTGCCATAGAAGTGGCCGGCGGCAATGGCATTCGGCGACCAGACTTTGCCGGCGGGCGCGCCTTCCGTGTCAGGCAGTACGTAATAACCCTGGAAGCTGCCGCCTTTGTTTCCAACCAGAATGATGAGCTGGCCGTCAGGCACCGTAATCGCGAGGTCTTGCACGCCATCTCCATTGAAATCACCCGCGGCCATGTCCGCGACCACACCCCTGGCAACGGGCGGATAAACGGCATAGAATTGCGCGCTGTTGTAATGGATGCCGTCATCCGTTCCGAAAAGGATGCCAACATTGTTCGAATAGGTGCCCAGAACGGCCAGATCCTGAAAGCCATCGCCGTTAAAATCCTTCACGAGAACACGGCCTGGATGATTGGCCGGGGTGCCGCCGAAATATCCGTAGCCGTTCACATATTGCGGCGCCTGGAATGATCCATCACCGTTTCCCAAGAGAACATCGACGTCGCCGGATCCGCTTGTGATCAGGTCGAGATTGGGGGATTTGGAACGGAGACTGGCACAGGCAATGCATGTCGCCGCACCAACCTTGAAAGTCTGTGAGGCGGGTTTGAACGAACCGTCGCCGTTGCCCAAACAAACGTCCACATTCCCGTTTGTATCGAGCACGGCGAGATCGAGGCTTCCGTCCCGGTTGAAATCGCCCGCCACGGTTGCAACGGGAAGAATGTCATTTCCGAGTGTCGAGTACACCGGCGCGATGGCGTTGCCGGCCACGTAAGCCACCCTCGGGTCGGACGGCGAAGCGACGACATAGCCCCAGGAGCCCGTTTTCAAATCAAACCTGCCCGATGCAAGGCTCGTCGCGCCTTTCAAATTGCTCTCCAGGCGGTCGGCATTGAACTGCCCGTTGGAATAATAGAAAATTACAATGCTGCCGTCGGCATTCAGAATGGCGGATTGCCCTTGCGGGTGATTTTGGACCGTGACCTGGTCAATGACCGCCGCCGTCAGCACAGAGGGATACTGCGGATACACCTGATTCGAAAAAACCGGCCTTTGGCTCGTCACGCATCCAGTTTGGACAATGGTTATTGCGAAACTGATGGCACAATAAATCAGATGCGTTGGTTTCATGGGTGAAGCCGGCTCGGATGCAGGCCGTGGACAAAATCGTTCTCGCAATCAAATTGCGAGAGCAATCGTCTGCTAAATCAGCCCGCCGCCGGGAGATTTCAGCTTTCGGCGCGGCGCTTTGCGTCCTGCTCGATCAGCGCCTTCAGCTCGTCGAGCGTTTGCTTCGCCCGCGCCTTCGTCGCCGGCAGTCCGGACGCGTTCGCGGCCTTTTCGTTGGCGAAAAGGTAAAACTTCATCTTCGGCTCCGTGCCGCTGCCGCGCGCGGCAAAGGTGTAGCTGTTGGCCAGGGTGACAAAATACAAATCCTGCGCCGGCACGGTGGCTCCGTCCGCGTCGGTGATCCGCTCGCGCCCGAAATCCTGGAACCGTGCCACACGGTACTGGCCGAAGGCCGACGGCGGGCTCTCGCGATAGGTGTCGAGGATCCGCTTGATCTTGGCCGCGCCGGTCGCGCCCTCGTAATAAAGGTTGATCGTGCCCTCCAGAAAGTAACCGTACTTCAAATACAGCTCGTCGAGGAATTCCGGCACGGTGATCCCGCGCGTTTTCAGCTGCGCGCACATTTCGGCGAACATCAGGCAGGCGGCGTTGCCGTCCTTGTCGCGGACCGCGTCCGTGCCGAGGTAGCCGTAGCTCTCCTCGTCGCCGAAAACGAAAAACGTGCTGTGCTTCATCAACAGCTCGGCCCGCTTGCGCGGATGGGTGGCGTCGTAGTCGATCACGATGTGCTCCTGCAGCCGCATCGCCTCCTGCAGCTCGTCCTCGTAGCGGCGCAGCCGGGCGGCGATCCACTTGAAGCCGGTGAGGGTGTTGATCACCTTGAGGCCGTGGCCGCGGGCGATGGCGTCCTGCAGCGGCGAGGTGACGAAGGTCTTGATCAACGCCGCCCTTTCCGTGCCGTCGGGCGGCAGCCAGCCGTGCTCCTTGAATTTGGAAATCCGGTACTCGGCCAGCAGCGCGCCGATCTGGTTGCCGGTCAGAACCTGCATTTTTCCCTCGCGGTCGCGGACGGCCGCGCCCATGCGGTCGGCGTCGGGATCGGTCGCGAGCACGATGTCGCAGTCGCGCTTGTCGGCCGTGGCGATGGCCAGCGCCAGCGCCTCGGGATTCTCCGGGTTGGGCGACTTCACGGTGGGGAAACGCGGATCGAACGACACCTGCTCGATCACCTCGATCACGTCGACCCGGGCGTGGAGCATGAGCGGCGTCGAGGCCACGCTGCCGGTGCCATGGATGTTGGTGAAGACGACCCTGAGCTTCGCCTGGGGAAAAATCCGGTGATCGATGATCGAGCGCGAGGCGGCCACGAGATAGGCGTCGTCGGCCGGGCGCTTGAGCATGATCACGCGCGCCAGGTTTTTTTCGAGAAAAGCGCCCAGCTCGCCGAGCTGGACGGCGTTGACCTCGGTGATGATGCCCTTGTCATGCGGCGGCACGACCTGCGCGCCGTCCTCGAAGTAGGCCTTGAAGCCGTTGTCGTGGGGCGGATTGTGACTGGCGGTGATGACGACGCCGGCATGGGCCTTGAGCCAGCGCACGGAGAAGCTCAACTGCGGCGTCGAGCGCGGTCCGTCAAAAATGCAGGCATTGCCGCCCAGCTGCGTCCAGGTCGACGCGGCCAGCTCGCAAAAATGCCGGGAAAAATGCCGGACGTCGTGGGCGATGACGAGCTTGGGAACGTCGAAGCGCAGATTCTGCGCGAGAAATTTGCGGGTGTAGCGGAAAAGGCCGACCGTCGCGCGGATGAGGGTGAAATCGTTGAGCATGTTGCTGCCGATCGCCGCATGCGCCGGCGTGCCCTCGGCGCCGGGCGTGCCGAGCTCGTTTTTCGTCGCGAGGACGCCGATGGTGCGCCCGCGCATTCCCCCGGTGCCGAACTCGAGGTATTGATAAAACCGGTTGTTGAGCTCGTCCCACGCGTTCTGCGCGACCAGCTCCTCGATGCTGGCGGCGGCCCAGGCGGGCAGCCCGGAGCCGAGCCAGGCGTTCAGGTTCTCGGCCGCGGGCGGCATCAGTTGTCCGGCCTGCACGGCGGCGGAAATTTTTTCAGCAATGGTCATGGAAAATCATCCGAGATACAGCCCGTCCGTCACGACCGGCCGGGGGGAAAGCTTCCGCCACGATTCGACGAAAGTGTCCTCGTCGTAGCCGAAAAGCGGCGAAATTTCCAGCATGGCGCGCGGCAGCCCGCCGGCGTCGGCTTCCACCGCCGCGCCGGCGGCCCGCAGCCAGCGGGCAAACTGCCGGAGCTGGTCGTCGCGGCAGCTGCGCGGCGAGTCCACGCCCTCGGCGTTTTTCACCGGGGAAAAATCGTCGGCCCGGGCGGTCTCGATCACGACGGGATTTTTCGCGAAAGGCAGCGCATCGAAGACAAACATCTCAAACTTCACCCCGTTGGGCTTGTCCGGCTTCACGACGCGGCCGGCGGCGTCGACCGCGGAAATTTTCTTGTCGGCGCGGTGGAACGGGAGCGGGTTTTCGCCCGCCGCCATGCGCCGGACGAATTCCCGGTCGAGGATGTGGATGGCGATGCTGCCGGCGAGAAACCGCAGCCGGCCTGTCGCCGGATCGGGCTCCCGCTGCCAGGCCGCCGGCAGATCGCTGTACTCGATCACCACCAGCCGGCCGCCCCGGGTGCAGAAATGGCCGAGCTTCTCCTCCGCGTACGCCTTGGGCACCATCTTGCTCGACATTTCCGAGCCCTGGCCGAGATGCCAGCCGAGGAAGGCGGGGTCGACGCAGCGCACAAGCGGATTGTCGACCTGGAAATAACTGATGGTGTCGACGCCCTCGCCCTTGAGCAGGTCAAGTGCGCCGCTGCGTTCGAGCGCGCGCAGCGATCCGCCATGGCCGTCGGGCGAAAGAGCGATCCGACCCGGCGCCTCGAGCAAAATTTTTCCCTCAAAATCCACCGCCGGCATGCGCCCCTGCCGGAAGAAATGAACCCGCCCGCGGTCGAGGCCGAAAAATCCGTGCTCGGCGAAAAACGCCTCCGTCGCCACGTGGTTGGCGTGGCTGGTCATGACGAACCAGTGCAGCGGCCGGCCGTAGCGCAGGCCCGCGGCGCGAAGCTTTTCCGCGAAGACCTGGAAAAGCGGCTTCTTTCTCACCGGCGTGACCGGGAAGGTGCCCTTCGGGCCGTCGTAACCCAGGCGTGTGCCCTGCCCGCCGGCCACGGTGAAGGCCGCGATCCGGCCGGCGCCCAGCGCCGCTTCGCCCGCCGCTTTCGCCCGTGCCCACGCCGCCGCATCGCCGCCGTTGCCCGGCAGCGGCACGTAGGGCGCGGGGGCCAGACCGTCGAGATTGACCGTCAGCGCGGCGTTTTTGGCCAGTAACGCCCCCGCCAGCCGGGCGAGTTCACCCAGATCGATCTCGGCCGCCTCGGCCAGCAGCGCCTCCTGTTCCGCCGCCGCCAGGCGGTCGAAAAAAGCAAACACCTGCCCTTGTCCAGCCTGCTGGAACTTTTCGATGATCGGATTCCGCGCCATGAAAAAATTAAAGGTTCGATTGAAGGACCCAGCCGCGCGCCGGTGCAACGAAAATTCTCGCGCCGCCCTCACGGTTCGAAGCGGAAGATGAATTCGTCCGGCTTGGCGTAGCCAAGCTGCCGGCGGATGACGCGTTCCACGTAGGCCGGATCCGTGCGCAGGCGCGCGAGGATCTGCTCCTGCTCGCGCAGACGCTGCTCCGCCTCCGCCAGGCGCCGGCGGCTCGCCTCCTCCTGCGCGCGCAGCTGCAGGTATTCGGCGCGCGTCTGCCACAGCGACACGCCGAAGACCGCGCTCAAAGCGACGAACAGCAGGATTTGGATGAAAATGACAACGCGACGTGAATTCACGGCAGGCGGGGCGAGCCAAGCATTCCATGACGGCGGCGCGCAAATCTTTTTGCGGCGCGCGTGGCAGGCATTTCGCTCGTAAGGACCTTCTCAAACCGGGGCCCGCCGGCGCGAGCGGAGAATTTTGCGTGCCTTTTCCCGACGGGCCGCATACTTCGGGGACGGCCATGTACCAGAGCTTCTATGAGCTGGCGGAGATGCCTTTCAACATCACGCCCGATCCGAAATTCCTTTATCTCAGCCCCACTCATTACGAAGCGTTGCAGCACCTGCTTTACGGCGTCCGCGAGCGCAAGGGCTTCATCGTGCTCATCGGCGAAGTCGGCTGCGGCAAAACCACCCTCTGCCGCCGGCTGCTGGAGGAGCTCGACATGGACCATTACGACACCGCGCTCATCCTCAACCCGCGCCTGAACGAGACCGAGATGCTGCGGGCCATCCTCACCGAACTGGGCGAGACCCATCAGGCCGAAACCCATTACGACCTGGTGGTCCAGATCAACCAGCTCCTCCTCGCCCGGATCGAAGCCGGCCGCGACATCGTGCTCATCATCGACGAGGCGCAGAACCTCACCTTCGAGGTGCTCGAGCAAATCCGCCTGCTTTCCAACCTCGAAACCGACAAGCAAAAGCTCCTGCAGATCGTCCTCATCGGGCAGCCCGAGCTCAAGGCCATCCTCGCCCGCGACGAGTTGCGCCAGCTCCGCCAGCGCATTCTCGTCCATTACGAGCTTCATCCGCTGGCGCGGGATGACGTCGAAAATTACATCCGCCACCGGCTCGCCCTCGCCGGCAGCGGCGGCCGGCCCCAGTTCACCCCGCGCGCCATCCGCAAGATCCATCGTGCCAGCCGGGGCATTCCGCGCCTGGTGAACAATATCTGCGACAAGGCCATTCTCTCGGCTTTCATTCGCGAGTCCGACGAGGTAAATTACTGGGATGTCAGACGCGCCGTGAAGGATCTCTCACATCTCACCGAATAAACCCCGCCCCGCCATGAGTCTGATCAATGACGCCCTCAAGAAAGCCCAGAAGCGCCATGCCTCGGGAGCGGCGCCGCTGCCACCGCCCGTTCCCGGCGGCGCACCGGCCGACCGGCCGGCGGCGCGCCGCTCGCCGCTGCCGTCGCAGCTGGTCATTCTCTGCGCGCTCGGCGCGGCGGTGCTGATTGCGCTGAGCGTGCTGGCCACGGTCTATCTCCTGCGGCGTCCGTCTGCCCCCGGACCTGTCGCCGCCCAGCCCGCGGCCATTCCCGTGCCGGTGGAAAAACCGGCGACGCCGGTTCTCGTTCAGACCACGGCTCCGGGCGGTTCGCCGCAAGCTCCCGCATCGCCAGTCGTGGCCGCGGCGCCGTTGCCGCCGCCGGTCAA
>DATJYF010000227.1:0-6751 GCA_035499715.1 Opitutaceae bacterium | reverse complement strand
ATGCAGAAGGCGGATCTGATCGAGCACGGCGACGGCCTGGCCGAAGAGGGCCTTGTCGTCCGTGGTGATCAGGATTTTCGCATCGTGGGGATGCGCCTGCTGGTAATTGGCGAGAAGGGGAGGTAGTTGCACCATGGTGATGGCCTCGCCATTCCAAAAAAGGGTATCCGCGTCGGAGACCTGCAGGGTGACGATCTTCGGCGCGTTGGGCGGAGGAGTTCCGGAGGGCGGCATCTGCACGTCCACCGACTGCAGCTTGTTCAGCGAAAGCGTGAACAGCACGAAAGTCGCGAGGAGAAAGAAGATGACGTCGATCAGCGGGATGATCTCGATGCGTGCCTTCTTTTTGGAGATAAGTTTGAAACTGCCGCCGGCCATGGGGGAAAGGGTTGGTTGTTAACTTAAACGCAAAAAAACGGGAAAACTTAGGAAAACATTCCGTCAGCGCGGGGGGGGCTTGGCTCGTGTCTCGATGTACACTTTCTTGAAATGAGCCTTGCGCGCCTCATCCATGGCATAGATGACCGCAAAGAACTTGGCGTCCTGATCGGCGTTGATGAGGATGCGGCCATCGGGATCGGTTGCGTAATAATTTTGCAGGCGCTCGAGGAACTGGCTGAAATCCACCGGTTCCTTGTCCCACGCCAGCGTGCCTTCTTTCATCACGGTAATGGTGTGGGTCCCGCTCGGATCGCGCGGAAAGCCCGTTGCGCTGTCCGGCTGGCGGACCGACAAGCCGTTGGACTTGCTCAGCGAAAGCGTGAACAGCACAAAAGTCGCGAGCAGAAAGAAGATGACGTCAATGAGGGGGATGATCTCAATGCGTGCCCGTTTTCTGCCTTCGGAAGAGGAGCCTCCACCATGCATGGGTTAAAATAGCGCTGACGTGAAAAAATGAAAGGGCCGGCGGCGATTCGCGTCTTATTGCGGGAAGGGAGGCGCGGTTTCGGACTTCTTGATGATGATTTCAAGGGCGTTGGAGGCGTCCTCGACCTCGTGCTTGGCCGCCTCGACGCGGGCGTTGAGAATGTTGTAGGGGAAGAGCACGGTCACGGCGATGGCCAGACCGCAGCAGGTGGCGATGAGCGCCTCGGCCACACCACCGGTGATATTCCCGGCGGCGGCGCTGATATCGCCGGTCAGGCTGCCGAAGGTTTTCATCATGCCGGTGACGGTGCCGAGCAGACCGAGCAGCGGGGCGGCGGTGATCACGGTGTCGAGCGTGGCCAGGCCCTGCTGGAAGCGCGCGATTTCCTGATTGGCCGCGCGGATGAAGGCGTTGGACATCGAGAGATCCTTGTTGGTGAGCGCATAGCTCAGGATGCGCGCGATATAGTCCTTGCTCTTCTTGCCCAGGGCGAGCGCGCCTTCGATGTCGCGCGCTTCCACCTTCTCGAGCATCTTCTCCACCACCTCGGGCTGGCGGGTGCCATTTTCGCGGGCGAGGAAAAAGATTCGTTCGATGACGACGGTGTAGCCGACAAGGAAGACGACAAGGACGGCCCACATGACTGGGCCGCCTTCTTTGAAGAGCTGCATCGGCGTGGCGTCGCCGAGCAGGAAGGCCAGATTGAGGGATGGGGTGATCATATCAGGTGTGAGTTGGTTTTCAGGTTAGTTAAGCTCTTATAAGAAGAGAGTGGAAAAAGCGGGGCTCGGGCGGCGCGCCCGATGGGGTCGGGAAAATATTTAAGGTGTTAGCTTTGACAGCAAGAAGATCAAAGAGAATCAGAAATTTTACCAACAATTAAGTATTAGCCAAATTACGAAGGCATATTTATGCCCAGCGCAAATCGGTGGAAAGTCCGAAGGTGAGGCAAAGCTGGTGGGGATAAACAAACGCGGACAAGGAAGAAGGGATGTAGAAGTACAAACTTGGAAAAATTGCGGCCAAGGTGTCAAACACCTTTGTTATTTGCGACGAAAATCTTTTTGTGCTGGCTGCCCGACTAGGACTCGAACCTAGACAAAACGAGTCAGAGTCGTTTGTGCTACCAATTACACCATCGGGCAGTGGAAAACCATTCTTCAGTGTGGCGAGCTGGAGCCGGCGATGGGACTCGAACCCGCAACCGCCTGTTTACAAAACAGGTGCTCTGCCATTGAGCTACGCCGGCCAATCGCTGCACTCACTATATATAGAATAATAGAGAAAGAAATCTGAGAAATAACGGGAAAAATCTGGCAAAATCTTTCAACCAACCCGAGCGGTGCGGGCTGGTGGCTCCCCGGGGACTCGAACCCCGAACCTACTGATTAAGAGTCAGCTGCTCTACCATTGAGCTAGGAAGCCAAAACTGCGTGAAACCGAAGGGACAAAAACTCAGCAACGCCCCGTTGTTGTCAACTGCAATTCCCGGCGGCGACGCCCGTTTCGGCGGAGAGGATTCGGCTCCCGCCGGCCCCGTAAAATTCCCCTTGCCAACTCTGCTTCCGCCCTGTGTTTTCATCCGCTCCACTCATGCAAAAGACGAAAAAATCCGTCGCCAAGCGCTTCAAGCTCACCGCCCGCGGGAAGCTTGTGCGCCGCACGCCGGGCTTTCGCCACCTGCTGGCCTCGAAGACGACGAAACAAAAGCGCCGCGCCTCGAGGGACAAGCTGGTCGCCGAAGGCCACGCCGCACCGCTCAAACGCTGCCTTCCCTTCGGGCTTTGATCCGGCCGGCGCACCACTCCTCAACTTCGCCTGGCGGGTGAATCGAGACGACCCGCCGACGACTAACCTAAAGGAATACCAAACATGCCTCGTGTCACCAACTCCCCCGCGTCGCGCAAGCGCCGCAAGAAAACGCTGAAATACGCCAAGGGCTATTTCGGCAACAAGTCCAAGCTCTTTCGCTACGCGAAGGAAGCCGTCCAGCATGGCTGGCAGTACGCCTACCGCGACCGCCGCAAGAAAAAGGGCGAATGGCGCGGCCTCTGGATCGTGCGCCTCAACGCCGCCTGCCGCACCGCCGGCATCAGCTACAGCCGCTTCATCGAGGGCCTCCACGCCGCCAACATTGCGCTCGACCGCAAGGTCCTCGCCGATATCGCGGCGCGCGACGAGACCGCGTTCGCCGCGTTGGTCCAGCAGGCCCGGGATGCTTTGCAGGCCAAGGCTGCGGCCAAAAAGAGCTGATTTCCCGCCGAGCCCGGCAGGCTCGCCCAAGGCGGAGCGCGCCGTTTGCGACGCGACCCAAAGTTTCAAGGACGGGCCTCGCCAGCGAGGCGCCGTCTTTTTTTTGCGCCGTGCCGGAGGACGGTTTTTCGAGGCTGCAATTTAGCCGTGCCAAGCCGCGCCATTCGTGGTTACCACTTCTCTCTCCATGCAAGACCAACTCACTGCGCTTATCGCTCGAGCCACCGCCGACCTCGCCGCGCTGAAATCGCGTCCCGAGTTTGAGTCCGCCAAGGCCGCCCTGGTCGGTCCGAACGGCGAGCTGACTGCGCTCATGAAGCAGATGGGCTCGGTGCCCAGAGAGGAACGCCCCACGCTCGGCCGGCTGATCAACGACGCCAAGACCCAGCTCCAGGCGCTGCTCGACGCCGCGCTCCGTCGCATCTCCGCCGCGGAGATCGCCGCGCAGCTCGGACCGCCGGTCGATCCCACGCTGCCGTCGCCCGACTCCGGTCCGGGCTCGTTCCATCCGCTCACCCAGGTCCGCGAGGAGATGTGCCGCATCCTGCGCAAGGTCGGCTTCACCGTGGCCGACGGTCCGGAGGTCGAAACCGAGTTTTATTGCTTCGACGCGCTCAACACGCCGCCCGACCACCCGGCGCGCGATGCGCAGGATACGTTTTATTTCCCCGAAACGGCCCGCTTCGGGAACGTCTCGCAGAAAAATCCCGGCGAGCGCTACCTCCTCCGCACTCACACCTCGTCGGTGCAGATCCGCACCATGCTCCGCCAGCCGCCGCCCGTGCGCATCGTCTCGCCCGGCCGCGTCTTCCGCCGCGACACCACCGACGCCTCGCATTCGGCCAATTTCCACCAGCTCGAATGCCTCTACGTCGACCGCGACGTCACCGTCCGCGACCTCAAGGCGCTGCTCGATTATATTTTCACCGCGCTGCTCGGCCCCGGCACCAAGACCCGCTTCCGGCCGCACTACTTCGGCTACACCGAGCCGAGCTTCGAGGTCGACCTCAGCGCCCGCCACCTGCCGAAGGTCAACAAGGAGTGGATCGAGATCGGCGGCTGCGGCATGGTCGATCCCGCGGTCTTCGAAGTGGTCGGCTACAATCCCGAGGTCTGGAGTGGATACGCCTTTGGCATGGGCCTCGAGCGCCTCGCCATGATCCTCTACGGCATCGATGACATCCGCTATTTCTACCAGAACGACCTGCGGTTCCTGAAACAGTTTGCCTGACGCCAAACCATGAAAATTTCCCTCGAGTGGCTCAAGGACTACGTCGCACTCGACGCTTCCGTCGATGAGATCTGCCATGCCATCACCTTTCTCGGGTTCGAGGTCGAGGGCGTGCGCCGGACCGGCGCGCCCAAACTGGATCACGTCGTGGTCGGTGAAGTCCTCACCCGCGACAGGCATCCCAACGCCGACAAGCTCTCCGTCTGCACCGTCGACATCGGTCCCGCCGGCGGTGTCAAGACCATCGTCTGCGGCGCGCAAAACTACCAGGTCGGCGATCGCGTGCCCGTCGCGCTGCCCGGCGCCATCCTGCCCGGCAATTTCCAGATCAAACAGTCGAAAATCCGCGGCCAGCTCTCCGACGGCATGATGTGCTCGGCGAAGGAGCTGGGCGTGGCCGAGGACGCCGCCGGCCTCCTCATCCTCGACGGCCGGCCGCCGCTCGGCGCGCCGATCAACGACGTGCTGCCGGCCGGCGACGTGGTTTTCGATGTCGAGATCACGCCCAACCGCCCCGATTGCCTCTCGCATCTCGGCCTGGCGCGTGAACTCGCCGCCTGGTTCAGGCGCGACCTCGTCTACCCGCCGACGAAATTCAACGGCCACGCGCCCGACGCTCCGCCGCATCCGCACCTCCTGTCCTCGGTCGAAGTCGAGGTCGACGAGGATTGCCCGCTTTACACCGCGACCATCATCGCCGGCGTGAAAATCGCGCCCAGCCCGGCCTGGATGCAGGAGCGCCTCAAGGCCGTCGGCCTGCGGCCGATCAACAACGTCGTCGATGTCGGCAATTACGTCATGCTTGAGTCCGGCCAGCCAATGCATGCCTTCGACGCCAAAAAAATCGGCGGACGCAAAATCATTGTGCGGCGCGCCGGCGACGGCGAGAAGATCGTCACGCTCGACGGCAAGGAGCGCGCTCTCTCCTCGCGCATGCTTGTCATTGCCGACGCGGAAAAACCGCTGGTCGTCGCCGGCATCATGGGCGGCGCCAGCGCCGAGGTCGACGAAACCACGACCGACCTCGTGCTCGAAGTCGCTTACTTCAAGCCGCAATCCATCCGCTGGACCTCCAAACGTCTCGGTCTTGCCTCCGATTCGTCCTACCGCTACGAGCGCGGCGTCGACCCGCACAGCGCGCTGGAGGCGGCCCACCGCGCCATCGACCTCCTGCTCGAGACCGCCGGCGGCCAGGTCGTCGGCCCGCTTTACCAGGTCGGCGGCGACGTGCCGTGGAAGCGCGAAATTGTCCTGACCCCGGCGTTTGTCCGCCGCAGGCTCGGCTTCGACGTGGCCGACGCGGAAATGAAGGCCGCGCTTGAAGCGCTTGAGTTGAAAATCGTCCGCGAGGACGAGACGCCGGCCGGTCCGCAGTGGACGGTGTCGATCCCGAGCTGGCGCGACGATCTCGACCGGCCGATCGATCTGGTCGAAGAGGTGCTCCGCCTGCACGGCTCGGACAAGGTCCCCGCCGGGCCGGTGCTGTCGCCCGGACTCGCCGCTGACGACGCGCCGGTCGTGGCCTTCGCCCGCCGCGCCACCGACTATCTCGTCGGTCAGCATTTCCACGAATGCGTCAGCTATACCCTGCGCTCGCGCCCGGAGCTGCAAACCTGGGTCTCGCAGGCTTCGGCGCAGGAGCTCGCGCTGGCCAACCCGCTGGTCGA
The DNA here is from genome assembly GCA_035499715.1 of Opitutaceae bacterium. Classification (GTDB taxonomy): domain Bacteria; phylum Verrucomicrobiota; class Verrucomicrobiia; order Opitutales; family Opitutaceae; genus DASRHD01. The sequence continues at coordinate 732 of DATJYF010000227.1, read as the reverse complement.
GGACATGTCCCACCTGCGTTCCACACTGGCGACCGGTTTGCTCGACGCGGTGAAGCTCAACCAGTCCCGCGGCATCGCCGTCTCGCGCCTGTTCGAAACCGGCCGCATCTTCGTCGAACACGACGGCCGGGTCTTCGAGACGGCCTGCGTGTCGTTTCTGCTCGTGCAAAACGAGGCCGACCGGGCCTGGCTGCACCGCTCGCCGCCGGATTTCTACACCGCCAAGCGCCATATCGAGATCATCGCCGCGGCCGCCGGCGTGAACCTGGCCCGGCAATCGCTGGCGCCGGCCTTCGGGCCGTATTACGGCTGGCAGGAAGGGCATTCCGCCGCGGCCGGCAATCTCATGGTTGACGGCTGGTCGGCCCGCTTCGGCCTGCTCAATCTCGCCATGGTCAGGTCGCTCGGGCTCGAGGGTAAAATCCATTGTGGCGTTTTTTCGATTCTGCCCGAAAAACTTCCGGCCGGCGCCGCGCGCCGCCGTTACGCCGATTTCAGTCTTTTTCCGCCCGCGCTGCGCGACCTCGCGCTGGTGGTCGACGCCGCCACGCCGGCGGGCGAAGTGCGCGCGCAACTCGACGGCTCCGCCCGCGCCGCCGTCGGCAGCGCCTTCGTTGTCGAGTCGGTCGAGGTTTTCGATGTCTACCGCGGTGAAGGCCTGCCCGAGGGAAAGAAGGGTCTGGCCTTTTCCCTCGTGTTCCGCGCGGCCGACCGCACCCTGACCGACGACGA
>DATJYF010000226.1:0-5408 GCA_035499715.1 Opitutaceae bacterium | reverse complement strand
GAGCGACGTCTTTGTCTTTTCCACCACCCTTGAAGAAGGCCTGGGCACCGTGCTGCTTGAGGCCCTCGCCGCGGGGCTGCCGATCGTCGCCACCGATGTCCCGGCCTGCGCCGAGGCGCTGGACGGGGGGCGCTGGGGCGCGCTCGTTCCCCCGGCCGATCCCGCCGCCCTGGCCGAGGCCTTGATCGCCCGACTGCAACTGCCGGAAAGAAACGCACCAGACGAATGCCATTCCTATTTGGAGCGATTTTCCCCGTCTCAGATGATCACAAACTACATGGCTGAGGCATTATAAATCCGTGAAATCCAATTCCCATTTCATATACATCGCAGGATCGTTGCTCTGCGCTTTTCTTGCCGTTCTCGGCGTCGTTTCGGAATCGCCTTTGCTCTACGCGACCGTGCCCGGCATCGTCGGCGGAATCATGGCCGCATCGGCCTTCTGGCGGTTTGCCGTCAAGAAACAGGACGTAGTCGGCTTTATTGCCACCACCTGCGGCTTCGTCTATTATCAGGCCTTTCAGGCGAACCCGGTCATGCTCCCGGAGTTTTCGGCCTCCCTGGAGTCGATTCCGATGGTGGACAAGCTTCTCGGCCTATTTTTGGGCAATCTCACCACGGCCATCCTCCTGATCTCGTATCATATCATGTGGCAGTGGCTGGGGAGCGCGATCCGCACCTGGGTGCCCAGTCCGAGCTGGGCCTCGCGGGCCGATCTTGATCGCAAAGTGATGACCGGCTTTTGGATCGTATTCGCATTGGTCGCGATTCCCAACGTGCTTTTTGGCAAAGTGATCATGGGAGCGATCGACAATATACTTTATCAGCGCCTGACCTGGGAGGAAGCCGACAACTACAGCGGATTCGCCGTCTGGGGCGGAGCCCTCGGCGGCAGCGTGGCCAATCTGTCGTTGTGGGCCACCAGCCTTTTCCTGATCTGGCTGTATTTGCTGCGCTCGCCCTACCGCAAGCTCATGCTGGGGCTGAGCCCCCTGATTTTGCTTTGGACGGCGGGCGTGGCCCTGCAGGGCTCGCGCACCTATCTGGTCACGATAGGCATGGCGGTCATTGTTTATTTGATCGGGGATCCCCGGCTGGGCAAAAAAACCTTCGTTCGCGCCGCCAGCGGCGTGATTGTGTTGTTTCTGCTGGTGCAGATCAGCACGCTCTTTCGCGGCAGCGGACTGGAATCCATCAACACCCGGCAATTGTCCAAAGGACTGTTTGTGATCCGCGGAAACGAAGGCACGTCCTCGCAAATTGACGGCCTGCAATTTTTCCGGACCGAGCTTTGGGAAAAGCACCGGGCGGCCAATCCCATGATCGGGCTTTTTCGGGGCCTGGTGGAACGGCCCATCGAGGGCCTGGTGATGCCGATCCCGCGATCTTTGTTTCCGTGGAAGTTCGACGATGAGTCGGGGCATGAATTCAACCTGTGGTTCATCAATGTCCGGCTGGGCGTCGCCACCGACCAGCAATTTTTGGGCGCCTCTCCCGGCCTGATCGGCCGCGAACTGATCAAGTACGGCATTTTCGGTCCATTCACCCTCTTGTTCTGGCTCGGTTTGCTGCTGGCCCTGGCCAACCGGCTTTATGCGACCGACGCGGCCTCGGATTTCCACCGCATTTTTACCGCACTCGTCATCGCCTTCATTGTGGCCCAGTCGCGCGACTTCGCCCCGGTTTGGTTCATTCCCTTTCTCCCCGCGGCCGTGGTCTTCGGCTTTGTCGCCCGCCAGGCCCGCAGCGGACAAGTGGCGGCGATCCGGCGGGCGAGGGAATCCGGGCGGCCGGTGGTGGCGGCGCCTCACCATTGAAAGCGTGACTCTGGCCTTTGACGCGCGCTTTCTCGCGCCCGGCGCCGTGCATCCGCACAGCCGGCTGGTCCATATTTTTCTGCGGCAAAACCAGCGGACGCCTTATCCGGCGCAGATCCTTCTCTATACCGATGCGAAGGAGCGGCTGCGGGCCAGCCGCAATTATGCCGCGGACAATGTCGTCGTGAAACCACTGGGGCCCTCCGGCGGCAGGCTGCACCGCCTGCTTTGGCTGAACTTCAGCCTGCCGCGGGCCCTGCAGCGCGACCGCGTCGCGGTTTTTTATTCCTCCTTCTATTTTCTGCCGCCACGCCGCACCGGCATCCGGCTGATCAACACCATCCACGACTGCTGCGTCTTTTATATCCCGCCCAAGCTCAATCGCGGCCTGCTTTCCTCCCCGTTGTATTTGCGGGTCCTCAAGCAGACCATGCGCCGCACCAACCGGCGCGCACACTCGACGGTCACGGTCTCCCATTTTTCGAAAGCGATGCTTCACCAGCACCTGGGAATTCCCCTTTCAAAAATAAAAGTGTGCTACCACGGACTGGAATTGGACGAGCCGGTCGACCGCGGTCCCGCGGCCGCACCCAACGGGGCCGGCTCGGGCCCGGATCAGTATTTTCTCTTTGTCGGAAGCAACCTGCCGAAAAAAAACATCCGCCAGTGCATCGCCGGGTTTGCCCGCCTGCCCGCCGACCTGCGCCGCCGGTGCAAGCTGCGCCTGAAAACCGGATGCTATCCGGAGGACCGCGCCCAAATCGAGCAGCTGGGCCTGGGCGATCGCGTCGAGTTTGTCGAGAAGCACATGGATGAGCGCGCCATGGCCGATCTCTTCAAGGGCGCCAGCCTGCTCCTGCTCCTCTCATATGATGAAGGCTTCGGCCTGCCCATCATCGAGGCCTTCGCGGCGGACGTGCCCGTGCTGGTTTCCAACCGCGCCGCGTGCAATGAACTGGTCGCCCTGTCCGAATGCAAGGCCGACCCGGATGACACCGATGAAATAGCCGCAAAATGGCTCCGCCTCGCCACGGACGGAAAATTGCGCGAGCGTTGCCTCGTTGCGCAACGGCGGGCTCTGCCGCAGTTCTTCTGCCGGACGGCGGCGGATGCGTTCTATGCCGCGATCACGGCTGAGGCCTGAAGCATGGGCATGAAAGCCGCCGTCTTCCTCGTTCAGCGCATCGGACCGTACCATCACGCCCGCCTCAGCCGCTTGGCCGCCTCGCCGACGTGGCGGGTGAAAGTGATCGAGTTCCGGCCGGTCGAGGCGGTCTATGCCTGGGCCGAGGTGCGACCGGACGGGGCTTATGAACGCTTTCAGACCCGGTCGCCGGCGGAACTCCAGCGTGCGCTTGAAGAGCTGCGCCCGCAGGTTCTCGTCTGCGTCGGCTATTTCGATCCGGAGATCCACCAGGCGGTCGCGTGGGCGCTGCGCCGGGGCCTGCCGCTGGTCACATGCAGTGACAGCACGTACGAGGACGAGCCCCGGTCGTGGGCCAAGGAGACGTTCAAGCGCTACGTCGTTGCGCCTTTCGCGGCCGCCCTCGTCGCCGGCAGCCGGGCCCACGACTACCTGGGCCGGCTCGGAATCAGCCGCGACCGCCGGTTCGAGCCGTGGGATGTGGTGGACAACCTTCATTTCGAACGCGGCGCGGAGGCGAGCCGGCGGGAAGCGGATGCGGTGCGGGTGCGATACCGGCTGCCGCCGCGCTACTTTCTCTGCGTGGCCCGCTTCGTTCCCAAAAAAAACCTGCGGCGGCTGATCGAGGCTTATGCCCGCTACGCCGCGGCGGCGGGATCCGCCGCGTGGTCGCTCGTGCTGTCCGGCGACGGCCCGCAGGAAGAGCGATTGCGGGCCGACGTTGCCGCCGCAAAACTCGACACCCAGGTGCATTTTCCCGGCTTCCTGCAATATTCCGACCTGCCGGCCGCTTACGGCCTGGCCAGCGCCTTTGTCTTGCCGAGCGTTTCCGATCAATGGGGACTGGTGGTGAACGAAGCCATGGCCGCCGGCCTGCCCGTGCTGGTGTCTTCCCGCTGCGGATGCGCGCCTGAACTGGTGCGCGAGGGCGAGAACGGCTTCACCTTCGACCCCGAGAACACCGGACAGCTGGCCGGACTGATGGCCGAACTGGCCGGACGGGACGAGGCGCAGCGGACGGCCATGGGCCGGCGGTCGCGGGAAATCGTCAGCACCTTCTCCCCCGAGAGCTTTGCCCAGGGCCTCGAAGCGGCCCTGGCGCGCGCCTGCGGCTCTCCGCGGACGCGAACGTCGTTCCTCACGCGCATGTCTATCCACCTGCTGGCCAGACGTTCGCCGCACCCTTCATGACGGTGCCTCTTCCAGCCGACCGCGGGCCGGTTTATTTTTGCTATGCCAACCCGGCCGGTTTTTCCGGGCAAAAGGCGGCGACGGAACTGGTCATGAAAGGCCTGGCCCGGCGCGCATGGGTCTGCCGCCGCCTGCCGCAGCCGGTCCTGGACCGCAGCGGCCGCGGCTGGCGCGGCGGCGCGCAGTACCTCCTCGGTGTATTTAGTGCATGGATACGAGCTTTGCGCCTGCTGGTCGCGGGCCGCGGATGGCTTTGCGTTAATCTGGGCCAGACCCGCGCCGCCTTTTTGCGCGATGCCGTGCCGCTGCTGCTGGGCCGGGCCGGCCTGGGGCGCGCGCGGATCATCATTTCGTTGCACGGCAGCCCCTTCATGCGCTGGGCCGAAGGCTCGTTCGAGGCGCGGGTGTTTCGATTTCTGCTCGGCCAGGCGGGCACGGTCACGGTGCTGGGCGAACAGCAGCGCGCCCGGCTGCTCGCCCTCGGCATTCCGGAAAGCCGCGCCGTCGTCGTGACCAACTCCTGCGAGCTCGATCCGGCGACGGCCGAGACGGTGGCGGCAAAACACTCGCCACCGGCCGATTCCCCCGGCCCCGTGCGCTGCCTGTACCTGAGCAGCCTGATCGACACCAAGGGCTTTCCGGAATATCTGGAGGCGCTGCAGCGGCTGTCCGGGGCCGCCGGCCCGCGGATCGAGGCGGTCTTGTGCGGCCGCCTCGTGGCCGGCGAGTCTTCCGGCCGTTTTGCGGATTTGGCCGCGGCCGAGCGATGGATCGAAGCACAGATGGCGGAGACCAACCGCAGCGCGCGCGTACGGGTGCGCTGGATCAAGGGTGCGGTCGGAGCGGAGAAGGCCGCGCTTTTTCGCGAGGCGGAGTTGTTTGTCCTGCCTACCCGTTACTCGGTGGAGGCCCAACCCCTGGTCCTGCTCGAGGCCATGGCCGCGGGCTGCGCGATCATCACGACCCGAACCGGGGAAATTCCCACCATCCTCGAAGACCGCAGTGCTTTTTTTCTCGCCACGGCCTCGACCGACGATCTCGCGTCGGCCCTGCAAACCCTGGCGGCGGACGCGCCGGCAAGAGCGCGGCTGGCCCGCGCCGCCCACGCCCGCTTCGCGGCTCATTATCAACTCGATCGTCATCTGGGCGCATGGGAGGCGTTGTTGAATCCCTCCCCTCGCCCCGGGAAAGGCGCGCCGTGAATGCGCGGCAAAATTCCCGGCCGGTCGAAGTCTACAACTCGGTCGGCGGAGCCG
>DATJYF010000225.1:0-8027 GCA_035499715.1 Opitutaceae bacterium | reverse complement strand
GATCGACGATCTCTACACCGCTACCACCGGCACCGCGCCCTACAGCGGCCCCGACCAGGTCTTCACCCCCACCTATTCCTACGAGGCACTGCCCACCACCGATGTGGCCGCGGTGATCTCCGCCAACGCGGGCAACATCGCCGGCGCCGGCTACACCGACGCGGCCACCGGCTCGGCCTCCATCACCGGCCCCTCCGGCACCGTGACCGGCGGCACCGCCTTCACCCTCACGGCTGTGCCGGCCAACTTCACCCCCTCGACCTATCAATGGCGCCTGGGCAACCTGGACATTCCCGGGGCCACCGCCTCCACCTACACCGTATCAAGCGCCCTGGTCAGCAACACTGGCGTTTACACGGTCGCAATCGGCCTCGTCTCAGACGACTTTGTGGTCAGCACGCCACTTACGGTGACGGTCACTCCGCCGCCCTCCACCACTCCCGGCGGCTCAAGCTCCGGCGGCTCCACGCCTCCGCACCACCACGGCGGCGGCGCCCCCTCCGAGTGGTTTTACGGCGCGCTCGCCCTCCTCTGCGCCCTGAGAAAACTCCGCCGACGCCGCGGCGCCTGAACGCGCCGGAAAATTTTTCGCGCGGGTTTCATCTCTCCGGCGGTTCTTTCTTGGCGATCACCCGGCCGGAGCTGTTACGCGATTGTTGGCTATTTGTAACCCGGCCGGATTGACAGCGGCTGGAATATTCCAAGCCTTTTTGCCAACAACCTGACGGTCAGCGGCGGTGAAATCCATTACGTCGCGTTCACGCCGATTCCGGAGCCTGCGGACTGTGCCGCGCTGATCGGCCTCGCCGTCCTCGCCCTGGCGGTCAGCCGGCATAAATCCCCGCGACGCATGCCGGCCGGGCCGTGATGACGTGAGGCGCGTCCCGGCTTCCACGGGCCTGCCGATCCAGTCTCGCCAGCGCCGCGCCCGGTGGCGGCGAGCCACACGCCTCACCGGTTTGAAACGGCACGCGGGATGACAAGAACTGCGCAACCTTGGCCAACCTGCGCGGAGCCGCGGAGGGCGGATCGGACGATAGTCATGACGCCAAACGCTGGACATGAAATCGTCGCACAAAAATGCCGTCCCGGCTGCCGGACTGTCGTTGAATTTCGAGCCGATTCCGCCCGGACTCGACGATTACAGCGTCACCGGCAGCGGACCGACTCCGCCGTTCCGCCCGGCGCTGCAATGTCCGGTGCCGCTCGCGCAGCGGACCGAAGTCACCATCGGCCACGGCGGCGGCGGCAAGCTGACCCAGGAGCTGATCGACGGAATCTTCCGGCCGGCCTTTGCGCACGCGGCGCAGGAATGCCAGCACGACGGCGCGATTTTGAAACTGGCCGGCGTCCGGCTGGCCTTCACCACCGACGCGCACGTGGTCAGCCCGCTTTTTTTCCCCGGTGGAGACATCGGCCGGGTCGCGGTCAACGGCACGGTCAACGATCTGCTCATGTGCGGCGCGCGGCCCTTGTGGTTGAGCGCGAGCTTCGTGCTCGAAGAAGGCCTTCCGATCGAGATCTTGCGGCGGGTGGCGGCCGCGATGAGCGCCGCGGCCGCGGCCGCCGGCGTCGGCATCGTGACCGGCGACACCAAGGTGGTCGAGCACGGCAAAGGCGACGGACTTTACATCACCACCGCGGGCGTCGGCGTGATCGAACACGCCCTGACCATCGCGCCGGCCAGCATCCGGCCGGGCGACGCCGTGCTGGTGAGCGGGGACATCGGCCGGCACGGCATGGCCATCATGGCCACGCGCGAAGGGCTGGCCTTCGAGAGCCCGATCGAAAGCGATTGTGCCCCGCTGGTTGCGCCGGTGCAGACGCTGCTGGCGGCCGGCCTGCAAATTCACTGCCTGCGCGATCTCACCCGCGGCGGACTCGCCACCGCGCTGGTCGAGCTCGCCGAAACCAGCGGACTCGCCATCCGCATCGATGAACAAAAAGTGCCGGTGAGCGAGATGGTGCGCGGAGCCTGCGAGATTCTCGGCTTCGAACCGCTCTATGTCGCCAATGAAGGACGTTTCGTCTGCATCCTGCCGGAGGAGCAGGCGCCGGCCGCGCTTGACATTCTCAAACGCACCGCACCGGGCGGTCCACCGGCCCTGATCGGCCAGGTGCGGGCGGCGCGCGCCGGCGCCGTGTCGCTGCGCAGCGTGATCGGCGCGGAACGGATCCTCGACCGCCTCAGCGGCGAGCAATTGCCGCGCATCTGCTGAGTTGTTCCTGCAACGGTGCCGGTCGGCTGTTTGCAACCGGTCAGGCTGCAGATTTTCCGGCCGATTTGATCCGCCGGAGGCGGTCTTTTTCCGAAGCTAGCGGGCGGCGTTTTCGGCCGCGGCCGGCGCGGTGCGATTCCGGTACCGGTAATAGGCGGCGCAGGCGCCTTCGCTCGAAACCATGGGCGCGCCGACGGGATGTTCGGGCGTGCAGCGCGTGCCGAAGGCGGGGCACTGCAACGGTTTTTTCGCCCCGCGCATGATTTCGCCGCTGATGCATCCGTCCGCAGTCCCTGGCGCGGCCACACTCAGCCCGAACTTTTCCACCGCATCGTAGCGGGTGAAAGCCGGGCCGAGATTCCAGCCGCTTTGCGGAATCGGACCGAGTCCGCGCCAGTTGCGATCCACGACCGTGAACACCTCCTCGACGATGGCCCGGGCCGCCTCGTTGCCCGCCGGCCGCACGACCCGCGCGTAAGCGTTCTCCACTTCCGCGCGGCCCGCCTCCAGCTGACGGATGCAGCGCAGCGTGCCTTCCAGAATGTCCACCGGCTCGAAACCGGTGACCACGATCGGCACGCGATGGGCGCGGGCAATCGGCCCGTACTCGGCCGTACCCATCACGGCGCAGACGTGGCCGGCGGCGAGAAAGCCCTGCACACAGTTGTCCGGCGAGCCGAGAATCGCGTGCATCGCCGGTGGCACGAGCACGTGCGAAACGAGAAGGGAAAAATTGGCCAGCCCTTCGCGCCGCGCGCGCAGGACCGCCATGGCGTTGGCCGGCGCCGTGGTTTCGAAGCCGACGGCGAAAAACACCACCTCGCGGCCGGGATTGTTTTTGGCCAGCAGGACCGCGTCGAGCGGCGAGTAGACGATGCGCACGTCGCCGCCGCGCGCCTTGGCCGTGAGCAGATCGATGCCCGTGCCGGGCACGCGCAGCATGTCGCCAAACGAGCAGAGCATCACGCCCGGCCGGAGCGCGAGCGCGACCGCCTGGTCGATCAACTCCGCCGGCGTGACGCAGACCGGACAGCCCGGGCCGTGCACGAGGGTGACGCCGCGCGGCAGCAATTCATCGAGGCCGAACTTGACGATGGCGTGCGTCTGCCCGCCGCAAATCTCCATCAGGGTCCACGGCCGGGTCGTCGCCCGGGCGATGGCGCTGGCCAGCGACCGCACGGCGGCGGCGGCGCGGTATTCGTCGACGAATTTCATGGCGGAGCGGCGGACGGCGGGGCGGTTTCCGTCTCCAGTTCGGCGAGCTCGCCCATTTCCCGCAAATAGCGCAGCGTCTGCTCGGCTTCCGCCGGGTCGACGACGCTGATGGCCACGCCCACGTGGACGAGCACGTAGTCGCCGGCCTTTGCCTCGGGCGTGCAGGCGAGGCTCACTTCCTTGATCACGCCGCCGAAGCTGGCGCGCCCGCTGCGCAAGAGCGGATCGCCGGCCGGGCCGCGGACATCGAGGAGTTTGCCTGGAACAGCGAGACACATGGTGAAAATTTCTTCAGGGCATTCGCACGGAGGTGAGTTGGAGCAGGGCGCCGAGCGCCTGACCGGCGGCGATGGCGCCGTCGTTCGGCGGAAGCTCGCGCGGCACCAGCACGGTGAAACCGGCCGACTCCAGGGCGGCGGTGGTGAGGTCGAGCAGCAGGACGTTCTGGAAGCAACCGCCGCTCAACGCGACCGTGCCGACTCCGGCGGCGCGGGCGACGGCGACGACGGCTTGCGCGAGCCCGCGGTGAAAAGCGGCGGCCAGCTCGCCCGGCGGACGTCCGCGCGTCCGGCCGAGCAGCAGCGAATCCAGCAGCGGCTCCCAGTCCAGCTCCATCACCGCGCCACGTCCGCGGGGAACGTCGCGCAACGGCAGCGGCAGCGCCTCGGTTCCGCCACCGCCCGCGGTTGCCGTCGCTTCGACCGCCAGCGGGATCTGCCCTTCAAAGTGGTTGCGCGCGGGCAGGCCGAGCAAGGCTCCGGCCGCGTCGAAGAGACGGCCCATACTGGTCGTTTCCGGCGAATTCACGGCGTGTTGCAGCATGGTGTGCAGCAGCGCCGTTTCCATGGTCAAAAACTCCAGGCGCCGCGCGACTTCCTCAAAACGGGCCGGGCTGAGCGCGTGGGCAAGACCGAGCGCGGCACGGCGCCCGTCGCGGATCGCCGTCTCGCCGCCCGGCAGCCGGAACGGACGCAGCCGCGCGAAACGGCAGGCCTCCTGGTTTTGCAGCAGCAGAAATTCGCCGCCCCACACGGTCCCGTCTTCGCCGTAGCCGGTTCCGTCCCAGGCGACGCCGAGGACACCGTCGGCCGCCCGCCCATGCTCGAGCAGGCAGGCCAGCACGTGGGCGAGATGATGCTGCACGGCGATGAGCGGCAGGCCGGTTTGCTCCGCATAGCGGGTGGAGGCGTAATCCGGATGCCGGTCGCAAACCACCTTGGTGAATTTCGCGCCGTGGATCTTTTCCAGCATTTCCGCGGTGCGGTGAAAGACGTCGCGCGTGGCCGCGCCGCCGAGGTCGCCGATGTGGGGACTGAGCACGAGCTGGTCCTGCGTCGCCACCGCGAGGGTGTTCTTCATCTGGGCGCCGACGCAAAGCCAGCTTCCGTCAATCCGGCCCGGCAGGCGCAGGGGCGCGGGCGCGTAGCCGCGCGCACGGCGCAAGCGGACCGGGCCGCGGCGCGTCAGGCGCACGACGGAATCGTCCACCGGATGGGCGATGGGGCGGTTGTGATCGAGAAAGGCGTCGGCGATGCGGGCCAGGCGCCGGTGGGCGTCGGCTTCGGCCGTGCAAAGCGGCTCTTCGGCCAGGTTGCCGCTGGTGGCGACGACCGGCCGGCCGAAGGCTTCGAGCAGCAGCACATGCAGCGGCGCATACGGCAGCAAGGCGCCGACCCATGGATTGCCGGGGGCGACGCCGGCCGCGAGCGGCGCGCCGGGTTTTCGCGCCAGCAGCACGATGGGTGCGGCGGGCGCGGCCAGCAGCGCCGCCGCTTCCTCCGGCACTTCGGCGGCGGCGGCCGCCGCCGCCAGGTCGCGGAACATCACCGCGAAGGGTTTTTCGTCGCGGTGCTTCCGTCGGCGAAGTTCCGCCACCGCGGCCTCATCGGTCGCGTCGGCCATCAAGTGGTAGCCGCCGACGCCCTTGACCGCGAGGATGCCGCCCGCGGCGAGCAGCTTCACGGCCTGACCCAGCGCCGGCTCGCCCGCCCGCTCGGGCTCGCCTCGCCGCCGGAAGACGACGCGCGGCCCACAGTCCGGACAGGCGTTGGGCTGGGCGTGAAACCGGCGGTGCGCCGGATCGTCATATTCCTCCTGGCATTGCGGGCACATCCGGAAGGCCCGCATCGTCGTGTGCGGACGGTCGTAGGGCAAGTATTGTAAAATCGAATACCGCGGGCCGCACTGCGTGCAGTTGATGAAAGGATAACGATGCCGGCGGTCCCGCGGATCGAGCAGTTCCCGCCGGCAGTCGGCGCACAACCCGAGGTCCGGCGGCACGGCGGTCTTCACCGCCAGGCCGCCCGTCTCGCTCGGCACGATGGCAAAGGCGTCGGCGAGTCTTTCGGCGGAATCGCCGGCGGCACGGCTTTCCACGGCGAGGACGCGGGCCGCGGGCGGCGCCTCGTGCTCGAGGGCTTGCACCAGCGCGGCCACGGCTTCCGGCGTGCCGGCGGCGCGGATCAGGACGCCCTGGGGATCGTTGCGCACCCAGCCGCGCAGGTGCAGCTGCGAGGCGATCCGGTGGACGAAGGGCCGGAAGCCCACGCCCTGCACGGTGCCGCGCACGCGCAAAATGACGTCGACGCCCTGCCCCCCGTTTTGCGGTGCCTGGAGACCGGCGACCATGGGATCAGGTCCGCGGGACGAGCGTGCGGAGAAAGCCGCACCATTCGTCCAGGCCTTCGCCGGTGCGCGCGGAGAGTTGGATGAGTTTCGCCTGCGGGGCGATGCGGCGGATGTTCGCGATCGCGGCCGCCCGGTCGAAGCCCAGGATTTCGGCGACGTCAATCTTGGTCAGCAGCACGACATGCGCGGACTTGAAAATCGGCGGATACTTCAGCGGCTTGTCCTCGCCCTCCGTGACGGAAAGGAGCACGACGCGCGCGGTCTCGCCCAGGTCGAAGGAGGCGGGGCAGACGAGATTGCCAACGTTTTCGATGAAAAGAAGCCGGACGCCGGTCAGATCCATGCTCGCGGCGCTGCGCGCCACCATCGCGGCCTCCAGGTGGCAGGCGGTGCCGGTGGTGATCTGGACCACCGGGGTGTGCGGCCGGCGCAGCCGGCGCGCGTCGCAGTCGGTCTCGAGGTCGCCCACGATCACGGCGCACTTGGTCTCGCGGCCGAATCCGTCGAGCGTGCGTTCGAGCAGCGTGGTCTTGCCGGCGCCGGGCGAGGAGACGAGGTTGAGCGCGGCCAGGCGGCGGCGGAGAAAATCGGCGCGGTTGCGCTCCGCCAGCCGGTCGTTGGCCTCGAGGAGCGAAATCTTCACGTCGAGCGAGCGGATGGGAGCGGCGGTGGCGGAATTCGAGGGCATGGCGGAAATCAGGATATTTCGAGGCGGGCGAGCTCAAGTTCCCTGCCCTGGTTCAATTCGCCGGAAATCCGGCCGCATTTTGGGCAGGTGAAAATAAAATCGGATTTCACTGCAAATTCGAGGTCGCAGTCGGGGCAGTACCCGCAGGCCGGCACCGTCTCGATTTCGAGCACGGCGCCGGCCGCGGGGGTGTTTTTGGCCATTGCGTCGAACGCGAAACGCAAGGCGTCCGGCTCAACACCGGAAAGTGCGCCGAGGCGAAGCACGATGCGATGAATGCGCTCCGCCCCCTGCTCGCGGGCCTTGGCCGCGGCGAGGGCGAGGGTTGATTCCATGATTCCAGCTTCGTGCATCGGGCGTTTCCTCAAAAAAAGTTTCCTCCCAGGAATGATCGCACCGAGAGAACCGCGCCCACCAGGGCGATCACCCAGCCGGCGAATTGCGGAATCCGCGTCGCCTCCCGCTCGAACAGCGCGCCCAAACCCGCGCCCGCGCCCAGCAACAGGGCCGAGGCCGTCACGAACCCCGCGCCATAGGCCAGGCCGGACGCTGTGGCCGGCATTTCGGCGCCGTGCGCGGCGCCGTGAAACAGCGCAAAAAATCCGACCAGGGCGAAGCTCACCCGCGCCGGCAGCCGCACCGTGTTGGCGGCCAGCAGGCCGAACACCAGGACCGAGGCGGCGATGGCCTGTTCGGCGCCGGGCACCGCGCCGGTCCAATGCCCCAACGCCGCGCCGACCGCCATCAGCGTCAGGAAAGCCAGGGGAATGAGGCACGGCGCATAGAGCCGCGCCGCCCACAGACCGATCGCCAGCAGCGCAAGGAGGTGGTCCCACCCGCTGAAGGGATGGGCCACACCAGCGCCAAAACCGACGGCCGGCCCCGGCGCGGGATGGGCTTGCGCCAGCGGCGCGGCGGCGAGGCACAGCCCGGGGAGCCACCGGCGGGAAGGAAAGCGTTTCAATTTCATGGCGACAGCAAAACTTAGCACGCCGGGGCCGGAGCGGCTGTGCATCGGTTGGCGATTGTTATGCGGTTTTTGGCAAGACTTGCGCGATGATTGCCAACAAACGCACGGCGGGAGACGACACGGTCCTGTACATTACCGAAATTGGGCCCGCCCTGCACTTATCTTGTCGTCATGCAACCACCATTTGTTAAATCCGATTCCCTGCCTTTGGTGCACCAGGATCCTTTCCACTCCGAAAGACTGGCCGAGGCCAAAGACCAGGACAGCGACAACCGCGCGCTGATCGACGCGTTGACCAACTCCAAGA
>DATJYF010000224.1:0-13041 GCA_035499715.1 Opitutaceae bacterium | reverse complement strand
GTAACCAAGACGGGGCTGCGTCCAACCCGACTAAGGTTGCGGGCAACCCGGGCAAGGTTGTGCGCAACTTGACTCAAGGATCGCGGTTCCGGGCCTTAGTTTTACAATCCCGGCTTCCGGTTGTGCGATTCCCTCGACCGGAATCGTAATACGCGGGACAGGAATCGCGATTCCTGTCCCACGTATCGCGATCCGTGTCTCACGTATTACAATCCGTGACTCAAGTAGGGCGGTTCCTGTCTCACGTATCGCGATTCCCGACTCAAGTTGCGCGATCCGTCGGGCTGGAATCGCAAATCCGGAAGGCAGGATCGCGATTCCAAAGGCAAATCGAGGCGATTTACGCGGAGTTCCGGTCTTCCCGCCTAAACGAAGTGAAGGATCCATTTGAGCCGATCGGGAGACCGGCAGCATTGTCCCACTTGGCTTCTTCGCTTCGCTCAGAATGACACTGGGCTTCGGAAACGACTACAGTGTTTTTAAATTGCTCCAGCCAGCTCACATAGCTGCTGAGACGTACCCGCTGCGCCGATTGGGTTGGTTTATTTCCGATGTCAGGGTCTATGCGCCCGCTCACAGCACAAAATCCGCCGGGGCGATGAGGACGGTGAATTCACCCTTGAGCGCGATCTTCGCCAGGCGTGCCTGCACCTCCGCGGCCGGGCCGACGAGAAAGGTTTCGTGGATTTTAGTCACTTCCTTGGCGATGCAGACGACGCGCGCCGGGCCGAGTTTTTCCACCATCTCCGCGGCGAACTTGTCGATGCGGTGGCAGCTTTCGTAGAGCGCGAGGGTGTAGTCGAAGTCGCGGTATTTTTCCAGGAAGGCGAGGCGGGCGGAGCTTTTCGGCGGCAGGAATCCGGCGAAAAGGAAGCCGTTGGTCGGCAGTCCGGCGGCGCTGAGCACGGCGGTGAGCGCGCTGGCGCCGGGCACCGGCACGACGGGCAGGCCGCGGCGGCGGCAGGCGCGGACGAGCCGGAAGCCGGGATCGCTCAGGGCCGGCGTGCCGGCGTCGGTCACGAGCGCAATGCTCCGGCCGGCGGCAAGATCGGCGGCGAGTTTCTCCGCGGCCTCGGTTTCGTTGTGTTCGTGGTAGGCGGCAAGCTCGCGGCGCAGGCCGAGGCGCGTGAGCATCGCGCCGGTAGTCCGCGTGTCCTCGCAAGCGACGAGGTCGACAGCACCGAGGAGGGCGCGGGCGCGCTCGGTCAGGTCGGCGAGATTGCCGATGGGCGTGGCGACGACGTAAAGCGTGCCGGGCTGCGGCGCGAGCGAAGCGTTGGAAGATTCAGGCATGAAAAAATCCGGCGTGGGGACGCCGGATTTGCGGATTTATTTGGCTTGGAGGCAAATTTTTCAGCGCACGCCGCTGCCCTGGGTCTGGCCCATGCCGGGCATCTGGCCTTCCCAGCCGGCGGTCTTGTCCCAAGGCTGGGGGGAATATTTGTCGTTTCCACTCGTGCAGCCGGCAAGCAGCGCCACCGCGGCGAGCAGAAGCCAGGCGATGATGGATTTTGGAAGCGCTTTCATTTGGGCGTAATTTGTAAGGACAAGCCGTCTGACGCAAGGTTCAGCTGAAAGATTCAGGTCGCCAGGGCATAGGTGCTCTCGAACCAGGGCGTGCGCGGCGTTTTTTTCACCCCGCTGTCGGGATTGGCGGCCAGGTGCTCGAGAATCTTGAAAACGAGCTCGATCTTTTCCGGCGGGAGGCCGAGCTGGCCGGCGAGCGCCTCGGCGGTAAAGGCGGTGCCGGGCGCGGCGCGCAGGGCTTCCATCATCTTCAGCTTGAGGGCGATGATGCCGCCGGCCGCCTTTTTGCCGGCCTCGACGCCGGGCTGGTGGTAGGCGTTGATGCCGACGAGCGAGGCATAGAGGCCGACGACGCGTTCGTAGAGCGCAATCAGCATGCCGATCGTTTTGGGCGAGACTTCGGGAATGGTGATCGTGACCGACCCGCGTTTTTTTTCGCTCAAGGCGTCGCGTGTGCCGAGATAGAAGCCCTGCAGATAATCGCCGCTGGTCACGCCGGGTTCGACCTCCATCGACTCGCCGCCGCGGTCCTTGAGCACCTCGATGAAGGTGACGAAGAAATTGTTCACGCCTTCGCGGAGCTGCTGGACGTAGGCATGCTGGTCGGTCGAGCCCTTGTTGCCGTAAACGGCGATGCCCTGGTTGACGACGTTGCCCTTGAGGTCGAGCTCCTTGCCGAGCGATTCCATCACGAGCTGCTGGAGATAGCGCGAGAAGAGCAGCAGCCGGTCCTTGTAGGGCAGCACGACCATGTCCTTCGCGCCGCGGCCGTCGGTGGCGAAATGCCACATCAGCGCGAGCAGGGCGGCCGGATTTTCGGCGATCACGGACTTGCGCGTGACCTTGTCCATCGCGGCGGCGCCGGCGAGCATCTGGTCGATCTTGATGCCCTGGAGCGCGGCGGGCAGCAGGCCCACGGCACAAAGCTCGCTCGTGCGGCCGCCGACCCAGTCCCACATCGGAAAGCGCGCCAGCCAGCCTTCCTTCTGCGCGATCTGGTCGAGCTTGGAGCCGGCGCCGGTGATGGCGACGAAATGCTTCGGGTAGTCGAGCCCGGCGGCCTTGAGCGCGGCGGCGGCCTCGAGCATGCCATTGCGGGTCTCAACCGTGCCGCCGGATTTCGAGATGACGATGACCAGCGTCTGGCGCAGCTTGCGGCCGAGCTCCTTGAAAACGAGGTCCATGCCGTCCGGGTCGGTGTTGTCGAAAAAGCGGACATTCATCCGGTCGCGGCCGGATTTGAGGCGGCCGAGCGCGGCGCTGACGAATTCCGGGCCGAGGGCGGAGCCGCCGATGCCGATGACGAGCAGTTCGCGGAACTTGCCCGCAGGACCGGCAATGGTTCCCTTGTGGACCTTGGCGGTGAAGTCCTTGATCGCGGCGAGGGTGGAGGAGATTTTGTTGGAGATTTCGCTGGTCGGTGCGAGCTCCGGCGCGCGCAGCCAGTAATGGCCGACCATGCGGTTCTCGTCGGGATTGGCGATGGCGCCTTTTTCCAGCGCGGCCATGTCGGCGAATGCCTGCTGCATCTTCGGCGCCATGGTGGCGAGGAATTCGTCGGGGAACGGAATCCGGCTGATGTCGAGCGATAAGCCGAGTCCGGCGTGATGATAGAAATGGGACTTAAATCGGGACCATATCATGGGAAGATGGCGAGAAATGAGCAGCGGGTAAAAGGCAGGCAAATAAAGGACAATATGCGCTTCCCGCCAGTCGCCCGCGGCGCTTTTTTAGAGATATTTGTCCGTCACGGCGCCTTCGGAGGCGCTGGTGACGAGCTTGGCGTATTTCGCCAGCGCGCCGCGGGTTTCCTTGGGCTTGTGCGGTTTTGCTTTTTTGCGGCGGGCAACGATCTCCTTCGCCGGCAGGTCGAGCGTGATCTGGTTCCTGACCGCATCGATCGTGATCGGGTCGCCGTTCTTGATCAGTCCGATGAGGCCTCCGGTGGCGGCCTCGGGCGTGATGTGGCCGACGACAAAGCCGTGGCTGCCGCCGGAAAAGCGTCCGTCGGTGATGAGCGCGACGTCCTTGCCGAGGCCCTTGCCCATGACGGCGCTGGTGGGCGCGAGCATTTCGCGCATGCCGGGGCCGCCGACCGGGCCTTCGTTGCGGATGACGATGACGTGGCCGGCCCTGACCCGGCCGTCGAGGATGGCATGGAGCGCAGATTCCTCGGATTCGAAGACGATGGCCCTGCCAGAGAAGGTGAGGCCCTCCTTGCCGGAAATCTTAGCCACGGCGCCGTGAGTCGCGAGGTTGCCGTAAAGGATGCGGAGGTGGCTGTCCGGCTTGATCGGGTTGGAGAGCGGGCGGACCACGTCCTGGTCAGCCGGGTAGGGGCCGACGTTTTTCAGGTTTTCGGCGACGGTTTTGCCGGTGACGGTGAGGCAGTCGCCGTGGAGCAGGCCGGCATCGAGGAGCATTTTCATCAGCGGCGGGAGGCCGCCGATGCGGACGAGATGGGACATGCCGTATTTGCCGGATGGCTTGAGGTCGGCAAGGACGGGCACCTTTTTGCCGATGCGGCTGAAGTCGTCGATGGAGAGCTTCACGTTCGCGGCGTGGGCCATGGCGAGCAGATGGAGCACGGCGTTGGTCGAGCCGCCGAGGGCGATGACGACGGTGATGGCGTTTTCGAACGCCTTTTTGGTCATGATGTCGCGCGGGCGGATGCCGGCCTTGAGCAGCGCGAGCGCGGCCTCACCGGCGCGGCGGCAGTCGTCCTTTTTTTCCTGACCGATGGCGAGCTGGGCGGAGCTGTTGGGCAGGCTCATGCCGAGCGCCTCGATGGCCGAAGCCATGGTGTTGGCGGTGTACATGCCGCCGCACGAGCCGGGGCCGGGAATGGAGCAGGCTTCGACGGTCTTGAGACCGGCGTCGTCGAGTTTCTGGGCGGCGTGCTGGCCGACGGCCTCGAAGACGGAGACAATGTCGCATTCCTTCTTCGATTCGGGATGGATGCCGGGCAGGATGGTGCCGCCGTAGACGAACACGCCGGGCCGGTTGAGGCGCGCAAGGGCCATGACGCAGCCGGGCATGTTTTTGTCGCAGCCGCCGATGGCGACGACGGCGTCGAAGCCCTCGGCGCCGGCCACGGTCTCGATCGAGTCGGCGATGATTTCGCGCGAAACGAGCGAATAGCGCATGCCGGGCGTGCCCATGCTGATGCCGTCGGAGACGGTGATGGTGCCAAAGATGATAGACTTGCCGCCGGCGGCGTCGGCCCCCGCGGCGGCGTCGCGCGCGAGCTGGTCGATGTGCATGTTGCACGGCGTGACCATGCTCCAAGTCGAGGCTATGCCGACGATGGGCTTGGTGAAATCGGCGTCGCCAAAGCCGACGGCGCGCAGCATGGAGCGGTTGGGCGCGCGATCGGGGCCGTCGAGGACGACGGCAGAATGGGCGCGCAGCGAGGTGGACTTGGCGGAGGATTTTGCGCTCATGGAAAAATTTGCGGAGCCAGCAGGATTACGCGGTTGCGCGCGGGCGCGCAAGCCGCGACTGCGCGAAGGAATCAACTTTCGGGATTGCTTCGCGGCGGGCGCAGCGCATTCACTCGGCGCAGAGTTTTCGCATGGCTTTCAACCTGAAACAAGTGCTCAAGGCGCTGCTGTTCTCTTCGAGCCGGCCGCTGACGGCGAAGGACATCCAGGAAGCGTTCACGCGCTTCCACGAACAGGCGGCGCTTCCACCGGCGGCACCGCCGGAGGCGGCCGAAGCCGAATCCGGCGCGCCGCCGGCCGCGCCCGCGCCGGAGGAGCCGGCCGAGGTCGCGGCCGGGTTGCCCGCCGACGCGATCGCCGACGTGCCGTCGCTCATCACCGCCGCGCAGATTCGCGAGGC
This sequence comes from Opitutaceae bacterium, assembly GCA_035499715.1. Taxonomy (GTDB): domain Bacteria; phylum Verrucomicrobiota; class Verrucomicrobiia; order Opitutales; family Opitutaceae; genus DASRHD01. The sequence goes on along the minus strand of DATJYF010000224.1, from coordinate 7,671 downwards.
GATGGACGAAATCGCGACGGAGCTGCGCGCGACGGAGGACGTTTACCTGCTGGTCGAAGGTGCGAGCGGCTACCGGCTGGTGACGCATCCGCGCTTCGCGCCGTGGATCCGCATCCTGCGCGACGAGCCGCCGCCCCTGAAGCTGTCGCCGTCCGCGCTCGAAACCCTCGCGGTCATCGCCTACCGCCAGCCGGTGACGCGGGCGGAGATCGAGCACATCCGCGGGGTGTCGGCCGAGGCCGGCCTGAACAAGCTGCTCGAACGCGAACTGATTTACGTAGTGGGCCGCGCAGAAGTGCCCGGCCGGCCGATCCAGTACGGCACGACGGACGCGTTTCTGGAATTTGTCGGTGTCAGATCGGTCGACGAACTGCCGGCCTCCGACGTGCTTTCGCACCGGCAGATCGACGAATGGTTGCAGAGCGCGATGAATCCCAAGCAGCTTTCGGATGTGGACATGGGGCTGGAGCAGGAAAACCTGCCGCTGGCGCCGGCCAATGGCCATGCCGCGCCGCCCGCCGGCCAAAAACCCGCCTGACATGGACCTCGGCCCCATCCGCGAGAAGATCGACCAGCTCGACCGCCGCATGGTCGAACTGCTCAACGAGCGCCTCGCGCTCGCCGCCGAGATCGGCAAGCTCAAGCGCGACACCGGCGGCGAAATTTACGTGCCGGAGCGCGAAGACGCGGTACTGCGCAAGGTGGCCGAGCTGAACAAGGGCCCGATCAAGCAGGACGCGCTGCAGGCGATCTACCGCGAGATCATGTCGGCGGCGATCGCCCTGGAGAAGCCGCTGCGCATCGCCTATCTCGGACCGGAGGCGACCAACAGCCACCAGGCGGCGCTGAAAAAATTCGGCGCGAGCGTGCATTACCACGCGATGGCGACTTTCGCGGACATTTTCACGGCGGTGGAAAAAGGGGAGGCGGACTACGGCGTGATTCCGATTGAAAACTCCACCGAGGGCAGCGTGCGCGACGCGCTCGATCTGTTCGTCGAGTCGGACCTCAAGATCGTCGCGCAGTTTTACGTCGAGATCGCCTACTGCCTGATTTCGCACGAGCCGCTGGAGAAGATCGAGAAGGTGTATTCGAAGGACCAGGCGTTGGGGCAGTGCCGGCTCTGGCTGCAGCGGAATCTGCCGCACGCGCAGCTGGTCGACGCCTCGAGCACGGCGCGCGCGGTGCAGATCGCCCGGGGCGAGCCGCGGGCCGCGGCCGTGGCCAACGAGCTGGCGGCGACCTTCCACAAGATGCCGGTGGTGGAGAAAAACATCCAGGACAAGTCCGACAACACCACGCGTTTTTTTGTCATCGGAAAAAAGGCCGCGGGGCCGGTCGGCGGCGGCCGCGACATGTCGAGCTTTCTCATCTCGCTCGGCGACGAGGCGGCCGCGCACTCCGGCTCGCTCCTGCGCATGCTCGAGCCGCTGGCCAAGCGCGGCATCAACCTCTCGAAAATCGAGTCGCGGCCGAGCAAGAAGCGCCCGTGGGATTATTACTTCTTCATCGACGTGACCGGCCACAACGACGACGCGCTCATGCGCGAGGCGATCAGCGAGCTGAAAAAGTTCTGCCCGCTGGTGAAATGGCTGGGCAGCTATCCGGCGGTGGGATGAGACGGGCCGGCGGGCGCGGGGAAGGCTCTAGTCCAGAACCAGCTGAAACCACAGCCGGCTCCAGTTGGTGCGGCCGTTGGTGGGCGGATAGCCGCGATGATGGCGCTCAAAAGCCTTCGTGGCGTAATCCAGATCGAAGTTCGGATCGACGGCTTTTGCCGTGATCGGAGCCAAAGCCGAGGCCAAGGATTTCGCTTCCTGCGTTCTTCCCCGACGCGAGAGGACGGCAATCTCCTGAAAGCCCTGCGTGAGCAACTCCGCCATGGAGTCTTTCTTGTCGGAAGTAAGGGTGCCTAAGCGCATGGGACGGTCAGCCTATTAGGCCCTTGAATAAAAGACCATCTAGGGAATGCCCTGAATGCGCCGACAAAATCCCTCAGGCTTTACTCAAATTTTATGCAATTGCGCGCCTTTCGTAGCATTTGTGAACCGATTTGTTACAGAATTGTTACATTCTGATGGAATCAGCCGGTTTGGCGGCGTTTTTGCCATCTGTGCGTCAACTGGCCGTAACAATTCGATCAGGCGAGGAGATACTGCCACTGGTTCTCGCGCGCGGCGCGGGCGGCCTTGAGCGCGCCAATGGCCACGTAGCGCTTATAATCCTGGCCGGCGAGACGGACTTTGGGCGACTCGAAGCCGTCATCCGCGAGCTTTTTCTGCAGCACGGTGTCGATGCCCTTGATCTGGGAGCCGCCGCCCGTGATGATGATGTTTTGCAGCAGCGTGACCACGCCATCCGACGAGGCGTGGGTGATGAGCGCGGTGAGGGCGGGATAGATTTTATCCATGAGGGTGTTGCAGGCGCGACCAATGACCTCGCCGAGTTCGAGGGTGTGGGATTTGCCGCCCATGATGACTTTGACGTCGATCGGCTTGCGGATGGGGCCGATGTAGGAATGGTTTTCCTTGATCTCACGGATGCGAAGGGCGGTGAGGCCGTTGTTGGGATAAACGCGCTCGATGTCCTGGCGCATGAGCTCGTCGATGGCGTCGCCGGCGAAAGGAATGCTGATCTGGTCGTCGCGGGTCGGGAAGTAGCCCTGGACGAGGCAGAGGTCGCTCGTGCCGCCGCCAATGTCGATGAAGAGGGAGTTGGTCACCGGGTCGACGTAGCCGGGCTGGCCGAGGCGCGAGTCGTCGCGGTAGCCGAGCGCGGCGAGAAACGGCTCGGGGATGAGGAGGATGCGGTCGAAGACGCCGGTCGCGCACAGGCGGATGTCCTCGCGGGCCGCCTCGTCGGCGTTGGCGGGAATGCCGACGACGGCGCGGATCTCGGCGCTGCTGGTGGGATCCGCGAGCGAGCGGATGTGCTGGAGAAAATCGCGGGCCGCCTCACGGTGGGCGATGACGCCGTTGGCGAGCGGCGAGACGAGGTTGACGTGCAGCAGGTTGCGCAGCGCCTCCTCGCCGTAGAGGACGCTGGCGTTGCCGGCGATGATGCCGTCGACGATGCCGTCGCGCACGTAGCCGACGACGGTGGGGACGATCTTGCTCCCGACAATATCTTGGGAGCCGGACGCGCCGGTGAGCAGGCAGGATTTGTTCGTGCCGAGATCGAAGCCGACGAAGACGACTTTGCGATCGCTGCGTCGGGAGGCGGCGGCGGTGGCCGGAGCGGCGGAGGAGGGGGAAGGCATCGTTATTCTTTCAGTTTTATCAACGGACTTGTCCACGGTGGCAGAGCTCATTTGGCGGGATGAGTTAATGGTTGAGTGAGGCGGATCTGGAAAATCAGGCGGCATGGCCGCGTGCCGCCTGCTCCTGGGCGAGCATGCCGTCGATGAGATCGGCGATGTCGAGCGAGGAAGCACGGCGGGCGGCGGTGCGCGAGGGGCTGGCCGCCGCCGCGTGGGCGGCGGGTTTGTCGGAAGCGACGCTGGCGAAGCGTTCGATCAGCATCGGCCCGAGAAGTTCGACCAGCATGAGTGCATCGATCACCCGGCGCTGCTCGGTTTGAAAAATTTGCTGAAGAGTCTCGGGGTTGAATTCGGAGGGAAGGCGATTGCGCAGGATTTTTTCGAGGCGGGCGGCCTCCGCGCTCTGGCTGCGCGCCCGGCACAGACAAATCTGCCGGCAGAGCCGGGCGATGTCTTCGTCGGGCGGCTCGATATTAACCGGCAACTGGAGGGCGGATTCGGTCAAGTGCGCCGCGCTAGACCGGGAAAAACCGCCTTGGTTCGAAACTTTTTTCAGTGCGCCGGCGGGTGATGGCTGCGGGTATAGAAATACAGCGCCAGCACGGCCAAGCCGAAGACGGCGAGGGCGGCAAAAAATACCAGGAAGCACCCGCGGCGGACGCTGGCCAGCGAGGAGATGGATTCGGCGCGGTAAGTCTCGATCAAGGCCTCGGTTTCAGGATCCCCGGCCGGCGCGGGAGCCGGGCTGGCCGCTGGCGCCGCCGGCGGCACGGCCGGGCGAACCCCGCCGGAGAGGGCGGCGATTTCGCGGTCGAGCCAGGCGAGATGCTCCTGCACCAGCGCGCGCTGGCGGCGGAGCTCCTGCAGGCGGTCTTCGGGCGAGGGCATAAAAAAACGCAGTCCGATTCGGGCTGCGTTGCAAAGGGAAAAATCCGCGGTGCGGTCAGACGATGCTGACCTTGCGATGGACCTTGTCGTACTGCACGGTGCCGTCTTTCAACGCAAAAAGCGTGAAGTCACGACCGACGCCGACGCCGGCGCCGGGATGCAGCTTGGTGCCGCGCTGGCGGACGAGAATGTTGCCGGCGAGAACGGACTGGCCGCCGAATTTTTTAATGCCGAGCCGCTTGGAATGGCTCTCGCGGCCGTTGGTGGTGGTGGACTGGCCTTTTTTGTGCGCCATGGCGGTTCCTCAGGCTTGAATGGACTCGATTTTGATGACGGAGAGTTCCTGGCGGTGGCCGCGCTTGCGGGCATAGCCTTTGCGCTTGTTCTTCTTGAACACGACGAGCTTCTTGCCGCGTTTGTTCTCCAGGACGGTGGCGGTGACGCGCGCGCCGTCGATCGTGGGCGTGCCGACGCGGAAATCCGCGCCTTCGCCAGCCGAGAGCACATCCGTGATCTCGATGGTGGCACCGGCTTCCGTGTCCGGATAGCGGTTGACGGTGAGAATGTCGCCCTCGGTGACCGCGAACTGCCGGCCCTGGGTCTTGATCGTGGCTTTCATAAAGGGAAACGGGCCATAAAAGGTCTTCCTCCGCCCGGCGCAAGGTTTTTTATGCTAGGGCAGTGTCCTAATTTGGTTTTCATCTGGAAGTTGGCATGGCGTTGCGGGTTTTGCAGCGCAGAACGAAGCGAAAGCGTGCGCCGGTTCCCCGTTTTTTTTTGCTGGCGAGGGGATGAGACGATCGGGTCCTTGAAAAAAAAGCGCGGTAAATCCCCAAGATTTACCGCGCTTATTGCTAACCCCAATCTATTACATACGGTTACTGCCCTACCAAAGTGAACCTGTCGGCGGAAAGCTGGTAGGAGCTGGACTTGGAGTTCTTGCCGGTGACGGTCAGGCGGACAGTGTGGTTGCCGGCCGAAGCAAAGGTCACGTTGCCAAAAGTCGTGGTCGGATAGCTCTGGGCGGCCGCATACTGGTCGAGCGTGGAACCGAGGTTGGTGCCGTCGACGGAGAGCTGGAGGATGCCGCGACTGTTGTTGCCTTTCCATTCCATCTTCAGCTGGTAGGTGCCGGCGGGGACGTTGGGCACGGTGAAACTGATGTTGTCGCCGGTGCTGTTGCCGGCGAGTTCGACCCATTTGCCGCCGCTGGAGTTGGTGTCGGTCTGGATCGAGGCGGTGGCGCCGCTGGCGGTATAGCTCAGGCTTTCCGCCTCGAAATTCAGGGTCGGCGGCGGCGCGGTGACGGGCGTGAAGGTGAAGGAGTCGGCGGTGATGAGGTAGCCGCTCGAGGCGGAGTTTTTGCCGGTCACGGTCAGGACGATGGTATGGGTGCCGGAGGCGATGGTCGCATTGCCGAGGGTGGCTGTGACGTAGGTCTGGTTGGTGGCGTATTCATCGATGGTGCCGCCGACCTGGGCGCCGTCGATCTTGACCGTGAGCTGGCCTCGAGAAGTATTGGGCTTGTAGCGCATCTGCACCTGATAGGTTGCGCCGACGATGCCAGGCGTGGTGAAGGTCATGCTCTGGCCGGTCGCGGTGGAGTTGAGGAATTCAACCACGCCGCCGCTGGCATTGGCGTCGCTGCTGGTGCTGACGGTGGCGCCTGTGCCGACGGGCGAAAGGTTTTCCGCCTCGAGCGTTACCGTAACGGGGTTGCCGCCCGTGGTGATGGTATAGGTGCCGGAAGTGACGGAGCTGTCGGTAAAGCCGCTGGCGTAGGCGATGGCCTTGAGCGTCGTCGGGCTGGCCGTGTTGCTGATGTTGACCGGTCCGGAGTAGAGCGTGCCGGTGGTTTCGCCCGGAGTGCTGCCGTCGGTGGTGTAGCGGATCGAGGCGCCGGAGGTGGAGGAGGTGATGGTGATGTTCTGCGCTGTCGAATAAGTGCCGGCAGCAGGGCTGAACACGGGCGCGGCAGCTGGCGTGAGAATATTAATAGTATAGACGGCGCTGGTGACATTGCTGTCGGTGAAGCCGGCTTCGTAGGCGATGGCCTTCAGCGTGGTATTGCTGCTGATGGTGATCGCGCCGGAGTAGAGCGTGCCGGCCGTTTCGCTGGGCGTGCTGCCGTCGGTGGTGTAGCGGATGGAGGCGCCGGAGGTGGCCGAGGCGATCGTTACGTTCTGGGCGCTGGTGTAAGTGCCGGCGGCGGGGCTGAACACGGGGGCGGCAGCCTGCGGCGGCGGATTGATCGTGTAAGCGCCGCTGGCGACATTGCTGTCGATGAAGCCGCTGGCATAGGCGATGGCGTTCAGCGTGGTTGTGCTGCTGATGCGCACCGGCCCCGAGTAGATTGTGCCGGCGGTCTCGGAGGGCGTGCTGCCGTCGGTCGTATAACGGATGGAGGCGCCGGAGGTGGCCGAGGTGATCGTTACGTTCTGGGCGCTGGTGTAAGTGCCGGCAGCGGGGCTGAAGATCGGATCAGCCGTCTGGGGAGTCGAGGAGGCCGGCCCGCAGGTCACATTGGAATGCTGGACATAGTCATTCGCAAAAAAGCCCGAGGTCGTGCTGACGCCGCGATACAGGCCCCATTTCGGATAATATTCGGTCGAAGACGGCCGGCAAACCTCGACGTTGCTCACGCCCTGGAAGGAATCGCCATTGAGCGACACCAGGACAAAGCCGGTGGTCTGGCCGTCGCCGGTGGTCTTGACCTTGATCTGCTCGGCCAGCCAGGTGTTGGGCGACCAGGTGATGTTGCGCACGATTTGAGGCGAAAAAACATTGGCCGGGGAGAACGAGGCCGAGGCGTAGCGAACGGCCGCGGAGCTGGTGCCGGCAAAAATGGAAGTCGTGATCAGCGGCGCGCCCGACGAGCCTTCGACGCCGTCCACCGGCTTCAATTGCGTGATGTGGCAGAAAGCGCCGGAGCCGGTGAACTCGGGGTTGGTCCGCCACGTCGTGGTGTAAAGGTAGGTGTCGCCCTTCATCTGGTCCGGTCCGAGGGTCTTCACCTCGCCGCGCTGGCGGTCGGTGTTTGACGTGGTGCGGTCGCCGTCCCACTGCGAGGTGCTATAACGGAGCAGCACTTGAAACACGCCAGGGCTCGGGTTCGTGATGTTTTGGTAGCTGTCGTTGGTGAATGTGCCGGTTCCCGGATGATAGATCACCTCGGGTTCCTCAATGCCGCCGAAGTCGCTGAGCGTGGTGGCGGTCGTGGCGCGCACCGCCAGGGGGGCGAGAAGCGCGCTGAAGAGCAGGGTTTGGCGAAGGAGGGGTCGTTTTTTCATGGGTAATTGAGACGCAAGGGAGCGAGAAAGTGCCGTCAAAATAACGAAGGGGTCTGGGGCGTGGGGATGTTTTCGAGGAACAATGCCTCGGGGGAATTCAGGCCGGGGAAGCCAAATCACCGTGAGCAAATGCCAACGCGGGCGGGGCACAATCGTGCGCATGGTTAAATTGTTAACTAACGGTTCCGGCGCAGATCATTTGCAGCGGTGCCAAAAAAAACGGGCGGCCGAAAG
>DATJYF010000223.1:0-31630 GCA_035499715.1 Opitutaceae bacterium | reverse complement strand
CGCACTCGGAGTGCAGACGAAAATCTGATCGCCGGTCCGGTCCGCTCCGCGCCCCCGTTCCTCCCGTGACCTTCGCCAAGGCCAAATCCCCCGCCGCCGCGCCCGGCCCGTCCGCCGCCGGCATCAAACAACAGGCCGCGGACGGGCTCAAAAAACTGCTCGCACAGCTGACGGCGCAAAGCGAACGCGCGGCCGAGCAGGCCGGCCGGCTGAACCAGGAGATCGACGCAAAAATGACGCGCAGCCTCGCCGAGGCCGTCCACGTCTACGGCGTTTTTCCGGTCGGTCCCTCCCGCCGGCTGATGGTGCTGCGCGACGTCGAGGAACTCAACGGCCAGAAACCCCGTTATTCGACGTCCAGCTTCGCCGCGGCCGTGCAGTTCGCCAACCAGCGTCTCTGCGATCCGGTGTTTCCAGCGCACCCTCCGCTCAATGTGGACCGGCTGGTGCAGGCGCTGCAGCATCTGGCCAAAATCCTCGATCACATCGAGGCCGGCAACGCCCGCCTCGCCGGCAGCGGCACGGCCGCCGAGCCCTACGTCCTCAGCGGCCCGCTCCACCTGCGTGCGCCGGTCAAGATCGTCTTCCCCGTCATGCCCGCCAGCCTGCGCCTCAGCGTGGATGGACGCACGCTCCGGGCCGCCGCCGCTTCCTCGCCATGATTTCGCGCCGGCCCATCGAAGAACGCCTGCTCGCCCTCCGTTCGCTCGTCGAGGTCATGACCGACTTGAGCGGGCCGCCGCCGCTGGTTCTGCCGTCGCCGCCGGTCATGGGTGAGGACGGCGCCCAACTCGCCAGGGAATCCGCCGCTTCCGCCGTGGCCATCGCCAACGCCACGGCCGCGCTCGGAATCGACGGAAATGACCAGAAAAACGCCTCCGTCCTCTGGGACGAAACGATCAAGCAGATGGAGCGGATCCAGCGGCTCTACCATCTGCCGCCGTATCCATTCCAAAGCCGGCAGCTGCCCTAACCGTCCGCCCGCTCCCGCCATGGCCGCTTCCACCCCAACCAACGACACTCCCTCCGGCGACGCCGCGCTCGTCCTCGCCGAGGCCGCCGCCGCCACCGGCACGGCTTCGGCGCAACTGGGTTACCAGCTCACCACCCAGGCGCTGCAGGCCTCCGAGGCGGCCGCGGTGTTTCCACTCTTGATGGTGGAACTCACCGCCATCGCCGAAGGCTTTGCCGCCTATGCCGCCACCGACGCCGATGCGCTCGCCGCCACCGACGCCGCCCAAGCCGCCGCCGAAGCCGGCGCCGCTTACTGGAGCCCCGCGCCATGACCGCCGCCGCTCATTTCCATCCTTCGCACCACGAACAGGGACGCGCGACTCCGCAAAGTTTTCTCTTCGGCCAGTGGGCGCTGGCGGACCAGCACGTGCCCTATCCCTTTCTTTTTTTCTGGCTGGCGCGCCCGCCCGCCGGCCAGCCCGCGGCGAAGCTGCATCATCTCAGCCACATCGACTTCATCTACAGCATCACGGGGGATTTCATCGCCCATCTCACTTCCAAGGGCGGCGTGTCTTCGCGCGCCGTCATCCACCGCGAAGCCTTCGGTTACCGCTTCCTGCCCATCCAGGGCCAGCGCGGCCTGATCACGCCGGAGGCCGCCGAGCGCGCCATCGAAAGTTATCCGCTCCTGCGCCAGCTCGAATTTTGGGAGCAGTTTTATTACGAGACCGGCTTGGGCGCGGAAAAGGTGATCGAACTGGAGCTCGATTACCTCTTTGAGCGCTACCGGCAGCTGCCGTGGCATTCGCTTCGGCTGGAACGACCGCTGCGCGCCGGCGTGCTCGAGCCGATCTACCGCTTCCGCAAGGCCGACAGCCGCTGCGAGTTCGTGGTCGGGGCCACGACCGGCACCGTGCGACACGAGTTCGTCGCCGATCCGGTCCCGCCCGCCCCGGGCAACAGCCCCCTGCCGTCGTGAAATTCCGCTTCAAGCCCGCCCAATCCCGCCGCCTGCGGTGGGGCCGGCCGAAACCCGGCCTGGTGTTTGTCTCCCTTTCCCAACCACAACCTATAACCAAAGGAAATATCATGATTCGCAATATGACCCCGGAGGAACAGGACGACTTCGTCGCCATATTCCCCAGCCTCAACGCCGGCCTCCAGCCGCGCGTCACCGGCGAAGTCACGCCCTTCGAGCTTCCCGGCGCCTACAACTGCATCGCCTGGACCGTCGGCATCGACGACGACTGGATCAACCCGAAGCAAAGCATCGAAGAATGGGACAACTTCTACGCCGGCTACGGCTTCGAGCAGGCCGACGCCGGCACCATCGCCGTCTGGAAAAGGGGCGGCATTTTCACCCACGGCAGTGTGGCCAACGCCGCCCATGGCTTCAATTGGGAATCCAAGTGCGGCGAAAACCTACGCATTCTTCACGAGAACGCGGAATTGGTTAGCAATGTCTACGGCAACGTGTTTATGTATTATGCGCGCGCCGAAAATGCCGATACCGCCCAGCCGGCCGTTTCCGCCGCCGCCAAGGCTCCTGCCATGAACGAAAAGCAAAAAGCGATCCTGCTGCACGACGCGGTCAAGACCATCAGCCCGGCGGTGCGGGAGGAGTTCAACCAGCTGTTCGATGCCTGGAAGCGGACCTGGGCCCAGGGGACGATGGCGTTCAGCAACAACGCGCGTGATCGCTCGGCGGCCTACAGCTACAAACAGCTGGTCGAGATGGGACCGGAAATTCTTCCACTGGTCGTCGAAAAGCTCGCCAACCCGGAGAATTTCATCGCCCGGCAGCTTTACAACGACCTGCAGGCGGAAGCCGGCCAGAAGGTCGCCATCGAGCCCGGCGTCCACCGCAATCACGGCGAAAAGCTCCTCGCCCGGCAGACCGTCGAGCGCTTCCTCCAGGCGCGCAACAAATAGCGGCCGCTGCAGACCACGGGCGGCCGGTGATTACCGGCCGCCTTTTGTTCGTCGCCGACGCCGGGCCGCGGCGTTGATGCACGCCGGTCCGCGCGGCGCGGTCCTTCCCCCATGGCTGCCACGCCCCCCGCCACGATCTGGTTCGGCGCCTACGGCGGCAAAACCTCCGTCTACCTCGATCTCGCGGCCGGCGCGGCGTGGTCGGCGGCGCTTTCCGCCGGGGCCGCCGGCTGGCTCTCCTTTGATGGGGCAAGTTCCGGCACCGGCCCGGCGCTGCTCACCCTCACCGCGCCGCCCAGCACCGCCGGCCGCCGGAGCGCGCGGCTGACCGTCCGCCCCGCCGGCGCCGGTGCGCCGCTCGTCTGGCCCGTCGAGCAGATTTCCACCGCGCCGCTCTCGACTTTGAATGCCTCGGTCCTCGCCGTGCCGTTCCCCACCGTTCCCACCGTCATGGAATTCGGCATCGCCGGAAAATTCATCGCCGGGGAAATCCAGAAGATTCCCGAACCCTTCGACTTGATCGCGCTCGTCATTGTCGAACTCGTTGTCCTCGTCGCCGGCCTGGTCGCGATCGCGCTGCGCCAGGCCGTGAGCGTGATCGTGCCCGAGCCGCGCACCTGGTTCGGCGCGCCCGAGCCCTACGACTCGCTCACCCTTGTCCTCCCGGCCACCGCGGTCTTCCTCGCCGAGGAAACCGCGCTTCTCGCCATTTATATCGCCAGGGAAGTGCTCACCGGCGGCGAGTGATCCGCGACATGCAGGCCCGGCCGTTGACCCGTCACGCCTTTGCCGCAGGCTTGGCAGATCCTCTTCGGGCCGGGCATGCTTCCCGCCGCCCGACCGTGCCGTGCCGTTGCGCGCCATGAATCCGAAGGGCGCAACTTGGTTCACCAGCGACTGCCAGCGACTGACAAAAAGGATCCGATTTCATGGCGCCAAAACCCCTAAGAGTGGCGGTGGTCGAAGACGAAGCGCTTCTGCGCGAACTGCTCCATGCCGTCTGCGAGAGCAAATTCGGCTGCAAGGTGATTGCGGCGGTCGGCGACGGCCGGGAAGCGGTGGACGCAATTCTCCACGGTCTGCCCGATATTGTGCTGCTCGATCTGCGGCTGCCGCAGCTGGACGGTTTCGGTGTGATCACCGCGGTCCGCAGCCGCGGATTTTTCCCGCGCATTCTCATCCTTTCCGCGGTTTGCGACAGTTACACGGCGTTCATGGTCGACGCCGCGGGGGTACACGGCTTCCTGTACAAAAGCGCCACGATGCTGCCCGCCCTCTACCGGGCCATCCTGGCCGTCTCGCGCGGCGAGCGCTTTTTCTGCCCGGTTTTCCAGTCCTTCCGCGCCGCCCGGCTGAATGACCCTCTTTTTTTCGGCAAGATTTTGTCTGCCCGGGAGCAGACGGTTCTGGCCATGTTCTCCGATCGCATGACCGATCCCGAAATTGCCGGAGTACTGGGCGTCTCGCCGCGCACGGTGGAATCGCACCGCATGAACATCCTGCGCAAGCTCGGCTTCAGGTCGAAGATCGAGCTCGAGCGCTACGCCAGAAATTACGGTTTCACCCACAGCTGGACGGCGGGCGGCGCGGGTTTCCCTGCAAGCAGAAGGGGCGGAGGCAACGCCCCGCCCGAAGGGCTCACTTCCCGAATGTGAAAAAACGCGTTTCACCAAAGTCGGGCGTGTCAAATTCCGTCGCGGTGACCCCGTGCACGACACGCGCCTCCGCCAGCGCCTGCCGCGGCGCGTCGATCGCCTCATCGGTCAGCGGGAACGTGCCGAAATGCATGCCGAGGCTGCACCGGGAGCGCACATCGCGATGCGCCCGCACCGCCTCTTCCGGATTCATGTGCACCGGCGCCATGAACCAGCGCGGCTCATAGGCGCCGATGGGCAGGAAGGCGAGATCGCAACCTCCGAGCCTTTCCCCGATTTCCGCGAAGTGCGGCCCGTAACCGCTGTCGCCGCAGAAATAAATTTTGCCGGCGGCGGCCGTGCGCAGCGCGAACCCCGCCCAAAGCGTCCGGCAACGGTCCCAGGGCGCCCGCGCCGCGAAATGCTGGGCTGGCGTGCAGACCAACTCGAGCGCGGGCGAAATCCGGTGCGACTGCCACCAGTCGAGTTCGACGACGCCGGGGATGCCGCGTTTTTGCAGCCAGCGCCCGTTGCCCAGCGTGCCGACGAAAAGCGGACGGCGCGCGCGCGCCAGCCAGCGCAGCGTGTCGAGGTCGAGATGATCGTAATGGTTGTGGCTGACGAGCACCAGATCGATCGGCGGCAATTGCCCGAGGGCGAGCGCCGGCGGACGCACGCGGCGGGGACCCAGCAGTCCGAACGGCCCGGCTTTTTCCGAGAAGATGGGATCTGTCAGTATGTTCGTGCCGGCCATCTGCAGCAGAAAGGTCGCGTGTCCGATGAAGGTGGCGGCCATCTGCCCCGCCGGCACGGCCGCGGGCAGCTGCGGCCGGCGCCGGTTTTCCACGCGGCGCGGCCAGCGGGCGCCGCGGCCGGTCGAAAACCACCACCTGGGCAGCGCGGTGAACGGCAGCGCCTGCGGCCGGCCGCGCGGATTGAAGAAGCGCCATCCGTCGCAATGATCGCTGACCGGAAACCGAGTGGGCACGGCCATCGCAGCGTCAGCGCAGCTGGCCGCGCGCCGTTGCCCAGATTTTTTTCAGCGCCTCGAAGTCCTGCTCCTTCGTCCCGCTGTGGATGACATAGTCGTAGGTGTCGCGCTCGCGCATCTCGGCCTCGGCGCTCCGCAGCCGGCGCTCGAGCTCCTCGGCGCTGACCGGGCCCCGCCCCTGCAGGCGCTCGCGCAGCACATCGAAGGAATCCGGCGCGACAAACACCGTCACCAGCCGTTCGCGCAGCAACGGAACGCGGGCCGCCGCCGCGCGGAGGTTGCGCACACCCTGCACGTCGATGTTCATGACGAGATTCGCCCCCGGCAGCCGCCCGAGCACGGCGGACTTGAGTGTGCCATAGCGGTATTTTTCATGCACGCGCGCCCATTCGAGAAACTCGTCGGCCGCGAGCCGGCGGTCAAACTCCTCCTCGGTGAGAAAATGATAGTCCCGGCCGTCCCGCTCGTTGGGCCGCGGCGGCCGCGTCGTGGCGGTGACCACGCGCTCGAATCCCGGCACCTCGGTCACGAGCCGCTCGCTCAGCGTGCTTTTGCCGACCCCGGCGGGGCCCGCCAGCACCAGGAGCACGGAACGTTCGGCCGGGGCGGGCGCTTTCATTTCAATAGGTGAAGGCCATCGTGCAGAGCAGCAGCCCGTAGCCGAGCAGGGCGCCGCCGACTGCGCGCGGCCGGCCGCTCGTCGCGAACAGCCACTGGAAAAAATCCCGCAGCCGCCACGGCTGCACACCGAGCCAGAGCGCGAACACGATGCAGACGTAAACAAAGACGGTCAGAAAATTCTGCTGCGGGTGATCGAAATTCAGGTAGCCCGGCTTCATCAACGGCCAGCCCGCCAGCAGCGTGAGAATGCACAGCCCGCGCACCGCCAAAAAATCCGGCACGAAGAAAAACGCCAGCACCGCCACCGTGGCGAAACCGGCGAACAACGGCACGCGATATTCGCCAAAATCGGCCGGCGAAAGATTCCAGACCCGTTCGAGGAACCAGGCCGCGCCGCCGTAGAAAAACACGAAGGTCGCCCCCCGCGAGCGCGGCATGGACTTGAATATCGCACCGATCGCAGGGGTGTTCGCCAGCAGCGCCGCGCCGGTCACGGCGAGCAGCAAACCGGGAAGAAGGGTGGCCAGGAGGAGGGACATGGAAAAATCGCAGGTCGAGAGTCTAGAGTCCGGCGCGAGAAAGAAAGGCTGAAGTTTGGCCCCCGGTTTTCGGGTCGCAACCGCCGGCGCCGGCCGGCACCAGTTCGCCGTAAAGCGTGCTCACGGTCGCGCGGTCGATGCGCAGCGGCGCCAGCCGGCCGGTCAGCTGCTCGGCGGCGTCGAAAACGGCGACGCGGTTGCCGCGAGTGCGGCCGGCGAAGCGCCGGCCGGTCTTGTCGCGGCCATCGATCAGCACCTCCTCGATCCGGCCGACGAGCGAGCGGTTGCGGCGCAGCGAATTCTCATGCAGCCGGTCGAGCAGGATTTGGTTGCGCCGCTCCTTGATTTCGTCCGGCACCTGCGCCGGCATCCCCGCCGCGGGCGTCCCGGTGCGGATGGAATACTTGAAGATGTAGGCCATGTCGTAGTTGACCGCCTCGAACAGCTCGCGCGTCTGGACGAAGTCCTCCTCCGTTTCGCCGGGGAAGCCGACAATGACGTCGGTGGAAAAATACATGTCCGGCCGCACGGCGCGCAGCGCCTGCACGATTTCGAGGTAGCGTTCGCGCGTGTAGGGCCGGTTCATCGCGCGCAGGATGCGGTCGGAACCGGATTGCACCGGCAGGTGCACGTGCTCGCAAAGCTTCGGCAGCCGGCCGAACGCCTCGACCAGGTCCTGCTTGAAACCGCGCGGATGCGGCGAGGTGAAGCGGATGCGCCCGATGCCGTCGACTGCGTGGACTTTTTCCAGCAGCTGCACGAAAGGCGAGACGCCGCCGGTGTGGGCGTAATCGCGCCGGCCGTAGCTGGTGACGATCTGGCCGAGCAGCGTGACTTCCTTCACACCGCGCGCCGCGAGCTGTTCGACTTCGCGCACGATGTCCTCCATCGGCCGCGAGCGCTCGTCGCCGCGGGTTTTCGGCACGATGCAAAAGGCGCAGTCCATGTTGCACCCCTGCTGGATCGAGACGAAGGCGCTCACCTGCGGCGGCGCGTCCGCCCCGTCCTGCGGCAGGAGGTGATCGCGGATTTCGTTTTGCGAGCCGGCTTCCTCGGCGAGATCGACGATGGTCTCAGCCACCGGCACGCCGGCCGCGCGCGCCGCACGGAGGTTGTCCAGATAGTCCGGCACCTGGTGGAATTTCTGCGTGCCGACGATGAGATCCACGTCGGGCAGCTGGTCGAGCAGCGCCGTGCCGCGGTTCTGCGCCATGCAGCCGAGGATGCCGACGACGAAGTCCGGCCGGCGGCGTTTCCGCGCCAGCGCATAGCCGGCCTTGCCGATGGCCTTCTGCTCGGCCGCGTCGCGCACCGCGCAGGTGTTGAGCAACAGGATGTCGCACTCGGTCTCGTTCGCCACGATGCGGTAGCCGCGGGCGCGCAGCATGGCCGCGACAGCTTCGCTGTCGCGCTCATTCATCTGGCAGCCATAGGTTTTGATGTGGACGCGGTTCATCCGGGGCGCGCCTTCCGCGCCGGAGGGTTGTAACTAGACGGGACGGGCCCCGGGTCAAACGGGATTTCTGTTCGCCAGCGGCGGGTGAAATGCTTTGCTGGCAGCATGGGCCTCTTCGACCGCTTCACTGCGAAAAAGGACTCTTCCCAAAACCCGCCTTCCACCGACATCCCGGTTGGCGGCGTGCAGGCGCAGCTCGCCGCGGCCCGCCAGCGGCTCGAGGCCAAAGACCTGCCCGGCGCGCTCGCCCTTTATGAACAGGTGCTGGCCGAGGCCGGCGACCGCGCCGACGTGCTCGTCGCCATTTCCGGCGACCTCGGCGTCAACGGCCACGTGCAGCCGATCATCGAGCTCATTGCCCCGCGCTACGATGCGCAACGGCATGGTCCGGCCACCGGCCTCAACGTCCTCCAGGCCTATCTGACGGTCCACGACACCAATTCCGCCCAGCATGTGCTCGACATCCTGTTTTCCCTCAACCGCCCCGAGCTGGAGGAGCGCCTCCACGGCTTCTCCAACGCCATCGCCGAGCTGCTCGAAGCCGAGCGCCGGGGCGTGCTGCAGCCTCCGCCCGCCGTCGGGCTCGACGGCGAGTCCGACGCGATGCCGCCGCCGATCCCGCATATCAACCTCGTCAGCATCAGCAAACCCATCTGGTTCTACGGCCTCGAGCCCATGGCCGCGGAAATCCTCCCGCCCAAGGAAGGCCGCCTCCGCCGCGTCGCCTTTGGGCAGCTCGCCCTGCCCGGACTGAAAAACGTCGCGGCCATCATGGCCCAGCCCGAGGACGAGCTCGGCCGCCTCTCGCGCGCGCTGCCTTTGTGGCTGGCAGAGACGTTTTATTTCTCGCCCCTTTACGCGCCGTACGCCGCCGTCGGCCTGATGGACGACGGGCAGGGCGGCAAACATTACGCGCTCTTCAGCACCGAGTGGACGGCGGAAAATCTCCGCGAGCTGGCCCGCACCGCCAGCGATCCGATCGACTACGCGTTCACCGGCGCGCTCCACCAGACCGCCGCCGGCGAATGCGAATTGCTCCTCCGCGTGTGGGAAATGAAGAAATTCCGCGAGCGCAAAACGTTTTCCGCGCGCTGGACGGCCGCCACGGCCGACGCCGAGTTGACCCAGCTGCACGAGGCCATCCGCACCTTCATGGAATGGACCGGCGAGACGCGCGGCCTCGCCTATGCGCCGCCCGCCAAGCCGCGCGCCTGGCTCGACGCGCTCGGCGCTTCGCTCGGACTCTTTTTCCTCGAAAAAAATCTTCTGCCCAAAAACCAGATGCCGGCGCTCGACGCCCTCACCGCCAGCACCGCGCAGATGGCCGCCAGCTCCGAGGCGGCGGCGCTCGCTTTGATCACCCTGCGCTCCCGCGCGGCCCATCTCGGCCTGGCGGCACCCGCGGCGGAAGCGCCGCTCCCCGCTTCCCCGGTGGTCGAACACGCGCGCCACACGGTGGAATGAGCGGACGGCACGGGTCCATGACCGCCGCCGAAATCATCGCCCATCTGCGTTCGCTCCGCGACGGGCGCAACATCGCCGGCCAGCGGCGCTACGGCATTACGCCGGCCTCCGAACAGTTCGGCGTCAGCGCGCCGGTCCTGCGCGCGATCGCCCGCGAGCATCGCCGCAACCACGCGCTCGCCGCCGAACTCTGGACCAGCGGCATCCACGACGCGCGGATTCTGGCCACACTCGTCGACGATCCGAAGCAGGTCACCCGCGGACAGATGGAACGCTGGGCGCGGGTCTGCGACAACTGGGCCATCACCGACGCCTGCTGCTGCGTCCTGTTCGACCGCACGCCCTTCGCCATCGAAAAGGCCCATGCCTGGAGCCGGCGGCGGGCGGAATTTGTGAAACGCTGCGGCTTCGTGCTCATGGCCGGCCTGGCGGTGCACCGCAAGGAACTCCCGGATGGAGTGTTTCTGCGCTTTCTGCCGGTCATCCGGCGCGAAGCGGCCGACGAACGCAATTTCGTCAAGAAGGCCGTCAACTGGGCGCTGCGGCAGATCGGCAAGCGCAATCCGCATCTGCGCCAGGCCGCCATCGCCGCGGCGAAAAAAATCCACCTGATCGATTCGCCCGCCGCCCGCTGGATCGCGGCGGACGCGCTCCGCGAACTCATCAAGAAGGACGGTGCGCCGCGCCGGCGAGCTGCCCGCAGCCGGCGGCGATGTCGAGGCCGCGGCGCTGGCGCACCGTGCTCGGCAGCGAGAATTCGTCGGCGAGAATTTTCTGAAAACGCCGCGCCGCCTCGCTCCGTCCCGGCGCACCGTCATAACCCGCCGTGGGATTGAGTGGAATGAGATTCACCTGGGCGGGCAGCCCGCGCAGCAGGCGCCCGACCGCACGGGCCTCCGCCGCCGAGTCGTTGCGCCCCGCGATCAGCGTCCATTCGAAAAAAATCCGGCGGCCGGTCTTTTCGCAATAATACCGGCACGCGGCCAGGAGTTCGTCGAGCGGCCATTTTTTCGCGACCGGCACGAGCGCGGCGCGCTCCTCCTGCGTCGCGGCGTGCAGCGAGACGGCGAGATGCAGCGGGCGCGCCTCGTCGGCGAGACGAACGATGCCGGGCACGACACCGACCGTGCTGAGCGTGATGCGGCTGGCGGCGAGGGCGAGGCCGTTTTGGTCGCGCAGGATGTCCACCGCGCGCATCACGGCCTCGTAGTTGTGCAGCGGCTCGCCCATGCCCATGAGCACGACGTTGCGCAACCGGTGCGGCTCGCGCGCCGCGCGCAGCACCCGGGCGACGTGCACCGCCTGGGCCACGATCTCGCCGGGCGTGAGCTGGCGCTGGAAGCCCGCCTGCCCCGTGGCGCAAAACACGCAGCCCATCGCGCAGCCGGCCTGCGAACTCACGCACGCCGTCACCCGGCCGGTGAACCGCATCAGCACGGTCTCGATCACGCACCCGTCGCCGAGCGCGAGGAGAAATTTCCGGGTGAAGCCGTCGCCCGAGTCGGTGGCCCGGACGACCGGCGCCAGGCCGACGCGCGTCTCCTCCGCGAGCCGGGCGCGCACTTTGGCCGGAACCTCCGGCATGGCGTCAAACGATCCGGCCAGTTCGAGGTAAAGCCCACGCCACAACGTGGCGGCGTGCACCGGACTGAAATTCCACCGCACCAAAAGGCGTTGGAGTTCGTCACGGGTCAGATCGTAGAGGTCAGGCCGGGCCGCAGGCATGCAAAAACGCGCCCACCTTACGGCCCGGGCCCTCCGCCGCAATCCCGCGCGGCAAATTTGCGGCCGCGCTAACGGTAGGAGCTGGGACGGGGCTGATCGTCGGGCTTGCCTTCGTAGGCGTGCCGCGAACAGGCGGAATCGCTCCACAGCGGCAGATTGGCCCGGCGCCAGTTGCGCGTGTGCTGGATGTCGTTTTTGATTTCGGGATCGCGCGCCTTGAGCATCAGGCGGTTCAACGCACTGTAGGCGACATCCTCGGGCTTGAGTTGCAGCGACTCGGCGAGCCGCTCGACTGCATCAAATTCCTCTGCTTCCAAATGGACCGTTATTGCTGGCATGGCCAACCTCCATTTTTTGGTTAAGGGTTTTTCGGATGGCCCAGAGGCTAGTGCCGCCCTCCGCCGCTTACAAGTTCTACCCCCGCAGCCGGCGATTAAGTTGCCGCTCTAATAAGGCCAGATTAACTTCCACACCGCTGGCGCAATACGATTGAGCGCCCGCGCAAAGGAATTTTGGCTTCGTACCAAAAGATCAAAAAGATGAGGTGATTTCCTGTCATCCACCTCTATTGCCATTCATTTTGACGGCGAAAATGTAATTTTTTAAAAATTTTCGTTTTGCAAAGATTTTGGTGAGATTTACAAAACTCGTTGAATATTTGTAATTTATTTTGCTAATAATTTACAATTATAACTGATTTGCTGGTTTTTTAAACATTTTTTTAGCAAAAATAGTTGACGAACCCGATTAATTATAGTTTTAGGGTGTTATCCCGACGTGATTACGAATTCCGCATTACTGCTTCTTGCCCAAAGTGTGTCATGGGGGCTGATTGGAGCCCTGGGGCTGCATTTTTGGAAACGTCGCGAGACCGCATCGGAAGACTCGGCCAAGGAAATGCCGGTGTTGTCGCCGGAACACATGAGCCTGGCGACCGTGCTGGCCAACACGGACGGAGCGCTGTCATTTCAAGATGCCAGCGGGCGGACTCGTTTTCAGAATGCCGCGCACACGACGCTCTTCGGCGAGCACGCCGCCCATTTCGACGAGGACTGCCAGCGCGGGCTGATTTTCAAGCAATCCGAAACCGTCGCACGGCTCACCGCGGCCTCGACGGCCGGGCAGCCCTGGCACGGCGAAGCCGACGCGGTGATCGCCGATGGCCGCACCGTGGCGCTGGAAATCCACGCCCTGCCCGTCCATGATGCGCGGGGCCGGGCCAGCGGCGCCTTCCTGTTTTTCCACGACGTCTCGAGCCGCAAGGAACTCGAGCAGCAGCGCGAGCGGGAGTCCCGTTTTGCGCGGCTCGAATCCCTCGGCCAGATGGCCGGCGGACTCGCGCATGATTTCAACACCTACCTTACGGTCATGCTCGGATTTCTGGATGCGGCCCGCAGTTGTGGCGATAACCTGCCGCCCAAAATCGCCGGCTGGCTGGAGCAAGCCGAGCGCACCGGCTGGCGGGCCCGCGAGCTCACCCAGGAGATGCTCGATTTCGCCCGCGGCACCGAGCCGACCAAGTCTCC
This sequence comes from Opitutaceae bacterium, assembly GCA_035499715.1. Taxonomy (GTDB): domain Bacteria; phylum Verrucomicrobiota; class Verrucomicrobiia; order Opitutales; family Opitutaceae; genus DASRHD01. The sequence goes on along the minus strand of DATJYF010000223.1, from coordinate 18,788 downwards.
GCTCTGTCTGGCCGGCATCATTGAAGAATCAGCCCAGGTCGGCATCCAGGGCAGCAATGCCCAGTTGAAATTCAATTTGGCCGAAGACGTCCGCAAGACGGAGGCGGACTCCCGGCAAATCCGCCAGGTCATCACCAATCTCGTCCGCAACGCGGCGCAGGCCCTCGGCTCGCGCGGCGGCCTCATCGAGGTGCGGCTGGAAAACCGCCTGCAAGTCAGCGGCGGAAGCGCCCCGCCCATGCCGGCGGACTTCATCTGCCTGACCGTGACGGACAACGGCCCCGGCATTCCGGCCGACCGGCTGGGCCGGATTTTCGAACCTTTCTACACGACGAAGGCGCGCGGCACCGGCCTCGGCCTCGCCATCACCCACAACATCGTGAAACGCCACGGCGGTTTTATCCGTGTCAAATCCCAGCTGGACGTCGGCACGACCTTCGAAGTTTTCCTGCCCGCGCTCCCCGTGACAGCCGCGCCCCTCGAAACCACGGTCGCGGCGGCCTGAGGCTCCGCCCCCCCGGCGGGCCCGCCCTTCATCCCGGGAATGTCGTCAGGAGATCGATATAAATCTTCGCGGTCAGCACCAGATCACGCACCGGCGCTCGCTCATCCACTGCGTGATAATTCTCGCCGCCCGGACCGTAGCCGAGCGTGGGAATCTTGAGGTGATGGGCAAAGAAATGCATGTCGTTGAAGCCGGTGGACACGCTGAAGACCGGCCGGGTGCGGCGGACACGGCCGACACTGGCGGCCATGGCGGCAAAGAACGGATGCGCGGGCGGCGCGAAACAGGAAAAATTCTCCGAGATCTTCTCGACTGTGATCTGGCACTGGGAAATCTTCCGCGCCGCGGCGGCGAGAAAGGCGCGCAGCTCGCGCTCGGCGGCCTCGTGGTTTTCGACCGGAATGACGCGTCGGTCGAGGGTGAAGCTGGCGAACGCCGGCACGGTGTTGATTTTCACTCCGGACCCGGCGGCGAAAACCCCGCCGACGTTGAGCGTGGGTCGCATGGTCTTGCCCTCCGGCGTGACGAAGGCGCGGCGGGCGATGAGCTTCTTGTAGTCTTCCAGCGCGAGCACGAGGGCGGACATCTTCTCCAGCGCGTTGACGCCGTGCTCCGGCTTCGAACCATGCGCGGCCCGGCCGTGCACGATGACGTTGAACCACAGCACGCCGTTGTGGCCGCAACAGATGGCGCGGCCCTCGCCTCCCTCCATCACGACCGCATAGTCGGCCCGCAGGTCGGCGTGGCGGACCAGCCAGTCGGAGCCGAGCGCGCTGTCCGTCTCCTCATCGGCGGTGAACGACACCTCGACGTTGCAGCGCGGCGGCGTGCGCGTGGCCCGCAGCGCCCGGAGGGCGAGGAGCAGGCTGGCGATGGAGCCCTTCATGTCGGCCGCGCCGCGCCCGTAAACCCAGCCGCGCTCGAGCGATCCGCTGAACGGGTCGCCGTGCCGCCACGCGCCGCCGGCGGGAACAACATCGTAGTGGGCGTTGAAATGAACCGTCTTCGCGGCGCCGGCGTTCCAGCGGCCGAGGACGTTGAAACGCGGGTGATCCCACTGGTCCGGCGGCAGGTGTTTTTTCAACAAGGCGGACGGCAGGGTGAAACGCCGGGTCGCGAACCCGAGCGCCGCCAGTTCGCGCGCCAGCAGCGAGGTGATCGCATCGTAGTTTTCGCCGGGCGGATTCACCGTGCGCAGGCGCACCAGCGTCTGCAGCAGCCGGATGTCGTCGTGCGCGTAACGGTCGAGGTGGGAGGCGGGATTGAGCGGCATGGCGGAAAACGTCGACGCCGGCGGCGCGGAAACACCGGAAATGCGGCGCCGGATGCACCACCGAGGCCTGCTCCACTATCCATCCCGCGCCGACTTGGAAAGACTTATTGCGGGACGGCCCGGAGGTTGCCGGGCCGGAAAACCCGCCGGCGCGATTCCCGCCCGCGATTTTCATCGCCGGCGGCGGCGATGATTTTTGACATGGCGCGCAAAGCCGGACAAACGTTGGAAAAAATGCCCTTCTACGCCGAACTCCGCCACGATTACAACCTGGCCGGACTGTCCGAGAAGGATCTTGCGCGCGATCCGTTCCGCCAGTTCGAAAAATGGTTCCAGGAGGCCGAGGCGGCGAAAATTCCCGAGCCCAACGCCATGACCGTCGCCACCGCGGGCCGCGACGGCCGGCCGGCCGCCCGCACCATGCTGCTCAAGGGCCTCGATGGCCGCGGCTTCGTTTTCTACACGAATTTCGACAGCCGCAAAGGCCGCGAACTTGAGGCCAACCCCCGCGCCGCGCTGCTCTTCCCCTGGATCGCGCTCGAACGCCAGGTCGCCGCCGAAGGGCCGGTGGTGCGCGTCGCGCGCGAAGAGGCGGAAGCCTATTTCCACTCCCGGCCGCGCCTGAGCCAGCTGGCGGCATGGGCCTCGCCCCAGAGCGCGATCATCTCCGGCCGCGCGGTTCTCGATGAAGCGATGAAAATGCTGGAAAAAAAATATGCCGGCGCCGAGGTGCCGCTGCCTCCGCACTGGGGCGGTTTCCGCCTCATTCCGGAAACGGTTGAATTCTGGCAGGGCCGGCGCAGCCGTTTGCACGACCGTCTGCGCTACCGCCGCGAAAAAAACGGCGAATGGCTCGTCGAGCGTCTCGCGCCCTGAGCCCGCGTCCGCCCCATGCGAAAAAAGCCGCCCGGTCAGACGAAGCCCCGCCCCAAGGCCGCCCGCGCCGCCGCCGCGCTGCTCGCCACCGCATTGCGCGGGCTGGGCGAGGGGGTTTTCCTGGCGGAACCCAGGCTCCGCGCCAGCGGCCTGCCCCTCCTTTTTGCCAACGGCCGTTTGTGCGAGATGACCGGCTATGGTTCGGCCGAGCTGGTCGGCCGGGGGCATGCGTTTTTCCACGCCGATGCCGCCACCATGCTCGTTCGCCTGCGTCCCTGGCTCAGAAATTTCGAGCCCGGCGCCGTGCTCTCCGGCGAAGGCTACCTGGCCTGCAAGTCCGGCGCCCCGGTCTATGCCGCGTGGAATTTCAGTCCGTTGTTCGATGCCCGCCGCCGCGCCACGCACATCGTCGGCACCTACCGCGACATGACGGACAAGCGCCGCTTGCAGGAGGCGCTGGTCCACTCGCAGCGCCTCGACGCCGTCGGGCGCCTGGCCGGCGGCGTCGCCCATGACTTCAACAACCTGCTTTCGGTCATCAACGGCTACTGCGAAATCCTCGCCGCGCGCCTGCCCGCCCACGACCCCTCGCGCCGCGAGGTTCATGAGATTCATGCCGCCGGCCAGAAGGCCGCCGTGCTCGTGCGCCAGCTTCTCGCCTTCAGCCGCCGCCAGGAGCTGCACCCGCACGTGATCAACCTCAACCGCCTGGTGCGGGACCACGCCGCCATCCTCGGCCGCTTCCTCGGCGCCTCCGGCCGGCTTCACCTCGATCTCGCCCCCGGCCTGCCCAATGTCCGCGCCGATCCCGCCCAGCTACAGCAAGTGCTGCTCAATCTCACCCTCAACGCCCGCGATGCCCTCCGCCGGCACGGCGGCGTCACCATCAGCACCGTCTTGCGCGAAATCAAGCACGGCATGAACCGCCGCGTCACCGACACCCCGCCCGGCCGCTACGTCCTGCTCGCCGTCAGCGACAACGGCATCGGCATGGACGCCACCACCCAGGCCCAGCTGTTCGAGCCGTTTTTCACCACCAAGGAGGCCGGCAAGGGCACCGGCCTCGGCCTGGCCATGGTCTACGGCGTGGTGCAGCAAAGCGGCGGCTACCTCCAGGTCCACAGCGCGCCCGGCGTCGGCACCACGTTTGAAATTTTCCTCCCCGCCGTGCGCGAGCGCGCGGCCAATCTTTCCAACGGTCTGCCCTCGCTCCCCGCCACCCGCGGACGCGAGACCGTGCTGCTCGTCGAGGAGGACGACGTCGTGCGCAAAATGGTCGCCGGCATCCTCACCGCCGACGGCTACAAGGTGCTCGCCGCCCGGCGCGCCGGCGAAGCGCTCCGCGAGGCGCGCCGCCGCGGCCCGATTCATCTGCTCGTTGTCCAGCTGGGCGATCCGGCCGGAGAAAATGAAAAACTGGCCCGCGCCCTCCACGTCGTCCGGCCCGGCCTGCGCCTGATCGACACCGGTCGCTCTTCCCTGCAACCGCTCACCTGGCTCCCGGGCGAACACCAGACCTGCCTGGCCAAGCCTTTTGAGCTCAGCGTGCTCCTGCGCGCCATCCGCACGCTGCTGGACGCCAACCCCTAGGGCGGGCGAAAGGGGCCGCCCGCCGGCCCGTGTTTTCCCCTCCTCTAAACTCGACGGCGGGCGCCGCCTCCGCCAAAAACACCGCGTGCAACTTTATCTGATCCGCCACGCCGACGCCGTCGCCGAACAGGAAAATTCCCTCCGCCCGCTCAGCGCGCGCGGCCGCGCCGAGTGCGGCCGCCTGGTGGCGTTCTTCCAGCGCAACAACGCCCTGCGGCCCGCCCAATTCTGGCACAGTCCGCTCGCCCGCTCGCTGGAAACCGCCCGCCTGCTCGCCGAGGGCCTCAAGCTCGACGCCGCGCTGGTCGAAACGCCGGGACTGCTGCCCGAGGATGATCCGGTCGAGATCGTCACGCGCATCGAGGAAATGGATACAAGCATGAATCTCGCGCTGGTCGGCCACGAGCCGCATCTGAGCGCGCTCGCCACCCTGCTCGTGCGGGGCAAGCTTCGCCCGGTGGGATTCGAGGTCAAAAAGGGCGCCGTCCTCGCCTTCGAACCGGCCGGCGGCGTGCACAAGAAATCCGGCCGCCGCCGCTGGCACGCCCTCTGGCACGTCGATCCGGCGCTGTTCGGCGCACCGCCGGAGCGCACTTAGGCGGCGTTAATCGCATTGCCCCGCCGCGGCGGCGACGCTTAGCCTTCCGGCCGCCTCTTTCATGGAAATTTCGCAGCCTCCATTCGGACGCCTGGGCTCGCGCACGCTCGCCGCCATCGTTTTCACCGACGCCGTGTCGTTTTCCGCCCGGATGCAGCGCGATGAGATGAAAACCCTCGCCCTCGTCAACCGCGACTTCGCCGAAATGCGCCGGCTCTGCACCGCCCGCGGCGGCGCCGTCCTCAAGACCACCGGCGACGGCCTGCTCTGCTATTTCGCCAGCGCGGTCGAGGCCGTGGCCTGCGCGCTCGACATGCAGCGGCATTTTGCCGCCCAGGAAAAATCCCTTCCGCCCGCCGACGTGCTGCAACACCGCATCGGCATTCATCTCGGCGACGTGCTCGTGCAGGAACAGGACATCATGGGCGACGGCGTCAACATCGCCGCGCGTCTCCAGGCCGAGGCTGAACCCGGAGGCATTTGCATCTCACAGACGGTTTATGACGTCGTGAAAAACAAACTCGAGCTGCAGGCCGCTTACCTCGGTGCGCGCGAGTTGAAAAACATCGCCCAAGCCGTGCCGATCTACCGCCTCCTGCTCGAGGCGCAGACGGACCAGCCCGCGGCCGCGCCCTCCGCGCCGGCGAAAAAGCCGTCCCGCTGGCTGTTGCCGGCGCTCGCGCTCGCCCTCGTTGCGCTTGCGACCGTCGGCGGCGTGGTCGTGCACGCCCGCAAAAAGCCGGCCGCTGCGCCCGCCCCGCCCGCGCCATCCGCCTCCGTGCCGCCGCCGGTCCCGCCATCACCGGTGAACCCCGCGCCGGGGGAAAAATCCGCCACGACCGGCGTTCCCGCCGCGGAGCGCAATCCCCAGAACCCGGCCCCGCGCCGCGAATTTCTCCAGGAAATTCGCGAGCCGTATCTGCTCCGCTATGATTTCGACGGCCTCTTGCAGGACATGCAGGCCGGAAAAGTGAAGGTGAACGCGCCCTATCCGCTGCAATTCCGCCGGAGCGTCGAACACCTGGCGGAAATGAAAACCTGGTTTCTCGAGCGCATTACGCATTACACCGCCGCCCATCCGCTGATCGTCCCCCGTTTCGGCGGCAAGGGCGAGGAGGACTACAGGGTCTATGGCGGGCCATCGGGAAAAATCATGATCGTGACCAACGGCGTGCCGGCCGCCCGGAACCTGCCCGATTTGAAGCCGCCGTTCTTCGGGCTGCTTCTGCTGGCGGTGATCAAAAACGAGCCGGCCGTGCCCAACGACGTGCTGCTCGGCGCCTCCACCTTTGCCCGCTTCAACAATCTTTCCGAGATGGAGCTGGAGTTGCAGCCCTTGGGCGCAGGCGGGCGGGCAAACAAAAAATGATCCTGCACCTCCTGCCCACGCGCACCGGCGGCGCGGCCGAAAACATGGCGCTGGATTTTCTGCTGTTGCAACGTTACCCGCAGGCGGCCGCGGCGCGTTTCCGGCATTACGAATGGCGGTCGCCGGCCTTCACCTTCGGCCTGAGCCAGCCGCTCGATTTCGTGCGCGCGCAACTTCCCGCCGGCCATTTCGATCTCTGCCGGCGGCCGACCGGCGGCGGCGTCGTCGACCACCGCGAAGACTGGACCTATACCCTCGTCATCCCGCGCGGCCATCCGCTCGAAGCCGAACGCGCCACCCAGTCCTATCGCGTGGTGCATGCCGTCATGGCCGAGGCGTTCCGGGCGCTGGGCGCGCCCGTCGCGCTGAAGGAGCACCGCGACGAAAACGCCGGCAGCCTGCCCGGGGTGTGCTTCCAAAAACCCGAAATCTACGACGTGCTCCATGAACGCACCGGGGCGAAGGTCGCCGGCGCCGCGCAGAAACGCAACAAGCACGGCCTGCTCATGCAGGGCTCGATCTGGAAACCCGCGGCGGGGCCGCTGGACTGGGACGCCTTCGCGGAGAAATTTGCCGCCGGCCTTGCCGGCGCGCTCGGCGTGGAATTGCAGCCGTCGCCCTGGCCCGAGTTTGCCGACGGCGAGGTTGAGGCGCTGATCGAGCACTATTCCTCGCCGGAGTGGATGGAATCGCGCTGAATTCAAGCCAGCGCCTGCCTGGATTTGTAACGTATTATATTACAAAGGCGGACCGGCTGGTGCGGCCGTGCGCTGCAGCGTGATCACGCATTCCAGATGGCGGGTCTGCGGAAAAAGATCGAACGGCTGCACCGCGCGGAGGCTGTAGCCGGCGGCGAGAAAATGCCGGAGGTCGCGCATCTGTGTGGCTGGATCGCAGGAGACGTAAACCACCGTGCAGGGCGCGAAGGCCAGGAGCTGCTGCAAGAAATTCTCGTCGCAGCCCTTGCGCGGCGGGTCGATCACGACCGCCGTCCCGGCCGGCGGAAAATCGAGCCCGGCGAAAATCGTGCCGGCTTCGCCGGTCTGAAAGGCGGCATTCGCGATGCCGTTGGCCACCGCGTTTTCACGGGCAAAACCGACGCTGGTTTCGCTGATCTCCACGCCGGTCACGCGTTCGAACGCACCCGCCGCCGTGAGCGCGAAAAGTCCGCTGCCGCAATAAGCGTCCACCAGGAACCGCGCACCGCCCGCGGCGGCCTGCCTGCGCACGTAGGCGGCGAAGTCCGGCAGGATGGATGGATTGTTCTGGAAAAAATCCCGCGCCAGAAAACGCAGTTTCAGGCCGCCGACATTCTCGGTGATGACCGCGTCATAATCGGTCGTGACCACGCCGCCGGCCTCGCGCAGCAGCAGGGTGGCGCCGCGCGAAAATCCGCCCCGCGCCGCTTCCGCGCGCACCTCCGCGCGCACGGCGGCCAGTTTTTCGTTGATCGCGTCGGTCGCGATTTCGCAGCGCGGCACGTCGACGATGTCAAAACGCGTGCCCTGCCGCAAAAAACCGATGGCCGGTTCCCGGTCGGCACGCGGCGTGGCGAAATGCGGCGTGATCTTCGAGCGGTAGCCGAATTCGCGCGGCGAGCCGATAACCGGCGAAACTTCAAACCGCACGCCGGCAAGGTGCTCGAGCAATTCCGCCACCTGGCGGCGCTTCCAGCCGAGCTGCGCGGCGTAGGCCAGATGCTGGTACTGGCAGCCGCCGCACCGGCCGAACAGCGCGCAACGCGGCGCCACGCGCTGCGGCGCAGGCTGCCGGACTTCGATGAGGTCCGCCTCGGAAAAATTCTTGTGGTTGCGATATACCCGGACGCGCACCCGCTCGCCGGGCAGGCCGAACGGCACCATCACCACCCAGTTTTCCACCCCGGCCGCCGACACCCGGCCCAGCCCCAGTCCGAGGTTGGTCAGGGTGGAAATCTCCAGCTCGATTTCCTCGTGATAGGCGAAGGGACGATCGTTGAATTTTTTCTTGGCCACAAGGATACAGAGGACACAGAGAAATGTTTTTATCGAAAGCATAATTTCTCCGTGTCCTCCGTGCCTTTGTGGTTCATAAACCTGCCGTGCCACCGGAGAAAATCACCAGCCTGCAAAATCCGCGCGTGAAACAGCTCGTGAAGCTGCGCGACCGCCGCCCGCGCGACGAAGCGGGCGTATTCCTGGTCGAGGGTTACCGGGAAATCCGCCGCGCGCTCGAAAAAAAGGTGCCGCTGCGCGAATTGTATTACTCGCCGGACTGGTTTCTGGGCGAAAACGAGCCGGCGCTGCTGGCGCAGGCGGAGGCGGCCGGCGCCCAGCTGTTTGAACTGCCGAAAAATGTTTTTGCCAAGGCCGCCTACCGCGAGCGCCCGGACGGCCTGCTCGCGATCGCGCCGCAATGGCGCCACGCGCTGGCCGATCTCGTCCTGCCGCCGTCGCCGTTTCTGCTCGTAGTCGAGGCGATCGAAAAGCCCGGCAATCTCGGCACCATCCTCCGCAGCGCCGACGCCGCCGGCTGCCATGCGGTCATCGTCTGCGATCCGGTGACGGACATTTTCAACCCGAATGTGGTGCGCGCGTCGACCGGCGTGCTTTTCGCCGTGCCGCTGGTCGTGGCCGAAAGCGCAGCGGTGCACGACTGGCTGAAGCAAAATAAAATCCCCGCCGTGGCCACCACGCCGGCGGCCGACCAGCTTTACACCGCGGCGGATCTGCGCGGGCCGATCGCCGTCGTGATGGGCAGCGAGCAGTACGGACTGAGCGAATTCTGGCTGAAACATGCCGACCTGCGTGTGCGCATTCCCATGGCCGGCCAGGCCGATTCGCTCAACGTCGCGATGGCCACGATCATCACGCTTTTCGAGGCCGTGCGCCAGCGCGGGAGTGCGTGACATTTTCCCACCGCCTGGATCTGCCCTTCCCATTTTTCCGGCCATGCTTACGGTAATTTTGTAACGGATTATATTACAAAACTGCCAGCCGGCTGCCCGGCATTAAAAATAATTGAGCGAGCGGACAAGCTCCGCCGTGCCCTCGGCCATGCTCACCCGCGGCGCGTAACCCAGGTCGCGCCGTGCCGCGCCGATATTGAACCAATGGTCTTTCGCCAGTTCTGCGGCGACGAAACGCGTCATCGGCGGTTCGCCGCGCAGCGGCAGGGCGCGCCAGGCCAGCTCGCAGGCCGCGCCGAGCATCGTGGCGGCGCGGAGTGGAATTTTTTTTGTCACCGGCGTCAGTCCGACCGCCGTGAGCAGACCGTTGATCCAGTCCCAAAGCATGATCGGCTCGCCGTTGGTGATGAAATAAGCCCGGCCCGCCGCGGCTGAAGCCGGCGAGGAGCGCAGCGCCTGCTCCGCCGCAAGATGCGCGTCGACGGCATTGTCGACCTGCACCATGTCGACCCGGTTTTTGCCGTCGCCGACGATCCGCAGCCGGCCGGCGCGGGCCCGGGCGAGCAGTCGCGGCACAAGGTGGGGATCGCCCGGACCCCAGATCAAATGCGGCCGCAGCGCGACGGTGTGCAGCGCCGCGGAATTGGCCGCGAGCACTTCTTTTTCGGCCATGGCCTTGGTCAGCGGATAAGCCGCCGGGCATCGGGTCGTGAGCGGGAGCGACTCATCCGCGCCGGCGAGATCGCGCCCGTTGTAAACCACGCTCGGCGTGCTGGTGTGGACAAACTGTTTCACTCCGTGGGTGCGGCCGCCGTCGAGCAGCGCCCGGGTGCCCAGCACATTGATGCGATAAAAATCATCGTATCGACCCCACACGCCGACCTTGGCGGCGGTATGAAAAATGGTTGCCACGCCCGTGCAGGCGGCCTTCACGGCGCCGGCGTCGGCCAGGTCGGCGGAAATGAAATGTACGCCCAACGCCGCGAAATCCGGCGCGGGCCGGCGGGCCAGCACAATGACGGCGCGGCCCTGCGCGAGCAGGCGCTCTACCAGCCGTCGGCCGAGAAAGCCGGTGCCGCCGGTGACAAGAGCCGGACCCATGAGGGACGCAGAGGACACGGAGGAATCGTGGGGGCGCAGGGAAAATTTGCCAATGTTTCCTCTGCACACGATTTCGGCGCCGCGTCCCGTGGATTCACCGATCGGCTTCGAAGCCCTTTGCCGTCGCCGCCCATTGGGCGAGCGCCAGCCGGTGGATTTTGGCGTTGTGACGGACATCCACGGGAAAGTTGGGATGGAAATAAAAAAGGCTGATGGTCGCCGTATGCGGATGCTGCCGGGCGAGCACCCGCAACTGCCCGGCCCAGGTCCGCGCCTCGCCGGGATTTTTCGGCTTCGCTTCGATCACAATGGCGGGCCGTTGCGCGCCGCGGGAACCGAGACCGATAAGCGCGCAACGTGCCACGCGCGGATGGGCGCGAAAAACCTGCTCGCAGGGCTCCGTGAACATCGGGCCGGCCGCGGTCTCGACCCGCTCGGCCTTGCGGCCACAGAACCAGAGCCGGCCGGCCGGGTCGAGGTAGCCGCAATCGCCCATGCGATGCCAGATCGCGCCGTCCGCCGCGGGAATTTTGGCGGCGGCGGTGGCTTCGGGCAGCGCATCGTAGGTTTTGGTCACCACCGGGCCGCGCACGATGATTTCTCCGGTCTCACCGGATGGGACAGGGCGCGCCGCCTCCAGCGTCGCGATGGGTGCGTCCGTGAGGACGATGATCCGGGCCTCGATACCGGCCAGCGGGCGGCCCACGCAGGCGCCGCGCACCGATGCCGGATCGATTTCTTCCGCCGACACGGTGCTCACCGGCAACGCCTCGGTTGCGCCATAGGGGCTGTGGAGCCGGCCTTGCGGAAGCCACGTGCGAAAATTTTGCCAGAGATCGGCGGGCACGGGCGCGCCGGCGCAAAGCACCCGACGCAGGCTGGGCAAAGCGATTTTTTCCGCCATGCAATAGCCGCCGATTTTGCGCCAGAGGGTAGGTGAGCCGAAGGAGTTGGTGACATTTTCCTGACGGATGGCCTGGACGATCGCGGCCGGATCGGCGGCCGCGGGCCGCCGCGGATCGATTTCGGGCACGATGGTGGTCAGGCCCAGCGCGGGATTGAAGAGGGCGAACACCGGCAGGAGCGGCAAATCGACCTCGCCCGGCTCGATGCCATAGGCTTCCCGGATGAGACGAATCTGCGCCTCGAACATGCCGTGCCTGTAGCAGACGCCTTTCGGCGCGCCGGTGGAACCGGAAGTGAAAAGGATCGCGGCCAGGTCGGTGGCGGCGGCGTTGCCGATCTCCGGCGCCAGCGCGGCCCCGTCCGGCGCAGCCAGCCGCGCGGTGAGTTTTGCGCTCGCCGCCACGCGCAGCTGCACGCTGCGGAACGGCGCGCGGAAAATCCGGCTGAAAAATTGCGCGAGCGGCACGCCGACGAGCACGCGCGGGCGGGAGCGGGTTACGCAGGCGAGAAAATTTTTCCGGCCCATGCCGGGATCGATGATGACCGGCACGGCGCCGAGGGCGAAAAGCGCGAAGACGGAGGCGATGAGCGGCAGGCCGGGCCGGACCATGACGAGCGCGCGGTCGCCGGGGCGCACGCCGCGGGTGACGAGGCGTTTTTGCCAGGCCGCGGTCTCGGCCGCGAGTCCGGCAAAATCGAGCGTGAGATAATCGATCCCTCCGGCGGTGGCGCGGCCGCGGGGAATCTTGAGCGCCGCCTGGCGCGGCGCGCGCGCGGCCATCAGCGCGAGGTGGCGCGCGATATTGGCGGTTTCGGGCATGGGAGGCGGACCGGCTATCCCTGCTGCAACGCCGGGGTCTGGCGCATCAGCCCGGCCTGCCACGGCAGCAGGATTTCGGTCAGGCGCGCGGGCGCGCGGGCGAGTTGCGCGAGCTGGGCGCGGTTCGCGATCAGCGTGGGATCGAGCTGAAGCTGGGCGGCGACGCGGTCGCGGTCAGCCTTGAGCGCGTCCTGGAAGGCAATCTCCTCGGCGGTGAGCGGGGAAAAATCGCCGTTGCGGCCGCGCCGGCGGGGCAGGGTGTGCGGATCGCGGGCCAGGCCGGCATGGACCGCCTCCGCCAGCGAGGATGCGAGCATGGTGTGCCGCTTGCCGAGATGAGCGTCCGCCAGGATCGCCGTGGCGGCTGCGCCGCGTTCGGCGGACTCGGCGACTTTGAGCAGGAATTCATTGCCGCAAACCTTGAACGGCGGCACGTCGAGGCGGCGCGCGGTGGCTTCCCGCCAGTGCCAGACGGCGTGGAGCACGGCCAGACCGCGGCCGCGGAGCCGTTCGCTGCGGCCGATGCGCCAGTCGTTCTCGTCGGGCGGCGCGAAGCCGTCGGTTCCGGCCGCGATCTGGCGCTGGCATTGCTGGTCGAGCCATTCGAGACGGCCCAGCGCGGCCAGTTCGGCACGGAGAATGTCGCGCAGGGCCGGCAGATGAAGAACATCGAGCGCGGCATAGGCCAGCAGGTCGGCGCTGATCGGCCGGCGCGACCAGTTGGCCTTCTGGCCGTCCTTGTCGAGCGTCACGCCGAAATGCTGTTCGAGGAGCGAAGCCAGGCCGATGCGGGTGCGGCCGAGCAGCTGCGCGGCCAGCATCGTGTCGAACAGGCCGCCGGCGGTGAAACCGCACAGGTCATGCAGCAGGCGCAGGTCAAAGTCGCTCCCGTGCATGACGAGATGTTTCGGCGCCAGACGCTGCCAGAGCGGCGCCAGCTCGAGCGGCGCGAGCACGTCGACCAGATGGATTTCTCCCGCCACGAAAAATTGCAGCAGGCAGACGCGCGTCCGGTAGTGGAAGAGATTGTCGGCTTCGGTATCGAGCGCCACCTCCGACACACGGTCAAGGGCGGCGAGAAGCGGCGAGAGTTGCTCCGGTTGGTCGATGAGATGATGGGTGGGCGACGAGTTCAAAACAGGTTGAAAATCCAGGAAGAAACAAATGGCTTCGGCCGGGGCGGTCAAAAACGAATCGTCGGCAGGCGCGGAATTGTCCAGCCGCCCGGCGACGCTTTTTTGTGACTTTTGAACCAAAATATGCCCCAATGTTCATTCCATGAAAGTCGTCGTGCTCTGCTCCGGCGGGATGGATTCCGTGACCGCGCTCCATTGGGCGCGGCGCGAGCACGAAATCATGGCGGTGGTCAGCTTTGACTACGGCGCGAAACACAACGCCCGCGAGCTTCCCTTCGCGCGCGAGCATGCGGCGGCGCTCGGCCGGCGGCATGAGCTCGTTTCGCTGGACTTTGTCGGGCGGCTTTTCTCGTCAGCGTTGTTGCAAAACGATGGCAAAATTCCCGACGGGCATTACGAGGCTGAGACCATGAAGCAGACGGTGGTGCCGTTCCGCAATGCCATCATGCTGTCGATCGCGGCGGGCATGGCCGAAAGCATCGGCGCGGAGGGTCTCGTCATCGCGGCCCACGGCGGCGATCACGCAATTTATCCCGATTGCCGGGAGGATTTCATGCAGGCCATGGCGGAGGCGATGCGCGCCGGCACCTATGCGGGGATAAAACTGCTGCGACCGTTCATCGCCCTGAACAAGGCGCAGATCGCGGCCGAAGGGGCGCGGCTGGGCGTGGATTTCGCGCGCACCTGGTCGTGTTACAAGGGCGGTGCCGTGCACTGCGGCACCTGCGGCACCTGCGTGGAGCGGCGCGAAGCCTTCACGCTTGCCGGCCTGCCCGACCCGACCGCTTACGCCTCGACGGCGCCCCTGCCGCCGAAACCAAAGCGATAAGATGCTCATTGCGGAAATTTTTCATTCGCTCCAGGGCGAAGGCGAGCTGACAGGCGTGCCTTCGGTCTTCGTGCGCACCAGCGGCTGCAATTTGCGCTGCGCCTGGTGCGACACGCCCTACGCCTCCTGGGAGCCGGAAGGCCGCCCGCTCGCCCTCGGGGAAATCGTCGCCGAAGTGCAGCGGCATCCCGCGCGGCATGCGGTGCTGACCGGCGGCGAGCCGATGATCGCTCCGCGCCTGCGCGAGCTGGCGGGCGAATTGCAGCTGCTCGGCTACCATGTCACCATCGAGACCGCGGCGACGATCGCGCCGGACGGCATCGCTTGCGACCTCGCCTCGCTCTCGCCGAAGCTGCTCCATTCCGCGCCGGACGCAAAGGCGCACGCGGCCTGGCGGAAAAAGCACGAAGCCACGCGCTGGCAGCCGGAGGTGGTCCGGGCCTGGGTCAACGGCTATGCCCATCAGTTCAAGTTCGTCGTTTCCCAGCCGGCGGACGTGGAGGAGCTCGAGGGCATGCTGGAAAAACTCGGGTGCGACATCCCCCGGCACAAAATTTTCCTCATGCCCGAGGCGCGCACGCCGGAAACGATGCGCGAGCGCGCCGCCTGGCTCGCCGACCTGTGCAAGGCCCGCGGCTACCGCTATGGCCACCGGCTGCAGATCGAGCTTTACGGCAACCGGCGGGGCACCTGAAAAAGCCCGCGCCCGCTCTTTACTCCGCGGTCGGCGCCACTATGGTGCCACGCTGCTTCACTATGACCACGGACGTCCCCGCCCTGCGCGAAACTCTCAGCCATGCCATCAACCTGCGCCTGTCGCTGCTGGGCTGCCAGCCGGTGGAGAACGGCCAGGCCGGCGCGTGGATCGATCTCGCCGCGCCGATTTTCGCCCGCCAGCGCGAAATCACCCGCCGGCTGTCCGACCGCCTCAGCCCGGCGGACGATCGCATCCAGCGCTTTCTCGAAAGCTATCTCGCCGACATCGGCCCCGCCCCGCAGCTGCCGCCCCGCACGTTTGTGCTCGACCAGCCCGGCCTGGCCCGCGCGCTTTCGCTGCCCGCCGGCGGCGATCAGTTCACCTCCTCGCTGTTGAAAAGCTACCGGCTGCGCAATGGCGTTCTGCACAACCCGGCCAACGACCGCCGCACCACGCAGGGCGTGTTTCACATCGCCGAAGGCGGCCTGCCCGTGCCGGACGACAAGCAGGCCGTGCCCAAGGCGGTCTTCGCCCGGATGCTCGACTTCGCCCTGCGGCCGCCGCACGAGCTGCTGCGCCTGCCCTACACGACCGGTTGCACGCAACCGGCCGAAACCATCGTTTCGCTGCTGCTGCGCCCGCTCGTGGTGCCCGCCGTTCCCGGTTTCACCGGCGAAAAGCGCATGGAGATCCGCTTTTTCGCCCCCGGCTCGCTCGTCTCCAATCTCGATTTTGTCGAAAACATCTTTGGCAACGCCGGCGATCCCTTTCTGCCCGAGAATGACGCCGCGCTCGATCTCGACGGCTGGACCGGCCACACCGGCTGCGTCATCCTCGCGCCGCATCTCACCACCGTGCCCAAGCATATCGCCGGCCTGCCGCCGTGGAATCTCGCCACTCCGCGCCAGCGCCGCGACGGCATGTGCTGGAAAAACGAGGATGAACTCTACAATAACGGCTCCGCCTTCAAGCTTTGCGCCCGCGACACCCGCGGCGTGATGGTCACGATCATCGCCGACAACTACTATGGCTACTGCAAGAAAGAGGTGAAGACACAGATCAGCTTCGCCGCCAATCTCTACGGCTCGGCCGAGGAGGAGCACGCCGGCGGCGCCCTGGTCTTCCCCAGCTACGATCTGAGCGATGATTTCGGCGCCTATGCCGAGCCGAAGGATTACTCGATCGCCGACGTCGTCGCGCGCCATGGCGACCGCTTTGCGCTGCAACCGGAGGGCCACGCCCTCGATCGCGAGCTGCCCGACGTCGTGCTCGTGCCCGAGGAAAGCGTCTTCGACCTTCGCACGCAGACCGCTTCGTGGGCCGGCGCCAACGGCACCCGGCATCGTCTCCTGCTCCTGGCCAACAAAACCTACGTCCGGCCCAGCGGCTATCGCGTCCACATGGAACCGGTGCGCGGCGAGCGCGGCCAGTGGCGGCTGGTGGGCACCGTGGCCGATGGTCTCTTCTGCCACAAACCCTGCACCGTGTCCGGCGGCGGCAAGTCCGAGATTTCCAAGGCCATTTCCGATGCGATCCTGCCCGGTCATGTGTTCGTCGCCGACTTCGACCGCGATTTCGAGGCGGTCGCCGCCATCCTCGGCCGCGATTTCAGCAACCGCTTCAAGGATCCGGCTCGGCGCACCAGCGATCACCGGCCCGTGCTCAGCCCGGAGCGATCGCTCGGCAGCGTGATCAAACTGCTCACGCCTTCACGCCGCGAGTACTCCGACGCCTACAACACCTGGCTCAACGCCATTCCCTCGCACATCAAGGAGCTCGTTTTCGTCGTCAAATGCTTCCACAAGCCCGAATGGGGTGACGACTGGCGCCGGCATTTCTCGGTCGACCTGATCAACGGCCGGCCGGGCAACGAACTCAAACTCGACGGCCGCAAGCTGGTCGTGAACACCCTGCGCGTCGGCTTCGAGGCCGACGATTCCTGGCGCGTTTTCAGCCTGCGGCAGGATTTCCATCCCGCGGCCAAGGTCCAGATGGAGGACGACATCTCGGCTTCGGTGGTCGCGCCGGTCGCAGGTGCGGAGCGTTCGGAAAAATTCGTCCAAAACTGCGAAGCCCGGCTCTTCCAGCGGCCGGACGAGGCCATTCACCGTGGCTACGACCGGCAGGCCGAGGCCGAAATGGCCAGCCCGGGAAATTTCATTTCCAATTACGAACCGCTCACGGCCGCCGACGCCCGGGCGCTGATCGACGATGCGATCGGGTTTTCCGCCTTCACCGGGCCGATGCAGCGCCTCATCCAGGAGGCAGCCGCGGCCGGCGATGCCTCGCCGCGATATTTCGTCTCCTCCGCCCATCCGCGTCTGGTGGACGGCAAGCCCTCGAAAAATCCCCGCTATCTCCAGCTCCGGCCCGACGTCGCCTATCCGCGCGAGACGGCGCTGGCCGAACTTTCCCAGCGCCTGCGCCGCAAGCTTGCGCCTGGCGCGCCGCTCCTCCGTCCGGTCCGGCTCGTCGTCCCCGGCCGCCGCAACAATCCTCCCGAAGCCGGCATCCGCCCGCTCTGCGTCTTCAATCCCATCCATCATCTCGAGCTGCCCGAGCTGTTCATGGAATTGATCAGCTCGATGACGGGAAAATCGCCCTCCACCACCGGCGCCGGCTCGGAAGGCGCGCTGACCAAGGGGCCCTTTAATGCCCTCCCGCCCATTATCGACCTCAACGCCGCCCTCGTCTCCTTCATCCTCACCGGCCACGATGTCTTCATCACTTGCGCGGGCTACATCGGCCCGAAAGTCCGCGTCGACCACGACATCAGCCTGCTCGTGCCCGAGATCTTTTCGCGCATGCTCAACCCGGAGCGCAGCGCCGCGAACCTTATCGCCGACGGCTGCCTCGAGCGCTGCACCGATTTCGAGCATGCCGGCAAAAAGGTCCTCGCCAGCCGCCTCGGCTACCGCATCACCACGCGCTTCATGCGCATCTATGCCGGCCGCGTCTTCACCAATCCGCATGCCGTCTTCACCGACGAGATGCTCCGGCCCGAATCGCAGGACATGGACGTGTTCGCCGACGGCGTGGACAACATCGTCGCCACGCACCGCCGCGTGGCTGAGAGCTATTTCAATGACGGCAGCGTGGAGCTCGCCTGTCCGCCACTCCGCGCCCTCCTCCACATCATGGTGCACGGCCATTACCAAAATCAGGGGCTCGACGCGCCGGCCATCCGCGCGCTCTTCACCCGCGAACACCTGTTCGGCAGCGACTGGTACGCCGCGCGGCTCGATGCCAAGCAGCAGGTGGACGTCGCCCTGTGGGAGCGGCACGTGAAATCGCTCGAGCGCTTCCTCGACCAGCCTTTCTACACAGATGTCATCAAAAATCTCCGGCTCAAGGATCGCCTCGCCCATGCCCGGGCCGAGCTGGACCGCATGCGCTCGACCGCCCACCGCGCCAGCCTGCAGGGCACGATCGGCCGCCAGGTGCTGTAGACGGCGCGGCTGCAGACACTGCCGAAAGGGCGGTTGCCGGCCTCTTTTCTACCGCTCGACATTTTCTGCGGCCATTCATCCGTTTTAACCCGGGTGAGGCGCCGTCGTCGGTTTGCATGGCAGGGTATGAAAACGATCTCGCTCTTCACCCTCGCGCTTGTCCTTGTGACGGGCTCTTCAGCCGCGGCGGATCCCGCCGTTTTTCAGGTCAAGGTGACCGGCCACGGACGTCCCATGATCCTCATTCCCGGCCTCGCCTGTCCCGGCGCGGTCTGGGATACGACGGTTGCGCATTTCAGCGCTGACTACGAATGTCATGTTCTCTCCCTGGCCGGCTTCGGCGGCACTCCGGCCCAAATCACGAGCAGACCGATGCTGGAGAAAGCACGCGAAGAACTAACCGACTACATCCGTGAACACCGGCTCGACCATCCCGTCGTTGTTGGTCATAGCCTCGGTGGATTTCTCGCCCTGGATCTCGCGGCGAACCATCCTGAGTTGGTCGGTCGGCTCGTGATTGTCGACAGCCTGCCCTTTCTCATGGGTGCCATGCGGCCGGGCGCGCCCGTCGCCGATGCAAAACAAGCGGCAGCAGGCATGGCCCAGGGATTTCTGCACATGAACGCCGAGGCCTACGGCCGGATGATCCGCAGCGGCCCCAACGGCAGCACGATGGCGGCCGCCCCGGCGGACCTCGACCGCATCATCGCCTGGGGTCTGGCCTCCGATCGCGCGACCGTCGGCGAGGCGAT